>CAYQJO010000299.1:0-5003 GCA_964417785.1 uncultured Anaerolineaceae bacterium | reverse complement strand
CTGGAAGTTGTACAGACCCACAACCAGAGGACGCCATTCCTGAGAGGTCGTGACCAGCAGCGGCCATAAAAAAGCGTTCCATGATGCGATAAATGTCAACAAGGCGACAGTCATAATCGCTGGACGCACAATGGGCAGGCAAATCTGGACCAAGAACCGGACATGACCGGAACCATCAATGCGGGCAGCATCCCAGAGTTCTGCCGGAATCTGCGCGAAGAACTGGCGCAGCAAGAAGATGCTGAATGCATTTGCGAAGAAAGGCACTGTCAGCGCAGGGAGCATATTCATCCAGGAACCGCCGAAATCGATGAATGCCTGTTCTGCCCGGCCTACTTGCGGCAGCGGAAAGATATTACCTGTTACCGTCAGAAAATTTGGTATCATGATAACTGATTCCGGAATCATGAGAGTCGCCAGCAGTGCTGTGAAGACGACATTACGCCCGACAAAGTTGATGCGTGCGAAGGCATATCCGGCAGTGATGGATGTAAACAGCAAGCCAGCGATGGATACGGTCGTGATAATCACGCTGTTCCAGAAATAGATGGCAAAATCAGCCCCTTCCCAGGCTTCGATGTAGTTATCGAACTGGGGTGTTACTGGCAGCCAGCGATTGTTCAGTGTCTCGCCGAGGGTCATCAGCGAAGTGGAGATCATCCACAGGAAGGGTACCATCGCTGCAAATGCGAACAGCGTCAGGAATGTATACAACACATACTGACCAATGGTGCGAGCCATGCGCGTTCGTGCGATACGGCGGTCGAATTCCGCCGAGTTCATAGAGGTCACACCAGGGGGTGAGACGGTATCAGCCATAGAACACCCGCTTTTCAAACACGTTTCGCAGTACCTGGGTGAGCGACAGAATGACGAAGAACAGCACAATCGCCTGGGCCGCTGCCAGTCCGAAGCGGCTGGCCTTGTAGAAGGTATCGAATACGACAATACTGGCGACATCGACGGTGCCACCGGCGAATGGATCACGCATCACATAAATGCTGTTAAACGCTTTGAATGTCCCAATAAAGGCCAGGATCGCCAGATAGAACGTCACCGGTGAGAGCAGCGGCAGCGTGATATGGCGGAAGAGGTGCCACTCCGTACCGCCGTCTACTTTTGCCGCCTCATACAGGTCTTTAGGGATTGATCCCAAACCGGCCAGGAAGATCACAGCGTTATAGCCGACATACTTCCAGATGCCAAGCAGTACAATGGAGATGAGTGCCATACTCGGTCCGGCGATGAAGCCATCCAGGTTGAGGCCAAAAATCGCGTTGACGAAGAATTCATCTTCCTGTACCCATCGCTGCGGTTCAATCCCGAAGATGCCGATCACCTGATTGGCAAGGGAGTTATCCCTGGGGCTGAACACCACACGGAAGACCACTGCCATCGCCACATCCGGTGCTACATAGGGCAGAAAGAAGATCATACGATACCACTGCTTGCCCTTGATACTCTGGAACAGGACGTAGGCCAGCACCAGACCCAAGGCAAGCTGCACTGGCACACTGCTGAAGGCAAACCAGAAGGTGATTGTCAGGCCGTGCAGGAAGTCTTCGTGGCCCAGGTCAATCATGCGCGTGTAGCCGACCACAATCATGTACATGGCGATGCCCATCACCACGAAGGCAACCATCACACGCAGCAGTACCGGCGGGTCTTCTCGCGCTTCCAGAATGTGCTTCCACAAGGCCCCCGCGCCATAGTACAGGGCAATCCCACCGATCACCATACCGGCAGCCAAAAGCATGGCTTCACTCTGCTGAATGCCGGTTTCGTCGGTGTGGCTTAACAAGCTAAAGAGGAGGCTAAATACAAGTATCACTGCACCCATAGCGCCGGAAGCAATCCCAAGCAGACGGCCCGGAATTGCTGAAATCGTCCTGAGAAACCGCTCTTCCTTACGACCGTCGGAAAAGGCCACCGTCCACATGACATAGGCGCAGTACAGCAAGATGAATCCTATGATAAACAGGAAAGCGCCACCCCAATCGCCGATAACATCCGTAAAGTTATCCAGGCCCAGGAAGCGCCCCTTCTGGATGCGCCAGCGGTGCATACTCATGTAAACTGCGTAAAAAATGGGGAAAATGCCGAAGATGAGAATAAGGAAAACCGATGGTGAGACGAACAACCACCCGGCGACGTTATCGCGCAGAGTCATTCCTTCTGGCAGCAGACGTGCGATTAAACGGTTTCGCATGGTTACCGATGAAGTCTTGGTTGCCACTACAACAATCCAAACACTAGCCGATACTTTACAAACGTAACACTGACTGAAGCGGATGTTAACAGGGTAAATTTATCGGCAGAATATGTATATGTTAAGGGATAGTTAAATTTGTTTCGTGGCAGTCGCAAACGGCGTTACCAATTGAACAGAGTGTAACACGCTGAAATCGGGATGCAAGTGGTTATTACCAGTCACCCGTATTCGTTGTGGCGATGGCAAAGGGATAGACGGCGCTGGCCCCCTGTCGTTGCAGCAAGTCGCCCAGAACGGTCAGAGTCCACCGTGAATCCGCAAGATCGTCCACCAACAGTATGGCCTGTCCCTGCAATGGCATATGTACGGAAAATCGGTCGAGCAAGTTGGCCGCTTGCTGGTAACTGTTTTGCATGTCGGCCTGGGGTGGATGTTGTGTGCGGTGTTCAATCCCATGAACCACCGGCAGACTGATTTTTTGTCCGAGGCGTGTGGCGAAATCTGCTACCAGGGTGGGGCGGCGCAAGGACGGGACCGGCACGATGATGTCGGGTAGTATAGATAGGGTCTGCCAGTGCGCCTGAAGTGCCGCCGCGCAGACATCGACCAGATCATTGTCGTACTGTCCGCCATGATTGCGGATTTGACGCACATATGCGCCGTAAACTTCATCGTAAAGCAGACAGGCAGCCAGCCCCAGCCGATTAACGTGAATATCAGTCGTCTTTTTGATGTTGGGCAATCCGGAAGGCCAGCGCTTGCGTGGTTCAAGAAACAGTGGTTTGGCATCGCGTAAAAAGGTCTGGGCGCGGGATATTGCCGCTGCATCCGGCTGAAACTTGCTCTCCACACCGGTACAGTTCTTACAGCGACCGCATCGCTGCGCCTGCGGATCATCGAGAGCAGCAGCAATGAAGTGCATAAGACAACCCTGTTCCCGTGCATATGCCTGCATATGGCGAAGTTCCGCATAGCGTGTCTGCGTAACCGCATTCCAGCGCAAATAATCAGGTTGGGCGTTGGGCTTCACCAGTACGTAGTCGCGGTTGTGCTTTTCGATGATGCCTTCGACTTCCAGATGGGTCGTGATTTTTTCCAGAACTGACACGCGGGCGTTGACCTCGTGCTGCAAGGCATGGCGAGATTGTGGTTTCTGGCGCAGCGCATTGATGACCTCGTTGACCTGTTTTGGTGTGGGAAAAGCCGTTTCGATGAAATACTGCTGGATGTCTTCATCGCCGGGGCCGTGCATGAGGATGATATACGCCTTGTCGATCCCGCGTCCGGCGCGACCGATTTGCTGGTAGTAACTGATGATGTTGCCGGGAAGCTGGTAATGGATGACGAAATGCAGATCGCTCTTGTCGAAGCCCATGCCCAACGCCACGCTGGATACCAGCGCTTTGACCTGATTGTGCATAAGCTGTTGTTCCAGTTCTTCGCGGGTTTCAGACTCGACGGCTTCGACATCGGCGAAGTAGGGTTTGACGTTGAATCCTTCGTCTCGCAGCCAATCGGCGACCAGACGACAGTCGCGTGTGGTGGTGCAGTAGATGATTCCGCTGCCGGGAATGCTGCCGAGCAGGTGGGATAGCAGCGTTAATCGGGTGGCGGCGCTCAGTGGTTCTGGATAGACATACAACGATAGACTCTCGCGTGTCAGTGGGCCGCGCTGAACATGAACCTGGGTGCCGAGAATCTCGATCACATCCTGGACGACACGGTCGTTAGCTGTGGCGGTGGTGCCGATGACCGGTGTGTCCGGCGGTACTTCGTCTAACAAACGCATTAGCCGGCGGTAATTCGGGCGAAAGTCATGTCCCCAATCCGAGATACAATGGACTTCATCGACGACCAGCATCCCCACTTGATCCCGAATCTTCGACCACACCTGCGCCTGAAAGCGATCATTGGCAAGTCGTTCTGGCGAAATGAGCAGGATGTCGATCTTGTCACGCAGCACGGCAGCTTCAATCGCTGAATGGTCATCGGTGTTGTTACTGTTGATCGTTGCTGCTCGCAGTCCCCACTGTATAGCTGCGTCGATCTGGTTGCGCATCAACGACAGCAGAGGACTCACCAGAATGGTCAGCCCTGATCCCTCGGCACGCAGCAAGCGGGTTGCCATGAAATATACCAGACTCTTGCCCCATCCGGTACGTTGCACGACCAGCACCCGCTGGCGTTTGATGGCGAGTGCTTCAATGGCGTCCGATTGTCCATCACGAAATTGCGCCTGCGGGCCAAGTATTTCTCGCAGCCATTGTTCTGTTTGCGCATGCAAAGAGTCGGTCACGCAGCCCCCTTGTTTATTCCTGTACGCCTATCATATTACGGGGCTTGCACAATTGCCACAAATCCGGTATTTTGCCTGTATCAGTTATCATGTGAGAGGTAAATATTAATGAAAACAGCGCTGGTGTGTGGTGCAGGTGGATTCATCGCCGGACATCTGGTGAAAAAGCTCAAAAGTGAAGGCTACTGGGTGCGCGGTGTTGACATCAAGCAGCATGAATTTGCTCCAACACAGGCAGATGAATTCTTTCAGTTGGATTTGCGTGAGGAGGCGAACTGCAAAACTGCGCTGACTCTGAAAGATGGCACGTTCGATGAGGTTTACCAGCTTGCAGCGGATATGGGTGGTATGGGCTTCATTCACTCGGCTGAGTGCGACATTATGCATAACAGCGCTCTCATCAATATTCATATGGTCCACAACGCGGCGGAAATGGGTGTTGGACGGTATTTCTTCTCATCATCGGTTTGTGTTTACCGCGATATGCAACCGGGT
>CAYQJO010000298.1:0-5036 GCA_964417785.1 uncultured Anaerolineaceae bacterium | reverse complement strand
CTGATAACACTGTCGAGTGTTCATCCAGTTCTTTACGCATACCGTCCAGTAATGCTTTCAGGCGTGAATTCGACTCAAGGCCATAGGCATATCGTAAAATTCCTTCAATCCGAGGCCAAATCGTACTAATACAAGACACATAGTCTCGGCTCAAATATCTTTCGAGTCCTGTCGCAAAAATCTCCATATGAGGTTCAAAGACTTTTGTCTTTATCAGACGGGTTTCTATTTCCTTTAAAGCCACTTCATCAAATGAAGCTAACAATTCATTTTCCGCAATGTCGATTGGCTTACCTTCAGCAGCGCGTAACAACAACCGCTTGAATTTATCCTCTCTTGGTCCAAACAAGCTCAAAAAGGGAAACCAGCCTACTTCAAATATTGAGTTCCACAAATTCTCGGTTAGGTGTTGAATATCATCGTATAAAAGAGATTCATAATGCCTACCCATAACTTGATGGATGTTGTGGAGATTCGCGCCAGAATTAGGACGACAATCAAAGAAAAGACCTCGCCGCCATCCGATGGAGAAGAATAAAATGATGCCAACATCATCTGGGATGATAATATTCTGAATCGCAAGACTTCGAACACCCAGAATGTCATTTCGTGTAATTGGCTCACCTGAACTCAGATTTCTCTGTGCAATAGCATTTATAATAAATTTGCATTCATTAATATAAACCGTACAGATATTTTTCACCATTAAAACCAAAACGTTGTCGATACCGGATAAATTATTCCCTTCGCTCTTGAACGGACCAAGGAACAATCTCTCAAATGTCTTAAGAGTCTCGAAGAAATCATGTCCATCTGTGTCTTTGAAGAACGCTGTTGTGAGTATTCTGGTGTTTTCTCCAATTTCAACAGTATCCATCGATATGCCCATAGGGAGAGGATGGTCCAACTGTATTTCATACTTCATTTTCAACCCTTTGTAACTTCCAGGCAAATTCAATGTAACCCGATTAGCCAAGGTTTAAATACTGCCCTAATTGGTCAATTCCGTCATCACCACGCTGAAGAGCTTTCAACCATCTATTGCCCTTATCGTTAACCCACGTCTCGTTAGAAAACTTCGTTTGCTCAACTCGCCGAGTAACTTGCCTCAATCAGGGGTTTTCCACGTTCCAGATCATCGCGTGAACCCATTCGGATTTCTAAATCGCCGGTTCCAAAGTGTCCGATTTTGCGGACATCACGCACGAAGCCTTCCTCAAGCTCCACGCCGTCTGGATTGACTTTGAGGTATACGAGTAACTGCTGGGTCTGAGGATGAACCTCGACGCAAGCAAAGTTTTTGATGCGCTTGTAAGCGAAGTACGTCTGTAGCGTTTTCTTCTGAATGTCATCACCCAATGCCAGTATGAATGCTTCGAGATCAGCAAAGAGATTTTGCAATGACGTAGGTGCCTGCTCCAGATAGTCTGAGACGGATTTATAGCTGTTCTTTGCTGCTGAAGGTTTTGCTTCAGTAGGTATATTGGGGACGGAGACCGCGTTGACCAACTCAAGCAGAAGCAAATCATCGCCGTATGTGCGATAACGAATCAACTCTATAGTCCGGTTGATCTGTTGTACCGCGTGTTCATCGTATTTTGTGAAATCTCCAGCAATACACAACAGACGTGGATTGGCCCATTCGATCTGTTCAGCGGATTCGCGCCCATATTGCTTCATGACCATCAATTCAAACTCGCCCCGATGGTCGAGCAGCCAGTTGAGATAAAAAAGCCCTTGATTGATCACGTTTTCATTGAGTGATCGCTTGTACTCGACGATGACTGGAAAGCCATTCTCATCAATTCCCAGGGTGTCGATACGACCGCCGTGTGTCTTACCAGTGGTGTATTCGGATGCCAGAAAGCGTACCCCAAGCAGGTCTTCGAGATGACCTTCGATTAGGTTTTGCAGCGATTTTTCCACCGTAACCGATTGTCCGGTCAATTCTTGCACGCCTGCCGTACTGACGCGAAATAGCTTAATGTCCCCCATCGTTTCTCCCAAACCCTGTCCACGATTGCCACAGACAGCATGATAAAGATGAATTATAAAATAAGCCTATAATGCTGGCAATTTGCTTAACGCTAAAGACAGCAAAGTGACTATGCACTAAATAATAACATTAGAATATTGGAGGCTATCATGAACGAACAAAACACTGGTTATCCCATACCAGATGACTCGACATAAGGTGAGTTGGGCCAGAATTTATAGGAGAATTCGAATCCCAATCCCACCCTGGAAAAATGGAACCGGGACTCTGAACGCCGACCATCCACCCCAGCCCCTTCAGTGGGCTGGCAATGTGTAGCCGATGTGTTTTCAACACTCGGCGGCTACTCAATAAATCCGCCAGATGCGCCATCACAACCCCAACCGCTTCGCCTCATCCCAGTAAGCATCCAACTCCGCCAGCGTAAAATCCGCCATCTCGCGCCCCTGTTCTCGCACCCGCCCCTCAATGTACTGGAACCGCCGCGTAAATTTCGCATTCGCCTCCCGCAAAGCGTTTTCCGGGTCGATTTTGAGCCACCGCGCCCAATTGACCATCACAAACAGCAAATCGCCTAATTCCGCCTGCTGTGCCGCCTCATCGGGTGCCGCCAGCACCTCCTCCAACTCCTCCACAATCTTCTCGCGCACATTCTCGATCTGCGGCCAATCAAAGCCCACCCGTGCCGCCCGGTCCTGCGCCTGATACGCCCACAACAGCGCCGGCAGCGCCTTCGGGATGCTTGCCAGCAGCGACTCCAGCCCTGCGCCGTTCTCCGCCTTCTCCTGCTGCTTGATCGCCTGCCAGTTCGTCACCACCTCATCCGCGCCATCAACCTCGGTGGTGGCAAAAACATGCGGGTGCCGCCGCACCATCTTGGCATTGATATGCCGGATGACATCGCTCATGTAAAACTCGCCCTCATCGATGGCAATCTGCGTATGCAGCACAATTTGCAGCAGCAAATCGCCCAGTTCGCGGTAAAGCTCATCGGTGTCACCCGCGTCAATCGCTTCCAGCACCTCATACGCCTCTTCCAGCAAATACTGCCGCAGCGACTGGTGCGTCTGCTTGCGATCCCAGGGGCAGCCCTCCGGTGCGCGAAGATGCGCGATAATCTCCTGGAACTGCTCAAAACTGGACATTTGCGCCAGCGCCGGGACATACAGCGAGGTCATGTGGCCGATCTTCTCGCTGCGGTCGATCTCATATAACGGCAGGTCTTCCGCTTCAGCCTCCGGCGTCCCGGAAGCATGGACCAACCGCACCGGAAAATCATCCGGATACTGGTTCATCAACGTCAGCTTAACATCCGACGCCAACCGCCGGTTGAAAACCTGCCCCACCAGCGCCGGGTAATCCGGGTTGATCGGTGGATGGTGGTAACCGGCAATCTCGATTCCATCCAGGATTTGCAGGCCGTCCAGTGCATCCACACCCACCAGCTTGAGAGTCGGCTCGACAAAGCTGATGCCGTTGACGATCTCCACATCAGCCCGTTCCAGGATATAGGCCGTCGTCGATTCGCCCACCAGCGGGTCTCCCGGCACCGCATACACCACATCACCCGACCGGGCCGCCGCCAACAGCGTCTCGACAATCTGCTGGTAAACGGCATCGAAGTCGTCGGCGCTCTCGTATAGCTCGTCAAAACTATGATAAATCGCGCCAGTTTGCGGCAGACATTTCACACAGCCATGCTGCGCCGTCCGCAAATAGATTGTCTGCGCCTGTTTGAGAACACGCCACGCTTTCCGCGACAGATCATCCACATCACCGGGACCGAGTCCGACTATCGTCAGGGTCATGGGTTACATCCCTTTCGCACAAACAAAAACAGGCGGCATATGCTGCCGCCTGTTCGTGTAATCTAGCGTTTGGTGTAGGTCGGGGCCTTACGCGCACGCTTGAGACCGGGCTTCTTGCGTTCCTTCACACGCGGATCGCGGGAGAGATAGCCGCCATCTTTCAGACGCGCACGCATATCGGGGTCGATCTTGACCAGTGCGCGGGCAACACCCAGCAAAATCGCGTCACGCTGGCCGCTGACGCCACCGCCGTTCACATGGACGGTGATGTCATAGCTGGCTTCCTGCCCGATGTCGGACAACGGTGCCAGCATGATCTCGACATCACCAGCACGCGGCAGATAGTCGCGGGCATCCACATCGTTAATCACCATATTGCCGGTGCCGCCGGGGAACAAGCGCACACGCGCAGTCGCCCGCTTGCGCCGTCCGATACCTTCATAATATTGTGCAGACATGGCTCACATTCCCTCTACAATTCCAGGATTTCGGGTTTCTGGGCGGCATGGGGATGCTCACTACCGGTGTAAACCTTCAGCTTCTTGAGCATCTGGCGTCCCAATGTCGTACTCGGCAGCATACCCTTCACGGCGAACTTGATGACGCGCTCCGGGTGCTTATCCATCATCTCGCGCAAACTAACCGAGCGCAGGCCACCGGGATAGCCAGAATAGCGGCGATACAGCTTGCTATCCAGGCGATTGCCAGTGACAACGATCTTGTCGCAGTTGATGACGATCACATAATCGCCGGTATCCAGATTGGGGGAGTAAATTGGTTTGTTCTTACCGGTCAGGTAGGGCGAAATTTTGGACGCCAGACGTCCGAGTGTCTGGCCCTCAGCGTCCACTATCCACCAGCGACGTTGAATATCGCTGGGTTTGGCTGAATAGGTCTTCTGTCTCATCTTTTTTCCTCCGGCGGGCCAACGCTCCGCCTGCAATCGGTCATTACGCTTCGATTTGTCCACTGTCCCGGCAGCGATTTTGCGAAACGGATTCTTCATAACGGACTTTTTCGAGGATTAAACCCTGGGGCGGCGCGATAGTTCGCACCCGCGACAGGTCCGCAGATCGGAAGCAGGCGGTAAAATCCTCGACGGTTATCCGATTTAACCCTACATCAATCTGTAAGCCAACCATCCGCCGCACCATATGGTGCAGGAAGGCGTTGGCTTCTACAGTAGATCGGAAGAGCGTCGTGTAGGGAAAGAGTGTAGATCTCGGTGGTCG
>CAYQJO010000297.1:2386-5113 GCA_964417785.1 uncultured Anaerolineaceae bacterium | reverse complement strand
ACGAGGAACGGCGCTTCCTCATGCGCTGCGAACTGGACGCGCTCTACTTCCACCTCTATCAGATCAGCCGCGACGACGCCGACTACATCATGGAGACATTCCCGATTGTGAAGCGCAAGGACATTGCGCGGACGGCCCTCACCCTAAATCCCTCTCCCAAGGGGCGAGGGACTTCACAGGACGACGATAGCTCCCTTCTCCACTTGGGAGAAGGGCGGGGGGATGAGGGCAACGAAGGCGGCGAGTACATCACCAAGCGCGTGATCCTGGAGATGTACGATCAAATGGCGGGTCTGCCGACGATGGCTGTCCCGGCACCGAAGCAGCCCTCACCCCAAACCCCTCTCCCAGAGGGCGAGGGACTTATTACGTATGACGTGCCGGATGTGTCCCAGTGGGCGACGTGGCTCAGTCCGGGGCCTGCGAGTCCCGATGTGGCGCACGAAGATACCCGCAAGTAATGATAGAATGAAGTCAGGTCAGTAACGGAGAAACCCGTATGCAGAACACACCGATTCGCACTGTATTTGGTGAAATTACCGACTTTTTGGCGACAAATCCGACGCCAGAAGAGATTGTCGCCTATGAACTGCCGGAAGACCTGCAAGCCCGCGCCCATGAACTGCTCGACAAAAACGGCGAAGGCGAACTCACACCGGAAGAACACGACGAAATGATGGATTTTGCCCGCATGGACCAGATGATGTCGCTGCTCAAGATCAAAATGCGGATCAAACTCAAACAACAGCGTGAGGCCAAATGACCGTCACAGCATCTCAGCGTCAGGCAGTCATTGAACGCGCTGGCGGCTGCTGTGAATACTGTCGCCTGCTGCAAACTGATGCGACCTCACCCTTCCACGTCGATCACATTGTGCCTGTCAAGCATCGTGGCACGGATGACCTGGACAATTTATGCTTGTCTTGCTTCCAGTGTAATTCGTTCAAAGGCTCGAACCTGGCAGCAGCAGACCCCGTTACAGGCGCAGCGACATTTCTATTTGACCCGCGCAAGCAAGCCTGGGATGACCACTTTCAGATCAACCCGGATGCAACCTTGAACGGAAAAACGCCTGAAGGTCGCGTTACCATTGAAGTGATGAAGATCAATGATGAGCGCCGCGTACAATATCGGCAGTTTGCTATGAGCATCAACGAATACCCCTGCCAGAAAGAATAGCCTATGCCCATCCCCTCACAGAACGACTTCCTGCTCCCCTTTCTCACCATCCTCAGCGATGGTGGCACCCACACCCGCGCCGAACTCACGTTCCGGCTGGCAAAGCACTTCGGCATCAGCGAAGACGAAGCCCAGGTGATGATAGAATGAAAGTGAACCGTTAGCGGAGAGCCATCATGCAGAACACACCCACACGCACCGTCTTCGACGTGATTACCGACTTCCTGGCAACGGAACCCTCCCCGCAGGAAATCATCGACTACTACATGCCGGAGGATTTGCAAACGCGGCTCGATGAACTGCTGGACAAAAACGGCCAGGGCGACATCACACCGTCCGAACGGGAGGAGCTTGAGCGCTTCCTGAATGCGAATCAGATGTTTTCCATGCTCAAAACCAAGATGAGGCTCAAATTGAAACGAGCGTCGGATGAGCCTGAGTAACCTACAAAAACAGGCCGTCCGGGAACGCGCTGGTGAATGCTGTGAGTATTGCCGTCTGGCACAAACGGCGAGTTTTGCCCGCTTCCACGTCGATCATATCATCGCAATCAAACATGGCGGCACCGATAACGACGACAATTTATGCCTCGCCTGCCCTGACTGCAACGCCTTTAAGGGCACGAACGTGGCCGCATTTGATCCAACAACCGGAAATCCAACCGCCCTTTATCACCCGCGCCAGCAAGCCTGGGACGATCACTTCCAGCTTCAACCCGATGCCACCCTCACCGGGCTGACACCCGAAGGACGCACCACCGTTGTCGTGCTGCGGCACAACGACGATGAGCGTGTGAAGCAGCGGTTGGGTGAACAGGCAGCCAATAATTATCCCTGCAAGAAAGAATAGATCATGCCCATACCCTCCCAAAACGACTTCCTGCTCCCCTTCCTCACCACCCTCAGCGACGGCAACACCTACACGCGCTCCGAGTTGATGTTCAAGCTGGCCAGGCACTTCAACATCACCGAGGAAGAAGCCCAGCAGATGAGCGGCAGCCAGTTCACGCTGGTCAGCCGGTTGGCGTGGTGCGACGTTCACTTCTGTAAGGCGGGCTTCGTTGAAAAGCAGGCGCATCCCAATGACAGCATGGACGACACGTTTCGCATCACCACGCTTGGCATCCGTGAACTCAACCGCCGCCCGGAAGGGCTGACGGTCGGCTATCTGCAAGGGTTCTATCGCAGCAGGGTGCATCGTGGCGCTGGCTCCGACGACACGACAAGCGACGCCGAACTCGCGCTGTATCAGGCATTCGACAAGCTGCCAGAGCCGTTCACGGTGATGCACGCAGTCAAGTGGTTTGCACGCACGCTGGGCACCGTCGGTGAAATCGACTTCCTCATCGCGCATCCGGGCTACGGCGTGCTGGTGATGGAAGTCAAAGGCGGCTATATCCGCATCGAGAACGGCGCGTGGTACAGCACCAGCCGCAACGGCCACACGCATCCCATCAAAGACCCGTGTGAGCAGGCGGAACGCAACCGGCGCGAACTGCGGCGCTGGCTGGAAGATCAGCTCAGGGGCAACCCGGTCAACTATGCCCTG
>CAYQJO010000297.1:0-2286 GCA_964417785.1 uncultured Anaerolineaceae bacterium | reverse complement strand
GCTGGAAGATCAGCTCAGGGGCAACCCGGTCAACTATGCCCTGTTCCCGGCGGTGGCCCTTCCCGACTCGCAGGTTACACAGAGCATCCGCCCCGACTGCCCCCAGGCCATCTTCCTGGACATCACCCACCTGGACGATATCGCCGGTCGGCTGCTTGCGATCTTCGAGTACTGGAAGCAGCGCGCCGACGGCGACAACCGCCACATGGATGGGGCACGGGCGGTGCAGGCGCTGGTCGATCTGCTGGTGCCCACGCGCCGCCTACAGCCGCGCATCGTTGAGCAGTTCGCCCGCGAGAATCGCAAAATCGAAGAACTCACGCAGCAGCAGTTCAAAATCCTGAAGATGCTTCGGTACCAGCGGCGGGCGGCGGTGATTGGCGGGGCTGGCACGGGCAAGACCCTGCTGGCCATGGAGAAAGCGACCCAACTCGCAGAAAGCGGGGATCGTGTGCTGTTCGTTTGCTATAACAGCAATCTCGCAGAATGGGTCAAGGGGCGGCTCCAGCACGAGCACATTGACGTGCTGACGTTTCATGGGCTGGTGGGGCATATGATCCACCGCGCACGCATTCCTATGCCACGTGGGTCCAATTTCTACGAGCAGGCAGCCGATCTGTTAATGGACGCTACCAGCGTCCTACACGCACCGGATGGCGATCCTAACTTGCTGTATGATGCCATCGTTGTTGATGAGGGCCAGGACTTCGAAGACACCTGGTGGATCGGTCTGATGGATACGCTGCGGGATACTGACACTGGTGTGTTCTATGTCTTCTTCGATGATAACCAACGCATCTTCACCCAGATCAGTCAGGTGCCGCTGGATGGTGCCCCGCTCTACCTGGACGAGAATCTCCGCAACACACAGCATATCCATGAGCGCCTGAAGCCCTACTCCCGTGACACAGACATTCAGTGCATCGGTCCGGAAGGTCGGCCCGTCGAGATCATTCCCGCCACCAAAAAGGCCGATCAACGCCGCGAACTCCAACGCGTGCTGCATCGGCTGGTAAACGAAGAAGGCATTGCCCCCGAGGAGATTGTCATCCTCACGCCAGCCAGCAAAAAGCGTAGTCAGTGGGATGACGACGATCAACTGGGTAACTTCATCGTTACGTGGCAACTCGACACCGAGATGCCAATGGCGGCACGGATCTGCACGATCTACAGCTACAAGGGGCTGGAAAGTGCTGTTGTCATTCTCACGGAACTCCACAAGCTGCATTCGGAAAAGCAGGATCAACTGCTGTATGTGGGCCTGTCCCGCGCCCGCCACCACGTTATCGTCATTGGCGAACTGCCGCCTGCGGTGGAATTCGACAATGGAACGGAAATGGGGTAGGCATTGCCCTCGAACGCACCGCAAGTGCGTTCGGTCGGCGTGGTGAATCGCGCCGACGCGCTGGCCCACACCCCCGTGTGAGGTCAGCGGTGCGTCACGTGAGCGTGGCGCACCGGCCCCTCCGGCCAGAGGAGCGAGCGTGTTTTAGCTCGCTGCCCATCGGTGCCGCGACAGACACTCTCTGCACCAATCCCCTGTCTACGTCCGACACGGGCCGTCAGACGGACTGGGACCGATGGGCCGGTCGTCCCGTGGGACGACGGCGCTGCTGCAAGGCAGCGCTGGCAAAAACGGCTATGCTACAATCCGGATGTTCAGAGTAATCTGGAATTCATAATGGGCAAACAACAACGTCAGGGTCACTACTGCAAGGTGTGCCAGCGGTACCGCGCCAATGAGAAATTTGGTGGCAAGGGGCGTCGGGAGCATATCTGCAAGAGCTGCAATCAAGACCTACAGCGCCACAAGCGGGAGCAAAAACGCGCCACGCAAAAGGCCACAGAGGTGGGTTTGCGTCCCGTCAAAAAACCATACCCCAAGACGGCACGGCAGGCCGCGAGCTATCTGCAAATCGAACTCGAGACGTTCGAAACCTATCGCCAGCAGCTTGTCATCGAGCCGTGTGAAACGCTGGTTGAATGGGGCGAGGAAGTCCCACTGTATGACATTGACGCTATGATCGCGGTTTATCAGGCAATTGAAAACGCCAATATCGGCAGTAATACCTGTAGCGATAACGCGACATCGTGAACAGCGAAACCCATCCCCACACAGGGACGGGTTCTTGATGTGTCCCGGTAGCCGATCTATTCCAGCTTCAGCCAGCCCTTTGCATATTCCAGATAACGTTCGGCAGCGGACAGCTTCTCGCGCTTATACGTGTTCGACATCTCATTGAGCAGCGTCAGCCGCGCTAAGTGCAGCAGATTCGCCGCCGCCGT
>CAYQJO010000296.1:0-5119 GCA_964417785.1 uncultured Anaerolineaceae bacterium | reverse complement strand
ACCAGGACGATATAGTCGGCCAGCCGCACATAGTAAATGACGCGAAATCCACCGCTCTTGCCGCGCTGTGCCGATGGATTTGGCAATCGCACCTTGTAGACATCGTAGCCTACACCAGGCACTTTGTCGCCGGGACGTTCGTCGGCCTCTAATCGGAAGATCAGCTTACGAACCTCAGCAGAAACCGCCGGATACTTGCGTTGGAGATTGCGAATATCCTTTGCTGCCAACGCACCAATATTAACCTGTGTTGGCATCGTCAGACAGTTCGCGTTCTATCTCATCCAGGACTTCGTGCGCCGGACGATGGTTCCCGGCGAGTGCCTCCTTCAGTCCTTGCCGAATGCTCGCAATGATCTCCTCTTCCGTCGGGTCCTCGAACGGCTCCTCGAAGTAGTCGGCCAGCACATCGCTGACCACCACATCCAGTGAGACATTGCGGCTGTTGGCCTGCTCCTGAAGCTGGGCCAACACATCGTCCGAGATATTCAACTTCACATCCACCGTTATCATCGAATTGCTCCTCGTCTTATGTCTGTCACCTATTGTGCCTGCAAGTAATACACCCGGTCAAGCAGGATAGCGGTGCGTCGGTGATGGGAAGCCCGGATGGAAGGCCGCCGACTCCACGATAGTGTACTCGGCTCCGCAGGCCGCCAGGGCCGCCCGGACCCGATCTTCCAGGACCGCCGCGCCGGTCTCCACACGGGCGTTGAGCAGCAGCCTGAACGTATCCGTGTCGATCTGCGGGACCTGCTCTTGCCAGTCTTCGGCGGCGATGGCGGTGAAGCTGATTTTACCGTAACCTTCAACCACCGCCTTCAAATGACCGATGCGATCCATACCCGATAGCAGATGATCGAACAACCGAATCAGGCGGTCACGTCCAGTGGCTGTGTGCATCTCCACCACCATATCCACCCACGCCAGTTGCGCTTCACCATCACCGTAGCGGTCATAGTCGATGGAGAGGGTAGTCCCAGTTCCCACCTGACCCGATTGCAGCAGATCGAGCCAGCCATCCACACTGTGAAGCGCGTTTTGTGTCAGCAGCGGCTTGCCCAGACCGGCGGCTAAGGTCAGCACATCGGCCCGGTCCGCTGGGGAGAGTAAATCAATCTTGTTGACCACCAGCAGGCCGGCTTCCGCGATCTGCTGGTCGAAGATGTAAATCACATTATCGCTGAAGGGCAGCGGTTCATCACGCAGACGATGCAGCAGCAGGCGGCTGTCGGCAAACACGGAAAAGCTGGCCGGGGTCTGCTTAAGCTGCCGCAGCGGTTCGACCACCGTCGCCACCACATCCGCGCACGAGCCGACCGACTCGGCAAAGATGACATCGGGCTGGATGGTGGCGATCAACTCATCCAGGCGGGCGTCGAGATCGTCGTAGTTGCAGCAGAAGCAGCCGCCCGTGACCTCGACAGTTGGCGCTTCAATCCAGCGCACAAAAGCCGAATCGACCAGATACTTGCCCTGGTCGTTGGTGACCACGCCGACACGCAAGCCGTCGTCCATCAGTTTACGCGACGCGGCGGCGATGGCGGTGGTTTTGCCGCTGCCGAGAAATCCACCCACCAGATGAAGTTGCATTCTTTTTACCTTTCTGCCAGTATGTGTGTGTCGGACGTTAAGGACAATATGGGGGCGTGACAACTGTCCACACCCAATTGAAAGGAACAAGCATCATGCAGATTGGAGCCAGTGCCAGCCGCGAGATGACTGTCACCGACGCCATGATCCGGGCCTTTGCCGAGGCGTCGGGCGATCACAACCCCATCCACCTGGATGCCGAATACGCCGCCGGGACCCAGTTCGGCCAGCGTATCGCACACGGCATGCTGACCGTCAGCTTCATCTCGGCGGTGCTGGCGAACGATCTGCCGGGACCGGGCAGCATCTACCTGGGGCAGGAGGTGAAATTCCGCGCACCGGTGTTCATCGGGGATACGATCACGGCGACGGTCGAGTTGGTCCACCTGCGTGAGGACAAGCCGATTGCCACCTTCAAGACCACCTGCACCAAAGCCGACGGCACGGTTGTGGTCGAGGGCGAAGCCGTGATTATGGTGCCTGCTGGCGGTACAACGCCGGGTCAATAACCCGCTGCATGGCGGCCCGATCCAGTGAGCGCAGGTCCAGGAAATCAGCCAGCGCCTCAATGACCGGCACCGGGTCGTGGATCAACTGGCGGTGAGCGACATCCAGCACAGCGAAACGCGGCTGGTCCCGCAGCCACCCGCTGATTTCGTCCAGATGGGCGCGGTACTGCTCGGCGCTGACCAGAGACCCATGTGTCAACATGACCTGCTGCGATGCGATCACCTCGTCCAGGCTGCGCCGCATGAACACCACCTGATAATCGTATCCGGCGGGCAAATGCACCAGCAGCGGCGACACCACCTTGACCACCCGCCCGCGTGCCTTGCGCACCCAGGCCCGGTCGCCCTTGTGCAGCCGCTTGACGGGCGTGTATTCGTAGTATCCGCGTGGGTTGTTGGAGTCCGGCGCACGCCGGTGATCGATCATTAGCGGCAGACCGGCAGCCGCCAGCACCTGCATCATCATCGAGGTCCCAGAGCGCGGCAGACCGGAAACCACAATCACCGGCTCAGCCATGTTTAAACTCGAACTCCCGCAGCCGTCCCATCTGTTCCGGCAGGATGTCGATAAAGGGTCGCCCGGACCGGATCAGCGACAGCGCCGCGTCCAGCGACATGCCCTGGGTGATGAAATACGCTGCCGCCATCGTCGGCGCGCGGCCCACGCCACCGGCACAGTGTATATACACCTTCCCTCCCGTTTCGACCACATCTTTGATAAAAGCCGCGCCCTGTTCCAGATGGTCCATGCTCGGCGCGGTCTCGTCCACCGTCGGCAGATAGCAGTAGCGCGGAAAAGCCAGCCCATAGTCCGCGTCGTCATATTCGATTCGTAAATTGACGCAGGCGGTGATCCCGGCCCGTTCCAGCAGCCGTTTACCCCGTTTGCCGAACTGTGGTCCTACATAGATTTCCGGCGTAATCTGGCTGAATTGCAGCGGTGGCACCCCCGTCAGGACCGGCTGGCCCCGGCCATAAATCCAGAGCGCCGTGTTACGGACGCCCTGGCTGCGCAAACGATGGCTGACAATATGGTAAGCTTTACGAATCATGGTAACTCGTTTAAGTCATACTGGTCGAAAGTCAAATCGGGCAGGTGCAGCACACCGTAGGTATGCGAACTGTAGCGCTTGCTGGGAAAGGTACATAACGATCCCGGATTGATCAGACAGCCCAGGCCGGTGCGCATAAACAGCGGGATATGTGTGTGGCCGGTAATCATCACATCGGCGTTGAGTGACGCGAGCATCATATCCAGCAGGCTCGTCGATAGATGGTCACGGTAGATGCCCCAGCGATTGTTGCCGGGTTTGCCGTGACATATATAGACTTCAATTCCGCCGAACGTCCCCCGCCATTCCAGCGGCAGCGACCGTAGATACTGGCGTGCCTCCAGGGAAACGTCGTAGTTCATCTCGTCGTGATTGCCCCGCACCGTCGGTATCTGGCGCTCGCGCACCAGCCGCACCGTCTCATTCGGCAGCGGTCCACGCCCGACCAGATCACCGGCGCACACAATGTACTCTACCTGGTGTTTCATCTCCAGCCGTTTGAGCGCCTTTTGCAGGGCGACAAAATCCCCGTGTATGTCTGCAATTATGCCTATCTTCATTGAATAGAAGCTAATCCGTCGAATATGGTTGTCCATCATACCATCGCACGGGGATTTGCCAGAGAATCAATCTCTACTCAGCCGCTGCCAGCGCCCCCATCGGGTCCCAGGGCGGCAGCACCACCGGCTCAGATTCCAGCACCGGCAGCAGTTCCGCCGGGACATAGCGCTTATCCACCAGCACCTCATACATGTATTCATCAAACCAGTTATCGGCCATCACCAGATAGCCCTTGTCGCCCAATGAGTCGCCCCAACTGTTCTCCACCCGCCATTTGGTGGGACGGTTGTCCTCGTCCAGGTTGACGCCGTTGAACACCATCGCGTGCGTCATCATGCTCTGGCCGTAGTTAATGCGCTCGGCTTTGTCGGAATACAGACCCGTGCCGTAGACCGATTCCATGTCGTAAACTTCCATGTCCAGGATGCCGTTCTCGCGGTCCAGGTTCTTGCCGACATCGCAGCCAAACCACACCGGGCGGCCATCCACCAGCATATCGACCGCCGCCTGCTTGAACACATCCAACTCCACGTTGAGATAGCGGATGATGTCGCCTTCGTAGACGTTGCCCAGATGCTGGATGGTGTACATGCGATTGAAGGGTTTGTCGGCGGTGGGGCAGTGGATCAGGCACACCAGCGAGTCCAGGTCATAACCGACATACTTCTCAAAAAACGCCTGCGGGGTGAGCGTGCCGTCGCGATGGAAGTTGTCATCCTTATCGCGCCACTGCCAGTAGAAGTCCTGCGGTGGCTGGCCCAGGTGGATCGCCAGCATACGGTAGACGACTTCCAGCATCTCGGTTTTGCGCTCGCGCAGCGCCTCCACACCCTCGTCCTTGCGCCGCCGTAGTTCAGCGGCGAACTCGCGCAGCTTGCCGGTAATCATCGCGTTCATGGCGCGGGTGTTACCGCTGCTCTCGGTCTCCGGCATGATGCTCTTGGGGATCACACCGTATTTCCGCACCAGGTTGGTGAACATATCCCACTGGCCGCCGTCCTGGATCGGGTTCTGGACCAGGTGCATAATCAAACGGCCATCGGTCGGCTCATCGAGCGTCTGGATGATCGTTTCCAGGAAGTAATGGGCTTTTTCCAGCTTGTCCCAGAACATCAGGTAGCTCTGCGAGAACTCGAACTTCTCCACATTGAGCGTCTTCATCGCCTCCACGCGGAACAGGTTAAGCGCGGCGAAAATCCAGCAGCGACCGCTCTTGTCCTGCGAGGTGGCGTCGTTGCTCTTGAGCTTGTGCGAGTAGATATGGTCGGTGCGGTGGATAACCGCCCGGTTCAGGGTGACACCGGTCACCGGATTCTGCGTGACCGCGTTGAGCGCCAGCCGGTTCTGCGGATCGGCGTTGAAAGCGTGGTCGAAATCAGCGATTTGCTCTGGACTGATGCCGGT
>CAYQJO010000295.1:0-5123 GCA_964417785.1 uncultured Anaerolineaceae bacterium | reverse complement strand
TGATCGCTCCCGACGGCACACTGGAACGCAGTCCAATCAACCTGTCCGATAAATCCATCTTCCATCACGACATCATTGTCAACGGCGACCGCTCGCTGACGGCGGTCTGGAGCAGCGGCCTCGCGGCTGAACCCGGTCTTTACCATCGCCACATCGATTCACTGGGCCGTCCGCGTGTACCGGATCGGCTGGCCGCCAGCGGCGACTGGCCGGCGCTGGTCCAGTTTGACGGCGAGACCTATCTCTACTGGCTGATGGGCGGCAGCATCTACAGCGCCCGCCTGCACAGCGGCAGCCTGGATACGTCCGAACCCGTAACCGGATCAATCCGTCTGGCTCCTGGCGACCGTCTGGCGGGTTTCAGTGCTGGGGCAGATAACCGTACACGCTATCTCTTCTGGAATCTCGTCCGCGCCGATGGCACAGCCGAGACCTGGTGGACCAGTGGACCGGCATGGCCGCAGCCACAGCGCCTCGGCCTGACTGTCTCAAGCGATACAACCTTTGTGACCACCTTCAACGGGGGAGCGGCGCAGGCTGCCGGTCCCGGCGTGGATTGGGCGGCATGGGCGGCTCCGCTGCGAGGGCAGACTTCGGTGCTGCCAGTGGCCGTCCAGGTGAGTGACTCCCTGGGAGTGATTTACTTCGAGGCAGGGCAGATTGCCGGGTATCAGGCGGTGATCGATCTCGACCATACTTTGATCGGGCTGCCCGCATTACATACCGACCGCGACCGCCACCTGTATCTGGCATGGTCCGAGCCAACCGGGGCAGGCATCGCCGATCTCAAATACACTGGCACCCGCTAACCACCCCGGAAGGCCACCCGGTAGGAGGTGACCGCTTCCTGACCGCCTTCGGTGAAGCACGGGCTGGCGACCAGCGGTGAGGGTGAGGGATCGGATAATCCCGGCATCTCAATGATATAAGCGCGTCCGGCTTCCATCTCGAAATCGGCATAGCCCGGACCACGCTCCGGCTTGAGGCCGGTGAAGAAATTGCTCTGGCCGCTGTCCCAGCGGACCCGCAGCGGTTGGCCTGGCACACCCTGGCTGTTGAAGTCCAGCACGCGCACTTCGATGATACCGGAAAGCTCGGCGCTGCAAAATGTGCGCACATCCACCAGATCGAAGGCGCGGTTGGGCGGGCTGGTCGCCACGAAGGCCGGTGGCGGCGTCGGTGAGGGCGCACGGGTGCCTTCTGGCGTCGGGGTCTTGGTCGCCGGGGGGCGCAAAGTCGGCGTCGGCAAAATCGCCGTGACAATCGGGGTCAACTGGCTGTCGTCCACCGGGATCAACTGGTCGGCACAACTGCTTTTGCCCTGCGACTGGTAGAAGGTCATCATGCTGCGCACGGCCCACAAATCACCGCTGCTCACTACATAGCCAGAACGGGCCAGCCGGCAGGCGACATCGGCCACAGCCTGTATCGGATCGATCCCCAGGTCCAGTTCGACCAGCCGCCGAATCGTCTGGTTGAGGTCGCCAGTATTGGCATAATCCAGCATCACCGCCACCAGATAACGGTCCCGGTCTTCCTCGCCAAGCTGCCAGGGTGCGAGATCGACCTCTTCCACCCGGTCGATCTCCCAGGTGTAATACAGGCCACCGCCGACACCCAGGATGATTCCCAGGATTAGGCCAAACCAAGAAATCAGAGTCCGGGGACGGTCATAACGGCTGCGCCGCTGGCGTTCACGGGCGGGACTGCTCATTGGCGATTCACCAGCCGGTAGGGTTCCATGATCGGGGTCAGGCGGCCCAGACCGTCCGAAAGCGCCACCAACCGTTGAATATCGTCCACATCACG
This sequence comes from uncultured Anaerolineaceae bacterium, assembly GCA_964417785.1. Taxonomy (GTDB): domain Bacteria; phylum Chloroflexota; class Anaerolineae; order Aggregatilineales; family Phototrophicaceae; genus DAOTUL01. The sequence continues at coordinate 3,314 of CAYQJO010000295.1, read as the reverse complement.
CGAGTTGGTGATGTAGCGCTCGGTGATCTCCTGCACATATGCCGGGACGTTCTCCACACCCAGCACACGCAGCCGGTCTACCGCGTTATTGACATCACCATATTCCAGGAATCCGGCTGCCACCATCACGGTGTATTCGTCTTTATATTCCTGCGCCAGTTTATCGGCGCTGCTGTTGACGTATTCCACTGGAAACTGCACCCAGCCCAGGTAGAGACCCAGCGCGGTACCCAGGACGAGTCCGATTAACACAGATGCCAGAAATCGAGTCATGGTGTCGTCGAAAGGGTTGCGGATGGTGTGGTTGTGGGGGTGGCAGCCGGCGTTGATGTCGGCGTGATGGTCGGTGTCAGAGTTGGCGTAGGTGACGGTGCGATCTGCGGCACAGTCTCTTCGACCCGGCGCAGATTGGCGGGGTCAAACCCCTCACAATTCAACCCAACAGACGGCCACCATACTGTCTCCCCATCCGGGCGTTGCAACCGTCCGCGCACCCACACCGGTTCGGTCATGGTGCGGCCATCCACGATCAACGTTTGGCCGAGAAGAGTTTGTGCGTCATCGACCGGGCGGAAGGCCAGACCTTCAGTCACATACAACGGCAGCGTGTCGAAAACGGCTGCATCAATCGTACATTCGGAATCGGCCAGATTCATTGGGAATGGGCGCTCCTGCGTCTCACCCAGCGCGTTCTCCGCCGACAGATATACCGTAAAAATGGCATCCGGCAAAACTGGCACCGTAATCTGGCCCGCCGGTACATAATCCTGGGGCAGGGCTTCTTCACCAACGTAGATGCGGTCCAGGCCCAGAATACGCACTTCGTCCGTCCCTCGCGTCTCCCAGATGATGGTCAGCGGCTGCACCACATGGCGATACAGCACAGGCGGACTAACCACAAAATCGATAAATTCCAGCGGAATATACACGTTTACCGGCAGCGAGCGCGATACCATATCTTCGTCGCGGAAGGCGCGTAGTTCTATGGTGATGTCACCGGCATAAGTGCCGGTCTCGATCTCGGCTGACGTCTGGTCAGCGGGCAGGCCAGTCAGCACCGGCCCGCCATCCACCCAGATCGCAATGGTATCGGTGTCTGCGACGGTCCAGTTCACAACCAGCGGTTCGCCCTGGGCAAGCTGTGACTGACTGACCTCGAAGCCGGTAATCTGGGGATCGGATGGCACGGGCTGTAAAAGCAGATAGATGGCGAAAATCAACAGTGCCGCCGCTGCAACAGCCCCCAGTGCCAGCGTATAGGTCGCCCAGCGGGGCAGCACGGGTGCTTCCATGTAACGGCCCCGTTCAGCGGCCAGGAACGCCGCCTCATCGCCGGAGCGCACCAGCAGATCGAAGGGCAGCGCCCGCACTGGCCCAAACCAGCGCCGCCGTGACGGTACTACCTCGCCCTGGATCAGGCGGCGTTCACCGGGTGCCAGCGTCACCTGTGGCTCGCGGATAGTGATCTGGAGCGAGTCGTCCTGGCTGCGGCCTGCCACATAGATTGGCAGTTCGACACTGCCCTGGTTCATCACATGCAGCCGGATCGGATCATAAGCGGTGATGGTGCGTGCGCCTAACGCCATACCAAACCCGTTGTAGGGCAGGATGCTGATCTGCACTTCGGCTTCGACTTTGCTGCTGTCGTCATCGCGCAGCGCGACCATGAGGGTGATGGGATACAGACCAGGCTTGCTATCCGACTGGCGCAGCGGCTTGACACTGAGCAGTACCAGCGCTGTCTCGTGTGGACTGACGCGCAAATCAGGCCGGTTGATGCGCCCCCACGCTTCTGGCAGGCCGCTTGCCCGCACGGTAAAATACCGGGACTCAGATTTCAGGTTGGTGATGGCGATGTCGATGGTAGTGTGCGCACCGGGCGGCACTTCGATCTCCGGACCACTGACCTCGACTTTGAAGCCCAGGTCTTTACGCTCGAAATGTTGAGTCTCTTCGGTTTCATCGTCCGCCATCGCAACAGTGGGTTGATCGTCCACCGCATGGTAGATCATGCGCAGGTGTCCAATCTGCAATTCCTCACCACCCATCAGACTGCGCGATTCATCGGCTCTGAGGATCACGCCATCGACATAGGTGCCGTTGGCCGAGTCCATATCCGAAATCGTCACCTGGTCACTGTCGTGGGTGATGCTGAAGTGGTAGCGGGAGATGGTGTCGGTATCGAGGACGATAGTGCATCCAGACGACCGCCCGACCGAGACGGTCGGTGTCTCCAACAGGACGGTTTCGATCCGGCCATCGGGCCAGAAAATATCCAGGCGACCATACGCCATCGACTCGCTCCCGATATTACCCTTCTAACTTTACATTGTAGCCTGATGCCGTTGACTTATCAATCGCTGACAGTTGGTGTACAATGGATAGAACAACCGTTCAAGCCTGGAGGGTAGAATCATGAGCGCATTGACCGACTGGATTCTGGAAGCCGCCTGATGCCGCGCTGTGGTATTGACATGATCGAGATCGAGCGGGTGGCGGCAGGGATCGAGCGCTTTGGCGAGCGATTCCTGCGCCGTTTCTTCACCGACGGTGAGCGGGCCGACTGCGGTGAGCAGCCGCACCGGCTGGCCGCCCGTATTGCTGCCAAAGAAGCGGTCGCTAAGGCGTTGGGAACCGGTATCGGGACGGTGAAATGGGTTGAAATCGAGATTCGGCTGGACAACGCCCGTCCGGTGCTGGTACTGCATGGTGCGGCGGCGGCGGCGGCGGCTGATCTGGGTCTGACTGAGTGGGATGTCAGCCTGACTCACACCCGCGATTACGCAGCGGCTGTTGTGGTAGCGGATTAGGCGAGTCATAATGACCTGTGGAGACAGGAGGAAACGCAATGCAAAAGTGGGAATATCTGGTAGTTTATCTGGTTGACAGCGACGTCGCCCAGAATACACCCGAATTCGATGTCTACATGGATGCCGACACCTACACCGAGAAGCTCAACGCTTATGGCAAAGCCGGCTGGGAACTTGTGAGCTTCCAGTGGGAGGAACGCGGCGCGAAAGCTTCGTTCAAGCGCCAGATCAGAACTTGACACTGAGAACGGGTGTTCTTAAAATAACGCTGTGAACATCCGTTCCGCCCTCAACCTACGAACGTTTGACCCGCCGGTGATTCCCCCATCAGCGAGAGTAGGGCGCAGCAGCTTGCGCTGTTTTAAATCGGGCGTGTGCGGCCCATCTGTTCATTGCGGAGCAGGGTACGGGCCTCCGCCACCGAACCGGCAAACGAAAACCCACGCTGGTTCACCAGTGACCCGTACAGGTTGTTGAACATGCTCCACATGGCGTGAAACATGG
>CAYQJO010000294.1:0-5165 GCA_964417785.1 uncultured Anaerolineaceae bacterium | reverse complement strand
GTTGGCTCCAGCGATGGCGTCACCGTTGACGTCGGTTCGTCCATCGCTGTGTTTGTTGGCTCTGGACTGGGCGTCTGCGTCAGAGTCGGTTCGTCGGTGGGCGTATCCGTTGGCTCCGGCGATGGCGTCACTGTTGATGTCGGTGTGTCCGTTGGTTCGAGACTCGGTGTCCGTGTCGGCGTAGATGTCGGTGACGGGGAAGCAGTCGAGGTAGGCGTTGGTGTGAAAGTCGGAGTAAAGGTGGCCGTCGGGGTCAGATTGTCCTCGGATAGGACCGGGAGGTCATCAATCTCCTCCTGCCATTCCACCAGCCCACGCGCAATCCAGGCAAATCCCTCCTGTTCGGGAGTCTCGGTGCCTTCGTCATTCTCTTCAGCGGGGAATATGTAGCGAATTAGAATCCAGGTGCCGTCCTCAAACTGACCGGCCGGCTCAACAACCGTACCGGGAGCCAGGCGTCCCAGGCGCGGATACAACTCGCCAGGGCCGCTGCGCACCAGCGCAAAGCTTTGATCTTCGGTGCGGACATAACTCTCAGCCGGTGTCGGCGTCGGGAAGAGAAAAGGTGTGGCAGTCTCCATGCCGGGCCGCACGGTCGGAGTTAAGCTGTCTTCTTCCAGAACAGGCAGTGCATCGACGTCATCGGCCCAGAACACCAGATCACGGCGTACCCAGGCGAAGGTCCCCCGGCCATACCGGATCAGCACCCATAATCCGTCCGCGCTCATGTTCACCGGCGTCAGTACCCGGCCCTCGTCAAGTCGTCCAACCGGCAGATACGACTCACCCGGCCCACCCCGCACGACCCCTTCTTCCACCACGACAACATTAACGGGTGGTGCGGGTGTAATGGTTGGGAACGCATCCTGTGCTGCCACTGGCATAACCAGCAGCACCAGCAATAGCCAAACGATGGGTCGTCTCAAATTGCCCTTCCCGGGTAAACAAGACGCACTATCGTAACATAGAGCGCCATGCAGACCAAGTAAGAAAAATCCTACCCTTCAATTGTGAAGGGCAGCGGTGTATCGACCGGGGTCATCTGCTCATCAACGTACAACATCACTTCCCAGCTACCAGGTGTGAATTCGGTATCGGTGCGATCCAGCAGGAACCACAGGCAGCGCTCCTCCGCCGTCATATCGACGCGCCAATCCTGCTGCACACGAAGCTGCCCCTCGTAGAACCACTCCGCCCGCAGGAGCGTTCCCTCTGGTACGCCAAAAGACTGCATGGTGACATATATCTGCTCAACTGAACCAGAGAACGCCGTCATCGGACTGACTACACAGCCGGTCCGGTTATCGACGCGGTTGGTCAAGCCGGTTAGCACGATCAAGCGATTCCCATCCTGGAATATGTTATCACCACCCTGACCACCACCACTGGCCTGTCCCGGCACCACCGCAACTGTCGGCGTTGATCCTGCCGCAATGGTGGCATATAAACGGTCGTTGACGCTGCGGAGTTGCGCTTCCAGCGTTCCCGCTGCCACCACCGTCGCAGCAACCGTCGTCTCATAAGCCAGCGCCGTGCGATCCATCGCAGCCGATTCGGTCGCCATGTGGGCATCCCCTGCAACGACGGTTGCGTCATAATCGTCCCCGGCAATCGCCCCACAGGCGCTCAGAATAAACAGCAGCACCAGTGCGTATTTCATGTTACACCATTTCCTGCTACAGTCATCGCCTGCATGATAGTCCAGGTTTTAAGGGTTTGCAGGGTCAATCCCGCGTATGATAAAACTGTAAACTGTTGTTATCCTGGTGAAATATGACCCGTTCGCAACGCTGGTCCCTGCTGTCGCTCGGTTTCTACCTGATCTTTATCGGTGGCAGTGCCTATTACAATTTGATCTTTCCTGTGCGCGTCTTCCATCACATGTTCATCACACTGGTGTTAGGTATCTGGCTATACCGGCGCATCCGCCGTGATGGTCTACCCCGGACACCACTCAACGCACCGCTCTACGCCGCGGTCGTCATCTGGCTGGTGACGGCTGCAGCCAGCCAGGACCCGCGCATGGCGTTCGAGTACACCTGGTTTAACCTGATCCACGTCGCGCTCTTCTTCGGCATCGTGGACCTGTTGCAGCGCGGACGTCAGCGCCTCATTATGGAGACCGGCTTCCTGCTGGCGGCGCTGGTGGTCATCATGACCGGCATGGAAGTCGCCTCGTGGTATTTCGGCCTGGGCATCATCCCCGGCACCGAGATCGGCTGGATCGACGTGATCGGTCCTGGCGCGTGGCTGCCGCTGGAATCCTTTACGGCACAACTGGCGCTGAACATCAGCACACTGCTGGCAGGGTTCACCGCACCAATCATCACCGTGACCATCGGATGGGCATTGACAGCCCGCCGCAAGGATTACCGCCAGACGCTATGGCTGCTCGCTGCCGGGCTGCTGGTCGTCCTGGCGCTGACCCATTCACGCGGCGGCCTGATGTCGTTGGGGGCCGGGTTCGGCGCATTTGCCGCCATGCGCTTTGTCCAGCGGCCATCCATCCTCTGGCGCGTACCGCTGTGGGTATATGGTGCTGTCGGTCTGGTCGCTGCCTTCATGCTGTTCGCGGTGATCGGTCTGCGCGAGACCACCACCGCTGGCGACACCAAACGCATCGACATGTACGAAAGCGCTGTCGAGATGGTAGCTGACTATCCGATCACCGGCGTCGGCCCCGGCCTGTTTGGACGCGCATTCCGCGAGTACCGCACCGCCTCCATCGCCCGCGATAAACTGGCATCCGCCCACAATCTCTATCTGAACACCGCCGCCGAGACCGGTCTGGCCGGCATCGTCGTCGGCATCTGGCTGGCTGGTGCGCTGGTATGGGCGTGGAAAAGGGCATGGGACCAGCAAACCACCGACGCCCGCCGTATCCGTGTCGAAACCAGCGTGGCCGCGCTGTTGGGCGTGGGTGTTCACAGTCTGGTGGATGCCTTCACCGTCACCCCGGTTGTGCTGGTCATACTGGTCATCACCGCCTACAGCATCACCGGCCATCGCACTGTCCTGGACGAACGCCCCGCCGGTCAGCGGTTACCGGCACTGATCGGGCTGCTGCTGGTCCTGGGCTACGGCGTATTGTTCATCCAATCCGACCGCGCCCAGAGCGCCTATTATCACAGTATCCGCGATAGCGACCTGGACGCCGCCCAACAGGCCGAGCGGATCGATCCCCATCTGAATCTGTACGACCTTCAGATCGCCTATCTGCTGGGCCAGGACCCGAACCGGATCAATGAAGCGATTGCCGCTTACGAACACGCCCTGGACCTGGAACCGACCTGGGACGTCGGCTGGGCCAATCTGGCGGTCCTGCTCCACCGTCAGGGCAACACCGAGACCGCCATCGATTATCTGCTCAGGGCGCACAGCATCTTTCCGCTGTCATCTTACCAACTGCACGCGGTCCGCTGGATGGAAGAAAGCCAGAGCGACGATCTTCAGACGATCCATAACGGCTATTACAACGGCGCTCGTTTCAGCCATCTGGCCGAAGGGGAACTGCCCATCGCTGATTTCTGGACAGTGACCGACCTGCGAGTGGACGCGCTCAACGCCTACGTTGAGACAATGGACCCGGAAGCCCGCTACCGTGTTCTGGGGAAATATGATCCGGCGCTGGTTCCAGCGACAGCCCAGGAATGGTGGGTTACGGGCGAGGTCGCGCTGACCATCGACGGTGATCCGGCAGCGGCAGAAGCGGCGTTCAGCGAGGCCATTGCATTAGATCGCGCCAACGGCGATTACTACGTGGCGCGGGCACGGGCCACGCTCGAAAGCGACCCGGACATCGCTCAACGTGATCTGGACATCGCCGAAATGCTCGGCACAACCTATGAGTGCCTCAACTGCGTGCGGACGGCCTTTGCCAGGACCGACGACAAGATCAACGCACTGCTGGAGGCCGCCGGACCACATCGCGTGGTCCGGCAGTACTTCGCCGCTGTCCTCTACGGCGGACGGTTAGCCGACTTCGATATTCCGTCCGAATTGCACTGGCCGGTCAAAAGCAAGGTATTGTGGTATGTGGAAAAATCTGCTACGATAATGCCGTAAGCCTCTATAGCTCAGTGGATAGAGCGCTGCCCTCCGGAGGCAGAAGCCCAGGTTCGAGTCCTGGTAGGGGCAAATCAAGCCAGCCGCAGGGCTGGTTTTTTTCTTCATGGTTCAGCAGTGGACTGGAAAGAAGAACATGAGCAACGTGCGAGACACCATACATGTGAGGATTGACTATTTCACCGGACAAGATGACGACGGTACACCGTATTATGTCGCGTCATGTGCTGAAATCGGGGCTGTGACAGATGGACCAACGATGGATGAGTTATTCAAGAATATCCGTGAGGCTATCAGTCTGGCACTAGAAGGCGAAGATACGATCTCGACCTACAATTTGATCGATAATCCACGTATCGTCATCACAATGGAATTCCTCGATTATGCCCAGATTGCGTAGACTATCTGGGCTTGAAATTATCGACATCCTGGACGATTTCGGATTTGCTGTTATCAGCATAAAGGGAAGCCATCACAAGCTGCGCCGTGTTGTTGATGGAAGCAAACAGACGCTGATTGTACCCGTACACGGTAAAAAGCCTCTGCAAACCGGAACAATTCTCTCAATCTATCGGACGGCTTGCACATACATTCCAGAAGATCAGATAGCTCTGTTGTTCTACACCGAATCCTGATTTTCCAGGAGACCAAACCACATGACTCTTTCCCGGCGGCAGGTTCTGCAGGCGATGATCGCGTCAGCGGCACTGACTCTCCCCGGACAGCGCTTTCTGGCAGCACAGACGACCGGCTATGTATCGGATTATCTGACCGCGCTGGAAACACCCTATGCGGCACCGCTCAACGCCCACTTTGAGACGATTATCCAGCAGCGCAACATTGACCTGCTGCTTTACGACCTGGATAACGCCCGGTTGGTGACGGCGCTGGCACCGGAAAATCCGCTGCCAGTGGCGTCGGTCTTCAAAGGCCCATTATTGATGTATTTTATCGACACGGTTGATCCCCCCGTCTGGCGCGATCTGCCGGTAGCAGACTGGCCCACCAGCGGCGAGCCGGTGCTGCGGGCGCTGTATCAGGCGTTGGTACGCAGCGACAACCCGGCGACCGGCGAGGTGTTGTCTTATCTGGCCGAAATC
>CAYQJO010000293.1:280-5212 GCA_964417785.1 uncultured Anaerolineaceae bacterium | reverse complement strand
GATGACGTTAAGAACAAAGAATTACCCCATTAATCAACCCACAAACACACGCCCGGCTTTCGGGCGGCTGGATTCCATCGACATCGTGCGCGGATTGGCGATGGTCTTCATGCTGCTCAACCACAGTTCGTGGCACATTCCGGGATTGGAACTGGACGCCAACCATAGCTGGTATGATCCGACACCGGTCCAGCAAATCAGAAGTCCGGAGGCCTGGCTCAGCATTTTGCAGGGAACGCCCATGTTCTTCGTGCTGGCGGGCTTCAGTCTGGCCTTTTTCGAGCGCTCACGGCAGAAGCGCAAATGGAGCGAATGGGAGATCACCCGTTATCTGCTGATTCGCGGCAACGTCCTGATCCTGATCGACTTCATCATCCCCGGTTTCGCGCTGTCCAGCATCGGCATGTGTCTGTGGCTGATCGCCTTCCTGCGCCGTGTCCCGATCCGCCAGTTGATCGTCCTGGCCCTGGGTTTGACGCTGGCGATGCAGTTGGCCTATGAGACCGTGACCATCCCGCGTGATTTCAACATTGTGCGCTCGATCCTGCTCTATCCCGGCCCGGCAGACCCGACCGCCTTCGGCTACCCTGTGCTGCAATGGGTGGCGGTGGTCATCCTGGGCTACATCAGCGGGCGCTATGCCATCAACCACCGGCACAACTTCGCCGATTACGCGCTCAAAGTGGGGCTGCTCGCGTTCGCGGTGTGGCTGGTAACGACGCTCGATGACCAGTTTGGCCGCCTGTTCCGGAGTCATCCCTTCGTGCTGACCAAACATCCGCCCTCGCTGGCCTATCTCTCGCTGTATATGGGCTTCACCTTCACGCTGCTGTCGATCTTCACGCGGTTGCAGGCCGTCACCCAATCGGCGGTGTTCCGCTTCCTGGCGCTGTTGGGGCAGGTTGCGTTCTTTTTCTACGTGACCCACTTCCTGGTGATCCAGTTAATCAGCGCGGTGATCGTGCATCTGCCAATGGCCCCGCTGACCATGAATTTCGTGGTGATGACGGTGGCATTGGCGGTCCTGTTCCCCATCTGCCGGGCGTACCGGGCTGTCCGTCAGAAACACCCGGACAGCGTGCTGCAATATCTGTAGTGAAAGAAAGCTTTATGTTTAATTCGCCCTCTGAGGCTTTTCCAGAAAAATACATAGCTCTACATTTCTGCGGACGGCAATAATGCCGTCCCTACCCACATTTCGTAGGGACGCGATTTTTCGCGTCCGCCGTGTGAATAGCTATTTTCTTGGAAACGCCTGAGATGGTAAGATCATAGTGCTGGTCGTGATTCCGAATATATAGAAGCAGAGGGACCGATGATTGCCTGGGACGAATCGATGAAAACCGGAATTGACTATCTCGATGAGCAGCACAAGGAGTTGTTCGTCAAATTCAACCAGCTTTACGAGGCCGTGGAGAACGGCAAGGGGCGCGAGGAGACCGGCGAAATCCTGGGATTCCTTCAGTTCTATGTCGAGTGGCACTTCCAACGCGAAGAACACTGTATGGCCGAGTATAACTGCCCGGTGGCAGAAGCCAACCAGAAGGCCCACGCACACTTCATCAGCCGCGTGAACACGCTGGCGGAACGCTATGCCGTGTCCGAGACGGACCCCCAGGTGATGCGTGACACGGTGATGGAACTCGGCACCTGGATCGTCAACCATATCATGGGGACCGACACCAAACTGCGCCATTGCGTTCACTGATCGCCTTGCACTACAATCCAACCAAAAAGAGGATTACGATGAACACACAGGCACTCGTTGTTGTCGAGCCGAATCGCGTTGAATTGCAGCCGGTCGAGGTGCCGGAGCCGGGGCCGGGCGAGGTCCTGATCGAGACAGCCTATTCCTGCATCAGTCCCGGCACCGAACTGCGGGCGCTGGGCGGCAGGCAGCCAGATATGTCCTTTCCTTATATACCCGGCTACAGCATGACCGGCACGGTCGTCGCTGCCTGGGCCGGAACATCACTGGCCGCCGGGACCCGCGTCTACAGCAGCGGCACCGCCGCCGCCAGCGTGAAAACCATGTGGGGCGGTCACTGCGCTCACGTCGTCCGCGCCGAGAACGCGGTCATCCCGCTGCCAGAGAACGTCGAGTCGCTGGATGCGTCCATCACCCATCTGGCCGCCATCGCCTATCACGGTCTGCGCCTGAATATGCCGCAGCCGCACGAGCAGATCGCTGTCATCGGCCTGGGCGCTATCGGCCAGCTATCCGCCCGCCTGCACACCCTCAGCGGCGCACACACCGTCGCCGCCGACCTGGCACCGGGCCGCGTGCAACTGGCACAGGAGGCCGGGGTCCAGGCATTCGTGCCAACGGGGCTGACCGACTTCCGCCGCTATTTCCCGCAGGGAGCCGACAGCGTGGTCGATGCCACCGGCTATCCCGCCGTCATGCGTGAGGCCATCCACCAGGTGCGCGACCGGCCCTGGGACGACATCCCCACACCCGCTGGCCGCTACGTCATCCAGGGCAGCTATCCCGGCGATTTCGCGCTGGATTATCACGACGCCTTCCATAAAGAAGCCGTGTTTCTCGTTCCGCGTGACGCCCAACCGCGTGATTTCCGCACGGTGATTGATCTGATGCAGCGCGGCCTGCTGGATGTGCGCAACCTCATCGGCGCGGTGGTCGATCCCGCCGACGCCCAACGCATCTACGACACGCTGCAAACGCGCACCGGCGACATCATCACCGCCGCGTTTAAGTGGGGGTAGCCGCATCTCAATCGGGCGATTGGACAGGCACATGGGCCTGTCCCTACGCATTGCGGCCTAAATGTCCTTGTAGTAGCGCTCGTCGCCGACCTCGGCTTGCAGGCGATACAGGTCCGCTTTCAACGATGTGATGGTGTCGGCATAGGCCGGATCGTGATAGACGTTGTTCAACTCATACGGGTCGGCGTTGAGGTCGAACAGTTCCCATTCCGGCTCGAAACTGCCTTCAATCGAGCCGTCGGTCCCCATCGCATCGGCATAGTAGTAAATCAGCTTGTAATCGGGTGTGCGGATGCCGTAATGGGCGTAAACGTTGTGGTGCGTCCGGTGCATCCAGTAGCGATAGTACAGCTTATGCTCCCAATCATCGGGCGTGCTGCCTTCCAGAACCGGCAGGAAGGACCGGCCCTGCATCTCGTCGGGGACCTCGATGCCGGCGGCTTCCAGCCAGGTCGGGGCGAAATCGACGTTGCGGATCATATCCGTGTTGGTTGTCCCGGCGGCGACTTTCTCCGGATAGCGGATCAAGAACGGCATACGCAGCGATTCCTCGTACATGAAGCGTTTATCGTACCAGCCATGATCGCCCAGGAAGAAGCCCTGGTCGCTGGTGTAAATAATCATGGTGTCCTCGGTCAGCCCGGCCTCGTCCAGATAATCCAGGATGCGCCCGACATTATCGTCAATCGACGCCACCACGCGCAGATAATCCTTGATGTAGCGCTGGTAGGCCCATTTGCGCAGATCGTTTTCCGGCATATCGTGGTTGATGACGGCCTTGAGGTCGGGGAAATTCATATGCACACCCACGCGCATCTCGGCGGCAGCGGCGGCGCTGGCGCGGTTGCTGTAATCGTCGTAGAGTGTCTCCGGTTCAGGGATGTCCTCGTCCAGATACATCCCGGCGTGCTTCTCGTCCGGTTCCCAGGCGCGGTGCGGCGCTTTATGGTGGCACATCAGGAAGAAGGGCCGGTCGGGATCGCGGTCCCTGAGCCAGTCCAGACTCATATCGGTGATGAGGTCGGTCACATAGCCCTGGACAGTCCGCCGCTGACCGCCGCCCGGTCCCTTGAAGATGAACTCCGGGTTGTGGTAGAGGCCCTGGCCGGGCAGAACAGCCCAGTCATCGAAACCGGTCGGGCAGTGGTCGGGTCCGGTCCCCAGATGCCACTTGCCGAATATGCCGGTCTGGTAGCCGCTGCGTTGCAGGATTTTGGCGACGGTTTCCAGGCGGTTGTCTATATGGGTGTCAAGTGTGGTCACGCGGTTGATGTGATTGTAGGTGCCGGTGAGGATGGTGGCGCGGCTCGGTGTGCAGATCGAATTGGTGCAGAAGCAGTTGTCGAAGCGCATGCCACCCTGGGCGATGCGGTCAATGTGGGGTGTGGTGTTAATACGGCTGCCATACGCGCTGATGGCGTGCGCGGCGTGGTCATCCGACATGATAAAAATGATGTTGGTCATGTGGCCTCCTCAGTGCTAAAGTGGATGGCTCAAGGATACCACATTCACCCATCAAACGTGACGCGCCGGTACACCTTCGACAGCGCCAGCGTGCAATCCAACGACGGCAGGTGGATGTCGCTCTCCAATCCGGTGGTGTGCTGGTAGGTCCACAGACCGGTCTCCTGCTGCCGTGAATACAGTTCGATGCCCGGAGACTCTTGTGCAACCAGCAGGTAGTCGTGGAGCGTGGGTATCTGGGTGTATTCGTGCAGTTTGTCGTGGTGGTCTTTCTTGGCGGTGGATGGCGACAGCACCTCCACCAGCAGAATCGGGTTGGTGATGACATCCTCGCGCCCCTCAACGAAGATCGGATCACCACAGACGACCGATATATCAGGATAGCGAAAGGCTTGCCTGGCGGCGATGTAAACTTCCAGGTCGGGCGACCCGATAGAACAATCGCTATCGCCCAGGTGTATGCCCAGTTGCGTTATCGTATTCGATGTGATAAATGCATGTCTGGCCGTGCCGCCGGTCATGGCGTAGACGTAGCCGCCGACGTATTCGTGCTTCTCCTGGCTGGATTCCTCGAACGCCAGATACTCGGCTTCGGTCATGGTGGTAGAATCGAGTTGTTCAGCGTGCATGGCTCACTCCCATCGCACATTGCGGTACACCTTCGACAGCGCCAGCGTGCAATCCAGCGACGGCAGGTGGATGTCGCTCTCCAATCCGGTGGTGTGCTGGTAGGTCCACAGA
>CAYQJO010000293.1:0-180 GCA_964417785.1 uncultured Anaerolineaceae bacterium | reverse complement strand
ATACTCGGCTTCGGTCATGGTGGTAGAATCGAGTTGTTCAGCGTGCATGGCTCACCTCGGATTGTCGTACATCTCGATTATAGCATGTCCCGCTAAGGCGTTTCCAGAAAAACACATAGCCCGGCAGGGCAATCGCTTCAAACCGAATTACAGCTTGATTGATGTTTCTGAACCGCAAAG
>CAYQJO010000292.1:0-5220 GCA_964417785.1 uncultured Anaerolineaceae bacterium | reverse complement strand
CCGGCCAGCTACACCTCATGAGCAGTTGTTACTCCAAAAAATTGGGGGTAGACCACCGTTGGTTGGCAGCGGCACCGGAGCCGGTATGGGTCGCAGTGGAAGACGACCCCGCCCTGGTTGAGCAGTATGTCTGATTGATCTTCTCGCGCCTTTTAGGGATAATAGCAGGTAACAAGTAACCGAGAGAAGGTCACGAATGAGTTTGTTAGAGCGGATTCGGGGTTACCGGCTGCCCCGACCGGGAGAGACGGTTCAGGTGTACCAGCATCATCGTCTGATCGCCAGCGGAGTCGTCGTCGCAGTGGACGCCGAAACGGTGTCCATCGCCAGCGATAAGGGGTTGATCGATCTGGATACGACCGAACTGCGCCGGGGATTGGCTGACGGCTCGATAGAGATTAAACGGTGACAAACGACGATGGAACCCATTACCCTGCTTGAAGATAAGCGCATTCTCCTGGGGGTGACCGGCAGTATCGCCTGTTACAAAGCCGTTGATCTCGCCAGCAAACTGACCCAGGCCGGTGCGCTGGTCGATGTCATCATGACTGAATCCGCGCAGCGGTTTGTCGCCCCGCTGACATTCCAGGCGGTTACGGGCCGTCCCGTTTACACGAACATGTGGCGGACCGAGAGCGCCGACGGCCTGGGAACCCATATCGCACATGTGGGCCTGGGTGAGGAAGCCGACCTGATGCTGGTAGTTCCAGCGACCGCTCATACATTGGCCCGCCTGGCGCATGGTTTTGCCGATGATCTGCTGGCGTTGACGGCGCTGGCGGTGAACTGTCCACTGATGGTAGCTCCGGCAATGGATGGTGGGATGTACATCCATTCGACAGTGCAGGCTAATCTGGATGTACTCAAAGCGCATGGCGTAATGGTCATCCCACCGGAAACCGGACGCTTTGCCTCCGGCATGATCGGGCAGGGGCGTCTGCCAGAGACCCCCACCCTCCTAGGCTATGTCCGGCTGTTGTTGGCCCGCGAACAGCCAGAGACCGAGGTCAGTCTGTTGGGGCAGAAGGTGGTGGTCAGTGCCGGCGGGACCCGCGAACCCATCGATCCGGTGCGCTATGTGACCAACCGATCCAGCGGTAAACAAGGGTATGCACTGGCGCAGGCGGCACTGGATGCCGGTGCCAGGGAGGTCGTACTGGTGAGTACGGCGGAAAATCTGCCCGTCCCCATTGGTGCAGAAATAGTGATTGTCGATACCGCCGAGTCGATGCTGGAAGCCATTCTGGAACACTGCGTTGATGCCGACCTGCTGGTGATGGCGGCGGCGGTGGCTGATTTCAAGCCGGAAACAATCGCCCACCAGAAGATCAAGAAGGACGGATCAGACGGGGGCATGGTGCTGACATTGATCCGTACACCCGATATTCTGGTTGAGGTCAAGGTACGGCGAGAGAACACTGGCTATCCGCGTTTAGTGGTGGGATTCGCAGCGGAAAGCGAGAATTTGCTGGTCAACGCCCGGTCCAAGCTGGAACGCAAAGGGCTGGACTTGCTGGTCGCTAACGACATCACCGCACCCGATTCGGGTTTCCAGGTGGATACCAACCGCGTCATCGTCCTGGACTCCGAAGGCGATGAGCATCCTTTTGACCTTGCCAGTAAGACGGCTATCAGTGAAATGATTATCGCACGGGCTGCAAGCTTGTTGAAGAATTAACATTACAATCCATTAAGATAAAAATGCATGTGTTCTGGTTATTCGCGCCAGACTTAAACCTATGGTACGCTGTTTCTGGCACTATCTAAATCTCATTTATGGAGGAACCATGAAAATTCGGTACTTGATTGTTCTGGCTGCCATCTTTGCGCTGGTACTGACCGGTGCCAATGCACAGGATGCAGGTGGCGATCTTTGCTTTGATCTCTCCCCGGAAGATTGTGCGGTCATTAACGCAGCTTCGGAGGCCACCAGCGCCGCGACCTCGTTTGCCATGAACTACAGCCTGGATGTGACCGCATCTGGCCTGGAACTGCTGATGATGCTCGATCCGTCGATCCCGGCGGCCCTCAATCTGGCGGTGACCGGCAGCGGCCCGGTGGTCTTTGGCGAAAATTTCGGCATGGACCTGACCAACAGCGCTACCCTGGATGGTGAGACGAACGAACTCCGTTTTGTCCTGGCGGATGGTTATCTCGTGACGGACCTGCCGAACGCGCAGGGTGAGGTCAATCTGGTGGGTGTGCCGCTGGAAGCCTCGGACGAAGCCCTGGCTGCGACCGGCATTGGTGACCTGCTGCCGCTGGATACTACCGGTATGACCGCCGAAGAGGCCCCCGCGACCCTGGGTGAACTGTTCGGTCTGGAAGACCTGGCTGGTATGGGCGGTATGGTCGATCCCTCGATTGAAGCCTTCTTCACCTACCAGCGCCTCGAAGATGTCGAGATGATGGGGCAGGCGATGTCGCCGTTCGAGTTCACTGCCGACCTGACCGGTCTGCTGCAATCACCGATGGGGCAGGAACTCACTGGTATGGCCGGTGCGCTGTCGGGCGGCGATGAGATGATGGCGCAGATGATTCCGATGCTCATCAGCACGATTGAGTCCAATGTGGTGATTACCCAGTACGTGGGTGCCAATGATGGCCTGATCCACAAACTGACCTTTGTGCTGGACTTTTCGCTTAACCTGGGTCCGATGATGGGCGCTCCGGCTGAAGGCGAAGGTGCCATGCCACCTATCGTTCTGAACACTGTTTTCGATGTGGAACTGAGCGACATCAACAGTGACCTGACGGTCTCTCTTCCCGAAGGTGCGACCCTGCTCGCGCCGGAAGAGGTCGAAGGATACTTCGGTCTTGAGCCAGTGGTCCCTGCTGGCTAAATACCTCAGCCCCAACCCCCTCTCCAAATGGAGAGGGGAAGGCGAATCCCCATGACCACCACCTTCTATCTCTTTCACGGCAGCGACGAAATCAGTATTGACGCGGCAGTCGCCCGGCTGCGTGCTGAGATGGGCGACGGCCCTGACGCGGACATGAACACCACTGAGTTCGACGGAGCCGAGGCGACCGTGCCGGAGATTCTGGCGGCGGTGTCGTCGTATCCGTTTCTGGCTGATCGACGGCTGGTGATTGTGCGCGGGTTGCTGGGCTGGTTGACGCGCAAGGGGGCCGGTCAGACGGGCAAGCAAGCGCTGGCACGATTGGAAGAAGATGTTCCGAGTTTGCCGGATTATGCCCGGCTGGTACTGGTAGAACGGGGCGAAATCCCGGCCAAGAACGCGATTGTCAAACTGGCACAGACGGTTGAGTCGGGTTACATGCGAGTGTTCAATGCGCCCAAAGACACCACCGGCTGGATCAGCCAACGCGCACGCGAGACCTACGCGGTCGAGATCGACGGTCGGGCGGCGGCGGCCCTGGCCGCTGTCACCGGTGACGATTTGCGCCGTGCAGATAACGAACTGGTCAAGCTGGTGAGTTATGTAGACGGCCAGCGGTCCATCACCGAGGACGATGTGGTGGCACTCACGCCCTATGTGGCGGAAGCCAGTATCTTCAAAATGGTGGACGCTATCGCGGAGGGGCGCGGTCAGGTTGCGCTGCAATTAATGCACCGGCTGATGGCGGAGAAGGACCAGGACGCCCTCAAGCTTTACGGCATGATTATCCGCCAGTTTCGCCTGCTGATCACGGCCAAAGAACATCTGATGGCCGGTGGCGATGCGGGCAGCATACCGGGGATGTCGTCATTTGTAGCTCGCACGGTGGCACGACAGTCCCGCGAGTTCTCTATCGAGCAGTTGGAAAAAATCTATCGCAATCTGGCGGAGACCGATTTCAAGATCAAGACCGGGCGCATCCAGGCCGAACTGGCGCTTGACCTCTTTGTCGCCAGCGTCGCCCATTAGCAACCCGGCTGCACATTCCTACGTACCCCAATTAGTGACTTGTGAAGATCAGGAGAATATAAAGTGATTGAGTTGATTGTTCTCATTGTTTTGGCCGTGTTGGCTGTGTTGGTGCTGGGATCGGTTATCTCAGTGGCACTGAACATTTTCGGGCTGCTGCTGGCCGTTTTGTTGTGGATGTTTGTCGGTTATCTGGCCG
The DNA here is from genome assembly GCA_964417785.1 of uncultured Anaerolineaceae bacterium. Taxonomy (GTDB): domain Bacteria; phylum Chloroflexota; class Anaerolineae; order Aggregatilineales; family Phototrophicaceae; genus DAOTUL01. The sequence continues at coordinate 1,149 of CAYQJO010000292.1, read as the reverse complement.
GTCAAATTGTGCGCGGTAAGGGCTACGGTCCCATCGGGGATGCCGCCCTGGGTCTGGTTGGTGGGATCGTGGGCAGCATCCTTCTGGGCATTCTCGGCATTAATATCGGCGGCCTGCTCGGTGCTATCGTTACCGGTGTTGTGGGTGGCGTGGTGGTTGTGGGTGCTGCCCATGCGCTGACGAAATAGCGCTCAGCGGTTGGAGGCGATCATCAGACCGCCTACCAGCAGCACAATCAGCGCCAGCCCCAATGACCCCAGGCAGACCTGCAACCCCAATTCCGGGTTGCCGATCAGGGTGATGGCTGCCGCTGCGCCCGAACCGGCCATGCCGATCAGCAGGATCAGGGTGGCGGTCTGCCGCGCCAGCGGCGAGGGTGTTTGCTCCATGACGATCAACCCCGGCGTGTGATGACCTGATGAATGACCACTGGCTGGCTGCGGAACGGCACACGTATCTCACGTCGGGCGACGTGGACCACATCCAGGTCGCCGGGATCGCCTTTGGTGGTGATGTGGCGCTGAAGGTCCATCCCCAACGGCTGTGACACCAGCACCGCCAGTGTCATCAGCGAGACTGCCCATCCGATCCGATCAGCCGAAAGCGGTTTGCGATCCGTGCGCAGGCTGATTACGCCTGCCAGAGTCGTCAGGGTGCCGGTGGTAACGAGGTTGGTGCCGCAGTTTGGATGTACGGCGAGGCTGTGTTCCCCCCGGCGCATTCGCTCAAGGGCATCATGAACCGCCCGCTTGACCTCATCCGTCGACACATTTCCGATCAGTATAAACCCACCGTCGGTGCTGCGACCGGCGATCTTCAACCCCCGGATACGGCTGCTCAGCAGATGGACGGTGGCGTGTTCCAATCCATGATTACGCCGCGTGCGGCGAACGATAGGGAAATTCAACACGGGTTGGATTGTTTCCGCGAATTGTTGTACCAGTTTCATGGTCGTCGTTTTCCATTTTGACTATACCGTCTAAGCTTATCACAGACGAGGGTACTTATGTAACGCTTAAGGCAAGGGTTGGGGATTTGATTTAGAATAGGTCCAAATCAAGTTACAGGAGAAGACCTTTATGCGACAACTTCGCAGAGTGACCGTATTGCTTGCGTTGCTGGCCCTCCTGCTGCTGCCGGTACTGGTCC
>CAYQJO010000291.1:0-5317 GCA_964417785.1 uncultured Anaerolineaceae bacterium | reverse complement strand
AAGGCCGTCCCTACAAATTGCTTGTGACCCGTAGGGACGCCATTCTTGGCGTCCGGGGTTCAAGAATTTTATCCACCACGCTATCCTGTAGTTGTACATCGAGCGACGATTATCTAAATTATAGCCTTTTCTTTTCATCCTTGCTCTGACTCTGCCGCATCCACCCACCGAGCAGCCGCCCGATTTCTTCGACCATCTTGCTCACATGCTCATACTGCCCGCTGTTGAACCAGCCCCACTGATACGCCAGCCGCCACGACAGCAAATCGAAAGGGCAAGTCGGGCGGACGCGAAAAATCGCGTCCCTACGAAAACGTGGGTAGGGATGGCATTCTTGCCGTCCGCAGAAATGTAGAGCTTCTACTTTGCATGACGCCGAAGCTCTGCGCGGGGTGCTGGTGGCGAAGGGAAACCCGGCCCCCTCTCCACATCATGGAGAGGGGTTGGGGTGAGGGTCTACCGCAAATCGCTCATGCCCACTGAATCCATGTCGGTGAAGTCCTGGTTCTCACCGGCCATGGCCCAGATGAAGGTGTAGTTGCCGGTCCCCATGCCGCTGTGGATCGACCACGACGGCGAGATGACCGCTTCCTGGTTGCGCATGACCAGATGGCGCGTCTCACCCGGCTCGCCCATCAGATGGAAAACCACGTTGTCGTCCTCAATGTCGCAGTACAGGTAAACTTCCATGCGCCGGTCGTGGAGATGGGCGGGCATGGTGTTCCACATGTTGTTGGGAGCCAGCATCGTCAGGCCCATCGTCAACTGGCAGCTTTTCGCGCCGTCGGGATGGACATACTTGTAGATGGTGCGCTTGTTGGAGTTGGCGTCCGCGCCCAGGTGGATCGGCTCGGCGTCGTCGATGGGGATATGGGTCGTCGGGTACTCGGTGTGGGCGGTGGTGCTGACGAAGTAGAAGTGGGCGGGTTCACCGGCGCTGTCGCTCTTGAACTGGACATTGCCCACGCCCTTGCCGATATACAGGCCGTCCTGCTTCTTCATGGGATAGGTGTCTTCGCCAGCGACCACGCTGCCCGGTCCGCCGACGTTGATGATGCCCATCTCGCGCCGTTCCAGGAAGAATTTCGTCGCGAGGGCTTCGCGGTCGGTCGGCAGCGCCAGCACGGTATCGGTCGGGACGGCCCCGCCCATAATCACGCGGTCGATGTGGGTATAGACCATGTTGATGTCACCGCGAACGAACAAACCGCCAACGTGAAAGTTGGCCCGCAGTTCGTCGGTGTTCATGTGCCTGACCTGCTCCGGCGGTACGGGGTAACGAATCTCCATGATATGCTCCTTGTCGCTAATCAAAACAAGGGCGATTGTAATACAGCCCGCAGCATGTCGATAGTGTTGGTTGGCTACACACGAGCCACACCGAGCCGGTTCCAGCCGCGTCCGGCGTATTCATCCCCCGGCGGATTGTTGCCAGCGTAGAACAGATAGTGTTCGCCGTCACCGAAAGAACGGAGCGTGGCGGCGTTGGCGTGGTGGTTGCGGTTGAAGTCCTCGATTGGCACCGTCAGCGCACGGCCATCGACCCAGGTGAGCCAGTCATGGCCGCGCCGGTAGACGGTCGGGGTATGCGGCGAGTAGTCGGTGGTCAGCACATGCCACACGCCGTCCACCTGGAAGAAATGGTAATTCTCCTGCGTCATGCTGTCGTGCGCACCGCTGAACTGCGCTTCACCCAGGAGTGTGAAGACATCCAGGCTGTCGGCGGTGGCGATCTGCGTCCGGTCGCGGTCGGTGCGCTGTTTCCACGCCAGATAGACCGTACCGTCATCGTGTGCCAGCGCGGCGTCGATGGCCCGCACACCGGCGGTCAGATTAGCGGCCAGCGGCTGGACCGGTCCCCAGGTCTCCAGGTCCGGCGAGGTGCGGTAGAAAAGCTGGTTGGGCTGGCCCGGTTTATCGCCCCAGGAGTTGAACACCATCACATACTGGTCGCCGATCTGGCAGACATCGGGCGAACACATGCCCTCCCAGCCGTCCTCGCGCCCATCGAAATGCAGCAGCGGCTCGGAATAGCTACGGAAGTCCGCCGTGCGCACCATCACCACATGCGAGCGGATGCGCCCGCGATCCTGGTAGAAGGCGGAGAAGAAGAGGTAGTACAGTCCATCACGGTAGACCACATCGCAGTCCTTAATCGACCACGTCGGGTATTCGAGTATCGGGTTGGTGAGGTCAAGCATCGTCATTTTGTGCCGCCTGTCGCAATGCGTCGTCAAGATCATTCAGAGAATCGGGCTGTTCGTCATCAATAAGGAGTTCATTGCCCAGGTCGGATATGCCGAGTTCTCTTCGCGCAAAGGTACGCCGCGCCTTGTAGTTCAGAATATCGACAATCAAAGTACGGTCAGCCACAATGCGTTCAATGTCCTCTCGTTCCAGCAAAATGACATAGTACCGGCTGTTGTCGGATACGAGGTTGGCGTAATTCACGGCAGCGCTTGTGAAGCTGCTGGTAGTAATGACCATTACAACATCTGCCTTCGTCATAAAGGTCATACCCACTTCTTTGGCAACCACATCAATGTGGACCGGTGACTTCATGTTCTTGCATTGAATTTGCCACCGATTATAGACAATTTTGTCGGAGGCGGCCATCACATCAACCTCACCACCACCCGTTGATTGATAGCTTTTCATACGCCATTCGGTAAACCGAAGTCCCAGTAGCCGAATGATCCAGACCGCGAAAATCTCCAGCGCTTTACCCTTGACATGGCGGTCGTCGGCGTCCAGTTGCACAACAACATCCTCAAACGGTTGATCGACCTCCGTTGTGGTCAGTTCGCTAATGTGAGCAAGGTTTTCGATGATGGGCTTGAGGATTTCGGTGCGTCCTTTGTCCGAGAGACGCACATCATGTGGTTTGGCTCCGCGACCGGTCGTCCGCTTCTGCGTATCGATCAAACCGATCGCCTCTAATGGTTCCAATATATCTTTGACCAGATTCTTTGTAGTCAGGCGCACTTTGTAAACGCTGCGTGTGTGTCGAGCAATCTTGTTCGACGGCGTATACTGCGTCACTCCGAGACTGACCAGTGACAGCAGGAAGAACTTCTGCTCGGGTAGCAATGCATACAAATCGTCGATCACATCTGCATCAACCCGCAGCAGATCGTAGACCACTTCCCAGTTGACATGGTACCCATTGGGACGCATGGCACCGACCAGAACAAGCCAGCTTTTCATTGTGCTGATGTAGGTTGAGTTTGGCGGAATCTTGATCCCCAGTTCGTTCAGTTCTTCGCCCAGGTACTCTAATGTGACCTGTTCACCTCTGGCCCGGATATTCTCGATCAGTCGGCACAGAAGCAGACCTTCGCGCTGTGTCAGGATATGAATCGCGAAATGGCGGTAAACATCCTGCGGATCGGTTTGCAGGGCCAGCAGTTCGTGCGTCAGTGCCGTAACCTTATACGCTCTTCCAGTGTCTTCCAGCGCAATCAGGCCATAGGCATTGAGCGAAAGCAGGCAATTCATCGCCATCTTTGTCGAATTCTCGCCACGCTGCGCCGGGTCCTGGCCGTGACCCTCGAAATAGGCCGCTCGAATAGCAGCTTGCAGTGCATGCCGATCCATTTGTTCAGTCATGCACATTGCCAGCAAATCGACGAAGTTGATTTTGTCTGGGGTAAATTGATCCCCATAGGTAAACCGGCGGGAAACCACCATGCAAATATGTTCCTGTCAGTCAGAACAGCCGTTGTTGATTGGGTTGCGTTTCTTGCATCTCGTCGTCTTCTGCTTCCGGTACAGAGAAACGAAATCGCGACGCCTTCAGGTAGCTATCATTGACTTCAAAGGCCATCCAGTGTCGATTCATTGATTCCGCCACAAACCCGGTCATATTGGAACCGGCAAATGGGTCGAGTACCAGATCGCCTTCTTCTGTACACAATCCGATGATGAACTCCGGTAGCGCCCTGGGGAACCGTGCCGGATGGGGTTTGATTTGATGTTCCCGGCACAACCGCAAATACTGATCGTTGCTTGAGGTATTGGCTGCTGAGATAACATTCACCGGAACCAGATCACCGATGGCATGATCGGAATCACCGACCAGATTGGGCGGGATCGCACCTTTGTTGTCCCTGCCAAACTTGTCGCTGATGTCATGCTCTGATGGTCTCAGCCGGGGTGTGTAGCCGTTTTCCATCAGTTTCTTCTGTGATTCACTGTAGGGTTTGAGTACACGCCGGTTACTGGCTTTGGGGAATTCACTCAAACTCAGCCACCACACCGTATTGACCGCGTCTTTCACCCGAATACGCCTGACCGTGACCCATTCTGCTGGTGTGGGGAGTTTGGCCGGATTGTACCAGTAAAGCTCCTGCGCCAGATTGAAACCACCGCCTCCCTCGTCCTCCGGCGCACATAGCTTCAGCAAGAGTTCATAATGATAGAGACTGCGGACCGGTGCGCCTTTGATCCAGGTCCCACCAATATCAATAACCAACGATCCTTCAGGTTTCAGAATCCGGGCAAACTGATGGGCGAACTGCATGAACCACTCGATATACTCCGACGCATGCACATTTCCATATGCTTTTTTTCGTAGGAGCGCAAACGGCGGAGAGGTACAGATCAAATCAACGGATTCATCGGCTACGTCATCCAGCAGTTTGAGCGAATCACCTAGGTAGGCGTGGCCGAATTCGGTCGAATAATAGGGTTTTCGGTCGGACAAAGCCATATGAGTTTCCTGACTTTTGCAGTGGTCCAAGTATACACAGCCATTGACCGCTGTCACAAGGCGCATTACGCTGGTTCGGATGCGGCAGTTAGGCGCTAGCGAGGCCGATATTTTGCGAAACTATCCGACTTTGCGGGCCGAAGACCTGGCGAATGCCTGGGCCTACGCACGCATCCATCAAGCCGAAATCGAGCAAGCCATTGCAGATAACGAAGCAGGATGAGACTCTACACGGATGAGAACTTCCCTCAGCCAGCCGTCGATTTGCTGCGCGAATGGGGGCATGATGTGTTAACCCCCCTGGACAGCGGCAACGCAGGCCAAGCGATACCGGATGACGAGGTCTTACGTTTTGCCACAGAACACAACCGTGTGAATCGGCCCAATTGACGAAGCTATGGTTGAGGCGTGTATAGAAGGACGCCCAACCGGGCGTCCGCCACCGCCGAGACGCAAAGGTGATTTTCGACGCGGCAACCATGCCGCCCGTATCCATTTATTGGACACGCACCCCGTAGGGCGGACGGCTCAAACGTCGCCAGGACCGCACCACGCCGGGGGTTGAAAACGCATCGGGATGGCACACGGGCCATCCCCTACGCATAA
>CAYQJO010000290.1:0-5329 GCA_964417785.1 uncultured Anaerolineaceae bacterium | reverse complement strand
TGCGCCGGGTTGTTCCAGCATGGGCAGATGGCCCACCCCTTCCAGCATGTGGACGCTGCCGCCGGGGATTTCGTTGGCGATGTACCAGGACTGCGAGGCGGGTACGACCGGGTCCTGGGTCCCGGCGATGGCGACCACCGGCACGCGCACGCGCAGCAGCAGGTGGCTGATGTCGATGCGGGGCATCTGGCGCAGGTAGGTGTGGAGGGCGTCGGTATCCAGGCGCTTGGCGTAGGGCATCATGTCCATGAGAAAGGAGGTCAGCGCCGGGTTGCGCAAATAGCCCTGGTGATCGGCAATGTAGGCCCGCCGCAGCAGGCTGCGCATGGCCGGGATGCTGATGGTGGTGGACTGGGTGATCGCGGTCACGAGCAAACGGCCCAGCGGCCCGCCGTAACGGGCGAGGGTCTGCTGTATCCCCAACGTCCCCGTCCAGCGACCATGCGCGAATCCGCCAACGGAGATGACGCTGTGGACCCGTTCGGGATGGTAGACGGCGACGGCCAGAGCGGCGAATCCGCCGGTGGAGTGGCCGACCAGCATCACGGGTTCGTTTCCGACCAGATCGGTGATAGTTCCCGCGACCACGCTGGCGATAGATTCCGCTGTCAGTTCGTGATCGGCGTAATCCGGGGGCAGATTGGCGGGATAGTGGCCGGGCAGGCTGACGGCATACCAGCGGCAGTCACGCTGAACGATGGGCGTCTGGACATCCTGCCAGAAAGCGACGTTGCTGCCGTAGCCGTGCAGAAAGACGACTGCGGGACCGGGCCGGTCTTCGTTGTATGCGAGTGCGACCATGCGATGGCCGTCAATGTGTGTTTCGCGATAGATCATCGTCCATGTTCCCCCGTATTCCGTAGTCTCATTGTAACGGCAGTGATATATGCTGAAGAATTAAGATTAGAGCCGGATTGTGCTAAAATCGAAACAATGATGATGAGGAGAGAGCGCCATGACTGAACTACTCGAACGCGCATTTGAGGAAGCGGCGAAACTGACTCCCGATGAGCAGGACGCCTTTGCCCGCTGGATGCTGGAGGAACTGGAATCCGAGCGGCGCTGGCTGGCAGCCTTCGCGGCCTCACAGGATGTACTCGATCAACTGGCGGACGAAGCGATGGCAGAGTATCGGGCCGGCAATACCCTGCCAGTGGACGAGGAATGATTTCGCACACAACGGCACGTTTCCGCAAGGCATATCGTCAACTTCCGGTGGAAGTGCGACGACAGGCCCGTGAAGCGTACCGTTTGTTCAAGCACGACCCCTATCACCCTGGTCTGCATTTCAAGCGCGTGAGCAATTCGCGTCCGATCTATTCTGCGCGTGTCTCGCGTGATTATCGCGTAATTGGCCTCCGCGATGGTGATACAATCGTCTGGATATGGATTGGTTCGCATTCAGAGTATGACAAGCTGCTGTCGCAGTTCTAGGCCAGTTTGTCTGATCTGGACCGATCCAAACAGACCAATCGTGACTCGCGTGCGGTACAATAAGGTTCCCCGAACGATCATCATAAGAGGAGTATAGTCATGGAATATCGTCTTTTTGGACGGACCGGTGTTTATGTGAGCAGTTTGTGCCTGGGCTGTATGAATTTCGGCAGCCAGACGCCCGACGATGAGTCGATGGACATCATCGACCGCGCCATCGACGCCGGGGTGAATTTTCTCGATACCGCCAATGTCTACGGGCGCGGTACCAGCGAGACCGTCGTCGGTAAGGCGCTCAAGCGCAACGGCAAGCGCAACCAGATTTTCCTGGCGACCAAAGTGCATGGCCGCATGGACGATGACGACATCATGGCCGCCGGCAGCAACCGCCGCCACATCATGCAGTCGGTGGATGAGTCGCTCAAGCGGCTGCAAACCGACTGGATCGACCTGTACCAGATTCACCGCCCACGCAGCGACACCGCCATCGACGAGACGCTGCGGGCGCTGGACGATCTGATCACACAGGGCAAAGTACGCTATATCGGCACCAGCACCTTCCCGGCCTGGGGTGTGATGGAGTCGTTGTGGGTGGCGAAGGAACTGGGCCTGAACCGCTTCGTCTCCGAGCAGCCGCCCTATCACCTGCTGGACCGCAGCATCGAGCGCGAACTGGTGCCTCTGGCGCAGGCTTACGGCGTCGCCATCATCCCCTGGTCGCCGCTGGCACGCGGATTCCTGACCGGCAAGTACCAACGCGGCGAGGACATCCCCGGCGACTCGCGCTTCGCCCGTGATATGTCGGGCAGCATGGCCGAGCGTGGCCAGAAGCACTTCAGCGATTTGAGCTACAACGTGCTGGATACCGTCACCGAGATCGCCGGCGAAAAAGGCGTCGCGCCGAGCCAGGTGGCGCTGGCGTGGGTGATGAACCAGCCGGCCATCACCAGCCCGATCATCGCCCCGCGCAAAATGGCTCCCCTGGGGGCAAACCTGGGTGCGGTATATTGGGGGATCACCGGCGATGACCGCGCCCGCCTGGACACGGTGGCCGAGCCGGAGCAGGCCATCGTGCCGTACTACAGCGGCAAGATGATCGACTTCAAGACGCCACAGTACCGGTGGTAGTCGAAGCCGGTTGATTTGATTTGATGGAGATGACGCCCCGTGACGGATGAGGTCACGGGGCGTTTTTTGTGCGGCGTGACGCGCACCGGACTTTACCCCAAACTGCCTGATTGCAGCATCGTCACGCGATCACCCGTTTCCAGCTTATGTGCCGCAAAGAAAGGCACCATACGATTGCCTTGCATAACAGTCAGCGGTAAGAAAAGTACTGACTTTTCATGCATTTGTTGCAGAAAAGCGCTGACACTTGATGGCTGATCGACTGTAATTTCAACCGGATGGACCGGCTCATCGTCACCGTTTTGATCCCAGAGTGTGAGATTGACCAGATTATCCTCAATACAGTGTGCATCAATATCAGATAACATGCTGCGAAGCGTGCTTTCTTCACTTCTGGTGGAGAGAACCAGAATCTCAGGGACGTTGAAGATGTTGCGGGCGATTTGTGCGGTGAGAATATTGACTTCCGTGTTTCTAGTGAGTGCCAGAAACCAGCGAGCCTGCCCCAGCGAGACCTGCTGCAGGTGTTCAAAATCCAGGGCATCGCCATGAACAGCGTTCAGCCCTTCCGCCTGCACCTGTTGGGTACGGTCACGATTGTTGTCAATCAACCAGACCGGGTAAGTGGGATTGAGGGCTTTCGCAATCGCACGGGCGGCGGGGCTGGTCCCCACGATCACCACGCCATTTCGTTGATCGGCTGATCGCGTTAGCTCTCCGCGAGACTGGAGCCAATCCGCCCCCCACTTCAGGAAAACGGGAACGGTTGCTGTGGTGAAAATTGCCATGAATACCAGAACTGAAAAGATTTCCTGTGAGATAATGCCCGCTGTTAAAGCGATCTCGGCAATGATGATTTCAACAGCACCACGACCGTTCATCCCGGCACCGATAACGAGACCTTCTCGCCAGCCATTGCCACTCAGCAGGTAAAAACCCGTCGTCCCGATTATCTTGCCCAGTGTCGCTACGATAGTGACAGAGATCAACAGCGGCAGAGAAGTCGCGAATACATTCAGATCAACCTGGAAACCAGCGGTCACAAAGAAGATAGGTGCCAGAAAACCAATGGATACATCCCGGACCAACTCGGTTAGCTCACCCGCCAGCCGCCTTTCAACCCCCACACCTTCTCGAATGAAAAGTCCGGCCAGAAATGCCCCCAGAATTGCATGAAGTCCGGCGATTTCGGCCATCTCAGCGAAAAGCAGCGTGATGAGAAGAAGGAACGTCGCATAAAATGTCCGGCTGGTCAGACCAAGCTTTGCCAGCCATTCCCAGGCCATAGGGAAAACCCGCAGGCCCAGGAAGATCGTCACACCGAAGAAAATCAACACTTCAAAACCCACAACCATCAACTGCGAGACTTCCAGCGTGCCAATATCAACCACGCTGATAATACCCGCGAAGACAATGAGCGATAGTGAGTCAGCAACCAGCGCTCCGGCCATCATGACATGCGCGATGCGTGTATCCAGAAGATTGAGATCCGCCAGAATTCTCGATTTTGTTGCAAGAGATGTCACCCCGGCTGCGATACCGACGAACAGCCCTGCGAGGGATGTACCATCAAATAAAATCACCACAACCACATAGGAGAGCGCAAAAGGGGTAATGAACCCCCCAATCGCAGCCAGAAAACCACCCCAGGATGCTTTGAACAACTCTTTAGGGTCGATCTCCATGCCGATATAGAGCATCATCAGGAGAACACCCACTTCGGCCAGAACCGCCAGCGTCTCACTGGCTTCAAGCAGGCCGAGAAGCGGTGGCCCCAGGATGATACCAGCCAGCAGCTCACCAAAAATTGCAGGGTAGCCCAGCCTTGCGACGACACTGCCCGCAATCCAGGCGGACAGAAGCACCAACAAGAGGTTTAGTAGACTCAATTCCATGATATTTCTTTACTCCAATATGAATTCCCAGGAACTAACGTGTCCATGCGAGGCCGCCATCCAGGATGACAATCAGTCGGCGAATGGATTTAGGCGTTTCCAGGAAAATAGCTATTCTCACGACGGACGCGAAAAATCGCGTCCCTACGAAAACATGTTTGTGGGTAGTGACGGCATTATTACCGTCCGCAGAAATGTAGAGCTATGTATTTTTCTGGAAAAGCCTTAACGACCTTTTGGCCCTCATCCCCGGCCCCTTCTCCCAGGCGCGACGCAGCGATTGGAGGGTTAAGGGCCTGACGGTAGCCATTATACCCGCGCCTCATTGGATGACCAATTCCTTTCTCTCACACAATGCTGTGCGGCCCGGAGGACCATCGTTGGGACGGAGATAGGATGTGATGGGGCGATTTTTTGTGCTGCCACATGTTGAGCATGACAGAACACCTGTTCTTGATGTAAAATAACGGCAAGACGGTTGTTTACTGGAATTGAGATTATGCCTGCGGTGAATCCTGAAGTGCTGAAGTGGGCGCGTACAACGGCGGGTCTCTCTCTTGATGAGGCGGCACGGCGTATTCAATTGAGCGCTGCTTATGGCAAGTCGGCGGCACAACGGCTGGCGGAGATGGAAACCGGCGACGCCGAACCGACCCGGTCGCAGCTACACAAGATGGCGAAACATTACAACCGGCCTATTATCACATTCTATTTGAAGTCGCCGCCGGTTGAAAGTGATCGCGGTCAGGATTTTAGAACTCTTCCCCATCCAGTTGACGATTTGACTCATGCACACCTGGATACCCTGCTCCGTGACGTAAAAGCCAGCCAGGAGATTGTGCGCGATCTATTGGAAGACGAAGAGACGGAAC
>CAYQJO010000289.1:0-5359 GCA_964417785.1 uncultured Anaerolineaceae bacterium | reverse complement strand
CACCCGCTAAAGCAGGTGGTTTCCGCCGCATAATTTCGATGAACAACATTTCACTGCCACAGGCGCAAATTGCAGCATTTTGCCAGCGCTATCATATCGACGGTTGTCGTTGTTTGGGTCCGTGCTGCGTGATGACTTTGGTCCGGATAGTGATGTGGATGTGCTGGTCGAGTTTGAACCGGGACATGTCCCTGGATTGATTCGGATGGCCGCGCTTGAAATTGAGCTTTCTGACTTAATTGGGCGCAAAGTGGATTTACGGACACCCGCCGAACTCAGCCGATACTTCTGCCAGCGCGTCCTGGACGAGGCACAGGTTCAGTTCAAACAGTAAGAGTACCTTCATCAATACGCTACGAACGGTTATACTCCGTCATACTATGTTGTTAGTCTCGGAAAAATTATGGATCGAAGACTTTTATCGGAAGCACGCGCCGCCCGCCGGGTGCTGATACTCACTGTCGCGGCGGGTGTCCTCATCGGGGCGCTGGTGGTGGCCCAGGCCGCTCTCCTCAGCCATATCATCAACAATATCTTTCTTGGAGACCAGACATTAAACGATGTCGCCGGATTGCTGACCCTACTGGCGCTGGTGATTGTGGCACGCGCCGCTGTTACCTGGGGCGAGACGACCGCCGCCCGCAATCTGGCGGTCCAGGTCAAAACCAATCTGCGGCAGCGTTTGATGGCTCATCTATTGGCGTTGGGACCGACCTATACGCGACAGGAACGCAGCGGCGAACTGGTCAACACGGCGACCGAAGGCGTGGAAGCGCTGGACGCTTATTTTGCGGATTATCTGCCCGGTTTGTTCAACGCGCTGCTGGTCCCGCTGCTGATTCTGGTCGTGGTGTTTCCCATCGACCTCTGGACCTGGTTGGTGCTGTTCTTCACCGCGCCGCTGATTCCCTTTCTTATGGCGCTGATTGGCATAGTTGCCGGACTGGTCGCTCGTCGCCAGTATGGCGCGATGAGCCGGATGAGCGCCCATTTCCTCGATGTCATGCAGGGGTTGACCACGCTCAAGCTGTTCAACCGCAGCCGCCAGCAGGTCGGTACTATCGAATCGATCACCAACCAGTTCCGCGAGACGACCATGAAGGTGCTGCGGGTGGCCTTTCTCTCCGCGCTGACGCTGGAAATGCTGGCGACTCTGAGTATTGCCCTGGTGGCGGTTGAGATCGGTGTGCGCTTGCTCAACGGTGGGATTCCCTTCACCGATGCGCTGTTCTTGCTGGTTATTGCGCCGGATTACTATCTGCCGCTGCGGAGCCTGGGTGCGAAGTTCCATGCCGGGACTGAGGGAACGGCTGCCGCTGCCCGTATTTATGAGGTGCTGGACACACCGCTGCCGGATCGTCCAACCGGCACACCGCCGGGGTCGCTCGCCATTCGCTTTGACGATGTGCATTTCGCTTACGGCGACCGTCCGGCCCTGAATGGGATGCACTTCGACGCTCCAGAGGGCAAAATCACGGCGCTGGTGGGACCAAGTGGCGGCGGCAAAAGCACCGTCGCGTCACTGCTGCTGCGCTTCATCGAAGCGGATGGTGTATTCGTCGGGGGCGTCGATCTGAATACGGTTGATCCCGACCACTGGCGTGAGCGGGTGGCCTGGGTGCCACAGGCACCCTATCTCTTCAACGCCAGCGTCGCCGATAACATCCGGTTGGGCCGTCCTGATGCGCCGTTGGACGCGATCATGGAGGCTGCGTGGCAGGCGGAAGCGCACGGCTTTATCAACGCACTGCCGCAGGGGTTCGAGACGATTGTGGGGGAACGCGGTGCGCGGCTCAGCGGCGGACAGGCGCAGCGGATCGCCATCGCCCGTGCGTTTCTGCGGGATGCGCCGCTGCTCATCCTGGATGAGGCGACCGCCAACCTGGACCCGGAGACCGAAGCCGCCATTGAGCGGTCGCTGCGGCGTTTGATGGCCGGTCGCACGGTGCTGGTCATCGCCCACCGGCTGAGTACCGTGTTTAACGCCGACCATATTGTCGTGGTTGAGGGTGGACGTGCTGCCCAGCAGGGCGATCATACGACGTTGATGGCGGATGGCGGATTGTATCGGCAACTGGTGGAGACCTATGATGCGACGGTTATTTGATCTGGCCCGTCCGTTCTGGCGCGGCATGTTGTTTTCCGGCCTGCTGAGTGTTATCACCGTCGGCACCAGCGTGGGGATGCTGGCAACATCGGCGTGGCTCATCTCCAAAGCCGGTTTGCAGGTCTCCATCGCTGATCTGGGTGTGGCACCCGTTATGGTGCGCTTCTTCGGCATTTCACGCGGCGTGTTCCGCTACCTGGAACGGCTCGTCTCGCATGACATCACCTTCCGCTTGCTGGCGCGGCTGCGCGTGTATTTCTACACGGCTATCGAACCGCTGGCCCCGGCGCGGCTGGCGCAATACCGCAGCGGTGACCTGCTGGGGCGACTGGTCGGCGATGTCGAGGAGTTGGAGAACATCTTCCTGCGGGTCATCTCGCCGCCGTTGGTGGCGCTCATCACGGCGGCACTGATGACCGTGTTCTTTCTGGGATTCGACCTGCTGCTGGCGCTGATTGTGCTGGCGTGTATGGTGGCGACCGGTACGCTGCTGCCGCTGCTGGCCTGGTGGCAGGGTCAGGGACCGGGCCGTGATATGGTTCGCACCCGGTCGGAACTCAACGCCGCTCTGGTCGATACCATTCAGGGCATGGCCGATACCGTCGCTTACGGCCACCAATTGGCACGCATGGAGGCAATGGACGCGCTCAACAATCGGCTGGCACAGAAAGAACGCCGCATGGCGCTCTATGATGGACTACAAACCGGCACGATGACCTTCGCCATTCATATCACGGCTCTGCTGGTGCTGGTGGCCGCTGTGCCGCGTGTGGACCCGATTTTCCTGGCGACGCTCTCGCTGGCGGTAGTGGCGGCCTACGAGGCGATCATGCCGCTGGTTCCGGCGGCCCATCACCTGGGGGCCAGCCTGGAAGCGGCGGAGCGTCTGTTTGCCCTCACGGATGCTGATCCGGCGGTACGTGACCCGGAATCACCGGCACCCCGCCCGGACAATGTACATCTAACGGTCGATAATCTCACTTTCCGCTATGCCGACGATGAGCCGCCCGCGCTCGATGGTGTCAGTTTTGAACTACCTCCGGGGAAGATGCTAGCGGTCGTCGGTCCCAGCGGTGCCGGAAAGACCACGCTCACGAATGTGCTGCTGCGCTTCTGGGAGTATGACAGCGGATCGATCACGCTGGGCGGGCGCGAACTGCGCGAGCTGGCTCAGGACGATGTACACGCGCTGACCGGTGTCATGTCACAGCGGACGCATCTGTTCAACACCACACTCGTTGAGAACATCCGGTTAGCCCACAATGACGCCAGCATCGCCGACATCGAAGCGGCGGCGCGTCGGGCGCAGATTCACGACTTCATCGCGTCATTGCCCGATGGCTACGAGACCGACGCCGGTGAGAGCGGGGCCAATCTCAGCGGCGGTGAACGACAGCGTATCGCACTGGCACGGGTGCTGCTCAAGAATGCGCCGCTGGTGATCCTGGACGAAGCGACGGCCAATCTGGATGCTGTGACCGAGCGCGAGGTGATGGAAGCGATCTACGCTTCATTGGCGGGACGGTCGTTGTTGATGATTACCCACCGGTTGACCCTGTTGGATCGGGCCGATGAGATTATCGTGCTGGACGGCGGTCAGGTGGTCCAGCGTGGAACCCATGCGCAGTTGGTGGCCGAGAATGGCCTTTACCGGCGTTTGTGGGAGTCACAGAGTCGGCTGGTTTCCCCTATAATAGAGGCGTGAGAGCAGCCGAGGGGAATAATTGATGAACCGGGTCTTTGTATCGTATTCGCGCCGTAACAAAATGATTGCCGAACGGCTGGCCCGCGATCTGGGCGATGCCGGTCTGGACGTGTGGATCGACTTTCGCCAGATTCACGCCGGGGAGTTCTGGCAGCAGGAGATTTACCGGGGGATTGAACGGGCTGAGATTGTGGTGATCTGTCTTTCGCCGGATGCCGTTGTCAGTGAGTGGGTGCAGCGTGAGGCCAATCTGGCCCGCGAGCAGGGCAAGTTCATCATCCCGGTCATGGTGGCCGATGCGATGATCCTCTTGCAAGAGACCGAGACCATGCGCTGGCTGCTGGATGTGCATTTTATCAACTTCGAGGATCGCTACGAAGAAGCCTTCCCCGAACTGCTGCGGGCGCTGCCGGGCAAGCGGCGTGTCGGTGCCTATGATGACGTCGATGTCGCCAATATCCCCAATCCCTTCAAAGGACTGGAAGCCTTCCAGCAGACCGATGCCCCGTTCTTCTTCGGGCGCGAGACGCTCATCCGCAAGGCGCTGCACCGGCTGCGTCAGGACCGGCCCATGCGTTTCCTGGCTGTCGTTGGGGCCAGCGGCAGCGGCAAAAGCTCGCTGGTGCGGGCTGGTGTGCTGCCCGCCTTGCGCGGTGGAGCGCTGCCCGGCAGTGACCTGTGGCGCATGCTCATCTTCACACCGGGCGGCTTGCCGGTGGATGCGCTGGCGCAGCGGCTTTCACCGCTGATCGAGAACCGCGAATCGACTGACATCAACCGCCTTTTGCACCAGTCTGTCGAAAATCTGCACCGGCTGACCGAGCAGGTTTTGGAAGATGCACCGGCGAATGCCCGTGTGCTGCTGGTGGTGGACCAGTTTGAAGAAGTGTTCACGCGAGCCAGCGAGACCGAAGCCGAGGTGTTTTTAGGGTTGCTCAACCACGCGGTAACGGTCCCTAACGGGCGGACGCTGGTCATGATTACCATGCGGGCTGACTTCTTTGACCGGCTCAGCCGCTATCCCGATCTGGCGGAACTCTTCGAGCAAGAGAATATGGTCATCGTCACCGAGATGACCGCCGCCGAACTGCTGCGTTCAATCGAAGGTCCGGCGCAGGCTGTTGGTCTGGTGTACGATGAAGGGCTGCCACAGCGCATTCTGGAGGATGTGCGCCGCCAGCCGGGTTCGCTGCCGCTGCTGCAATACGCGCTCAAGGAGTTGTATCTGCGACGCGATGGCAATCGACTGGCAATGGATGCCTACGAGGATATTGGTGGTGTCCAGCAGGCGTTGGCGCAGCACGCCGAGACGATCTATGTCAATCTGAACGCTGCCCAGCAGGCGATAATGCGCCGGATTCTGCTGCGGCTGGTGGAGATCAACGAAGTGGGGGAGGCGACCCGGCGCAAGGTAGACCGGCGTGATCTGACCTTCCGCGATGTGCCGGACGAAGCGGTGCAGGAACTCCTGGAATTGATGACCTCCGCCGAGTCACGGTTGCTCATCGCCAGCCGTGAGATTATGCCGGATGATGCCAGTGCGCCGA
>CAYQJO010000288.1:0-5373 GCA_964417785.1 uncultured Anaerolineaceae bacterium | reverse complement strand
GGCTGGACATCAAAATCCTGCTCATGACGATCCCCGCGCTGCTGAAAGGCAAAGGCGCGTTCTAAAGTATCCTCACGTACACCAAAGGGCAGAAGTTCGCTTCTGCCCTATTCTTTTTCATAGGGTTGGCCGTCCGCCGCTGGCGCAATCGCCCGTCCCACCAGACCCGCCAGAACAACCATCGTCACCACATAGGGCAGCATCTGCACAAACTGCACCGGCACATCGACTTCGAGAATCTGGAAGCTGGTGTTCAACGCCCGCGAGAAGCCAAACAGCAAACCACCGAGTGCCGCCCCCAGCGGATTCCACTTACCGAAAATCATGGCCGCCAGCGCGATAAAGCCGAGGCCGCTGGTCATATTGTCGTCGAAGCTGCCGGTGGTCTCCAACGAGAACCACGCCCCGGCGAAACCAGCGATCAAGCCACCGATCAACACATTGATGTAGCGATTGCGGATAACGTTGATACCGAGGGTGTCGGCAGCGTGCGGATTCTCACCGACAGCGCGGGTACGCAGCCCCCAGCGGGTGTAAAAGAGAACGATGTAGGTGAGGAAAATCAGAACAAACATGCTCATGAAGATCGGCTTGCCGGTGAACAACACCTCACCGAGGATGGGAATCTCAGACAACACCGGGATGCTGATCGATTGCAGAGTCTCGCGTCCAGCATCTGCCGAGAGCAGAATCTCACGCCGGGTGAAGCTGGTTAATCCCAGCGCCAGGATATTAATCACCGTGCCACTGATGATCTGATCCGTCTTAAAAGTGATGGACAGCCAGGCATGCAGCAGCGCCATCAGACCGCCGCTGACGGTTGACATTAACACTCCAACAAACAGCCCCATACCGCTGCTGAGGCTGTCCGGCATGAAGGTAAAGGCGACGAAGCCGAAACAGGCTCCGGTCAGCATCATGCCTTCGATAGCGATGTTGACCACGCCCGCTCGCTCACACCAGATACCCGCCATCGCACCAATCACAATCGGTGTCGCCAGCCGGAAGCTGGACGCCAGCATAGCGACCATATTGGTGCTGCGATCTGCTGCCGCCAGCACCATCACCGTCGGGATCAGCAAAACACCATTCACCACCAGCCAGATAAACTTTACCCGACTGTTGACCGGGAGAAAACCAACGACACCTCCGGCAACCCAGATCAACGCCGCAATCACCGCATAAGCGACCGTCGGCACTTCCAGATCGAACGAGAGACTATCGGTGTGGTGCGGGAACGACAGCGTGGAGACAGCATCGCCGCTGATCTGATTGGGCGTCAGCAGGAGGATAGCTGCGCCGACCAGGATAAAGAACACCGAGAAAATGCCCGTGCGGGTGATCTGTATCCGTTGCAAAAACGACTCGCGCTCCGGGGTTGTTTCATTGTATGTTGTCGTTGCCATCGGTTAACCTCCCCAACCTGTCGAGAACTGCGCTGCCGCCTTTTCTTCAGCGGTCGCTTCCGGTACACGCCAGACGGTTCGAATGATTCCGTCGGCTGCGATAAACATAATAATCAAGGCCTGGATGATTTTCACCAGGTCGATTGAAATATCGGCGCGAATTTGCATCAACCCGGCACCAGCCAGCAAGCCGCCCCAAAGCAGACCTGCCGGGATCATGTTGCGCGGGTTGTTACGAGCCAGCAGCGCCACTGCGATGCTGTCAAAACCCAATCCGGCGAAGAACTCCGGCTGCATGTTATGCTGCACACCAGCAATCTCGATGATACCAGCCAGACCGGCCAGACCACCGCTCAAGGTCATCGCCAGGACGATGTTCTGGCGCACATTCATACCGGCGTAGCGGGCCGCGTTGGTATTGGCCCCGACCGTGCGCAGTTCAAACCCAAGTGTCGTGCGATCCAGAAACCAGGCTACAAAGTACACGGTGGCGATCATCACCAGGAAACCGATGTGCAGATTGCCGCGCACTGAGGTCCAGCTTAAGAAGATTCCACCCACCGCCACCAGCACACCGTAGACAACAGGGCGAATTGCGGTTATCGCGCTAAGCTGCTCACGCCGCCGGTAGAGCATAAAGGCCGCCGTCAAAACACCCGCCAGCAAAAAGACCCAGACCGACATGTTGTCAAATGTCGTCAGCATGGCTTTTCCATCAATGATGGGTGTGCGTGGCGTGCTGGCTTCCGTATCCAACAAAATGACCGGATCGGTCGATTTAATCAGCCAGTCCACCATGCGGATTGCAATGAAATTGAGCATGATGGTGTTGATGACCTCATGAGCGCCCGTGAACGCCTTCAGGACACCGGGGATCATGCCCCAGAATGCCCCGCCTACAACACCGGCGGCCAGGATCAAGGGGATGAGCAAGAACGCCGGCAGACTGGTGAACGGCTCCGTGAAACCAAACCAGACAGCAAAGATCGATCCGGCGTAAAGCTGACCCTCGGCACCAATGTTGAACAATCCGGCTTTAAAACCGACCGTCACCGCCAGACCGGCGATGATAAAAGGGATAGACCGTGTGAGCGTTGCCTCCAGGCTGGCCGGAAAGAACAGAAACACCTGCCCGAACAATCGCAGATAAACGGCTTCCGGTACATCGTCATCCGGGTCATCGGGTGTACCACCGTTATTCTCGATCAATCCAGTGGTTTCACGGACACCGACGTGCATCAACACACGGTTGTTCGGTCGCCGCACCAGCAGGCTTTCATCTAACACCAGCGGCAGTTCTTCGTTGAGAGCCAGCGCCACATTGTCGTCTGTCAGGATGTCTTCACTGTAGAGGCTGCTGACCAGACGAAACTGGTTGGAGAGGCGCTCAATATCGTCTGTGCCGCCCGCCACTCGCAGGCGGTCGTTGATTTCCGCGAGTTCGCGTATCAGTTCAACGCCGGGGGTGTTGGCGGTGCTGTTCGCATGTATGGCGCGGATGGCGTCTGCATCATCATCATTCACCGACAGGCCGAGGGCGTCTAATGTCGCCAGTTGAGCGTAAGCGCGAACCAGTCGCACATTACCCTCATTGTTGACCCGCACCAGAATATCCAGCAGTTGATCGTCGCTGTAATCGGCGGCCTGCGGCACGAACTCAACCAATTCGGCCCGCTGTGAGTCGTCCAGACTGTTGAAAGCGGCATAACGCTCGGCCACATCGCGGACATCGCTGCGTGATAGCTCATCCAGGGCCAGCAGCAAATCGCCGCTTTCCTGCAGCCATTCCGCACCATAATCATTAATTCGAGCCAGTTGTTCGCCCAGCGTATCAAATGCCTCGTCGTCGGGCAGCGCCTCGGTTCCCAGATAACGTTGGATAACCATGTTGAACTCACGCACATTGGATTGACCAATTTCGAGCAAGTCTTCGGTCTGGCGCGAGAGACGCAGCAGGTCGCGCCGGGTGATTTCTTCACTTTCCGCCAGAGTCAGGACCGTATCAACATCGGCCATCTCAAGCTCAGTGTTGATCGCCACCCCTAAAGCACCTTCGAGCAGGGCCGCATATGCCTGATGCGACATCCACAAGCCACGTCCAACACTACCTCCGGCGACGGTGACGATCAGCAGCGGAATCGCCACGACCAGCGCTGTGACGACCGCAAACACCGGGACGAGCGACGGTGAAAGCCGCCGCCATGCCCGTACTACCCCAGGCGCTTCTTGATTACTCATGGACACCCCCTTTAACACCGGCCATCAACAGACCGATTGCTTCCCGGTCGGCCTCCGCTGCATCCAGCACTTCGATGATTGATCCGGCATACATTACAGCAATACGATCCGAAAGTGACAGAATCTCGTCTAACTCGGTGCTGACCAGCAGTACCGCTGTCCCCTCATCACGCATTTTGACAATCTGCTTGTGAATAAACTCAATAGACCCCACATCCAGGCCGCGCGTCGGCTGCGCCGCAAGGAGTAGATGGCTGTTGCGTGAGAACTCACGAGCAACAATGGTCTTCTGCTGATTCCCGCCGGAGAGCGACCCGATCTTCGTGAAAATGCTTGGGGTGCGAACATCGTATTGATCGACCAACGCCTGTGCCGCACTGTTGATCTCGCGGTCGTTTGACAGAATACCAATGGAGAACGGGGCCTGATAATAGCTTTGCAGCCGGATATTGTCTGTGATCGGAAAATCGGCCACCATGCCGTTCTTCTGGCGGTCCTCCGGCACATGGGATACACCCGTCTCTGTCACTCGTCGCGGGCTGAGATGGGTCACATCATGACCATCAATGTGAATATGTCCACCGGCGACATTGCGCAAACCGGTGATCGCCTCCACCAATTCGGTCTGGCCGTTACCCTGCACACCGGCCACACCGAGAATCTCGCCGCTGTAAACATCCAGCGATAGTCCGTTGACGGCGGGTAGATCGCGGTCGTCGTTGACCTGAAGATCAGTGATGGTCAGCACTGGCTCGCCGGGCTGCGCCGGTGTCTTCTCCACTTCGAGTAACACATCGCGCCCAACCATCATCGAGGCCAGGGATTGCTGGGTGGCGTTGTGGGGATCGACTTCGCCCACCTTGCGACCCTGACGCAGAACAGCCACCCAATCACAGATGCGCAGCACTTCTTTCAACTTGTGCGAGATGAAAATCATACTGACATCTCGCGCCACCAGCGACCGCATGATCTCAAACAAACCTTCGGTCTCCTGGGGCGTGAGGACCGCCGTCGGCTCATCCAGGATCAGGATGTTGGCTTTGCGGTAGAGCGCTTTGATGATCTCGACACGCTGCTGCGCCCCAACGGATAAGTCCTGGACCAGCACGTCCGGGTTGACCTGCAACCCATACTGCTCGGAAATCTCCACTATCCGCTGGCGTGCCGACCGGCGATCCAGAAACGGGCCACGCACCGACTCATTGCCAAGCATGATATTCTCAGTCACGGTCAAAACCGGCACCAGTTGGAAATGCTGGTGGACCATGCCAATGCCCAGATTAATCGCATCGTTCGGATCATGGATCACGACAGGCTTGCCGTCAATGAGAATTTCGCCCTCATCCGGGCTGTACATGCCGTAAATCATGTTCATGAGCGTCGATTTACCGGCACCGTTTTCGCCCAGCAGCCCCAATACCTGCCCACGCCGCAGTGTCAGGTCGATGTGGTCATTTGCCAGCACGCCGGGGAAACGTTTGGTCAGCCCGCGTACCTCAAGAATAATCGCGGATTCTTCTTGCATAGAACAAACCTTCTTGATGGGTTTTTATCCAATCAGTATAGCGCTCTCAGGCCGATTCGGAAACTAGTTTTGCGTGCCGTTAGCCACTATAATGTTAGCCTGGTGGGTAGGAAATCAGTTGAGATCTCGTATCTGTTCAGCAGGGTGATAAGCGAGCATCTTTAGGGTAAATTTAGGGTATGGATGACAAGACCTTTTCCCCCC
>CAYQJO010000287.1:0-5389 GCA_964417785.1 uncultured Anaerolineaceae bacterium | reverse complement strand
TTTTCGATTGAGTTTCAACTGTTTCAGATTACCCCTGATTATTGATGCGATGCGGCGTTTCCAAGAAAATAGCTATTCTCACGGCGGACGCGAAAAATCGCGTCCCTACGAAAACCCATGTTTGTGGGTAGGGACGGCATTATTGCCGTCCGCAGAAATGTAGAGCACCGGCTATGTATTTTCTGGAAAAGCCTTAACTCTCGTTGACGATCTCGTAGTCGTAAGTGATCCGGGCAGCCTGTTTTAGCGTCGCCGATACCGAGCAGTATTTCTCCTCGGAAAGCTGGATGGCTCGTTCGACTTCCTTTTCAGTGATGTCGCGCCCGGTGACGACATAGTGTAGATGAAAAGAGGTAAAAACTGCCGGCTGTTCATCCCGCTGCTCGGATTGCACTTCTACGGTCACGTCTGTGAAGTTCACGCGGCGTTTGGTCAGAATGTTGACGACATCGTAGGCGGTGCAGCTTCCCAACGCCGCCGCCACCAGTTCAGAGGGCTTCATCCCCACGCCTTCTTTGGCGCTGGAAATCACAACGGAATGATCGGTGCTGTCCGTTGCGACAAACTGCATCCCTTTGAGCCAGCTTACAGTTGTTGTTGACATGAAAAACTCCTGGTACAAGCAAATGACTGCCGCGCATTGTAGCACAAGACGTAACGGAATTATTGAAGCAATTTGCAGATCAGAGTAATATCAGTTCATCGCAAACGAGGATTTACATCTAGAATGCTCCCCAACCACCACCGCCGGGGGTCTGGATAATCAGCCGGTCGCCCGGTTGGACCCGAAATGTGTCTTTGCCTTTGATTTTGCGGGCTTCTCCGTTCTGGATCAGTACATCGTCACCCGGTTGGCCGGGTTTCCCGCCGTTCAGGCCATAAGGCGCGTTGATGCGGCGTTCGGCGTTCAAGGTCACCGTCGCTGGCGCGGTGAACTCGTATTCACGCCGCAGACCCTCTCCGCCACGATTCTGCCCGACACCACCGGACTCATCGCGCAGCCCATATGCCCGGACCCGCAGCGGCAAACTGTATTCCAGGGCTTCGACCGGCGTGTTAAGCGTGTTGGTCATGTGACTGTGGCGGCCACTGATACCCACCGAGTCCGGACCGGCCCCGTGTCCTCCACCGATGGTCTCATAATAGACAAACTGCTGTCCATCAACCATGCCGCCGACCGTCAGATTATTCATCGATCCCTGACTGGCCGCCGGTATCTTATCCGGGAGCGCCTGGGCCAGCGCCCCCAGCACCACATCCACCACCCGCTGACCGGTCTCGGTGTTGCCAACAGCCACTGCCGCCGGGAAACGCGGATTGAGAACACTGCCCGGCTCAGTAATAACCTCTACCGGCTCGAAACAACCATGATTGACCGGGATGTCGTCTTCCGCCAGCAGCCGCACACAGTACCATGTGGCCGACCGCACAATCGCCTCGACCGCGTTGACGTTGCCCGCCACTTGCAGCGCACTCCCAATGAAATCCACCGTCATATGCTCACCGACAACCGTGATCCGCACGCGGATGGGGATCGGGGACTCGGTCTGGCCGTCACCTTCCAACGCATCCTCAAAGGTATAGATGCCGTCGGGGATACGGCGGATGGACGCTTCCGTCATGCGGCGAGCGTATTCCTGAAGAGCAGCAGCATGTTCGGCTACCATCTCCTCTCCATGATCGATCAGAATATCGATTAAACGGTTGGCCCCGGCGCGATGAGCGGCAAGCTGGGCTTCGATGTCGCCGATGCGCTCCTGCGGGTTGCGGCTGTTGGCTGTGATGAGATTCATCACCCCTTCGTTGATCCAGCCGCTCAACATCAGCTTGACCGGCGGGATGATAATCCCCTCCTGGTAGAGTTCGGTGCTTAAGGGTAGCGATCCCGGCGACATGCCACCCACATCGGCATGGTGGGCGCGACTGGCGACATAATAGGCCAGTTCGCCCCCGGCGAACACCGGCGAGACCATCGTCACATCAGGGAGATGAGTCCCGCCGTGATACGGGTCATTGAGGATAATCACGTCGTTTGGCTGAATGCCCACATCGCTCCGGGCAAAAGCATCGACGGCGTACTCGACGGAGGCTGGCATACTGCCCAGGTGAACCGGGATATGGGCTGCCTGAGCCACCATCCGTGCGTTTACATCAAAGACAGCGCAGCTAAAATCCAGCCGCTCGCGGATATTGGGGCTGAAAGCGGCCCGCTTGAGGGTCTCGCCCATCTCCTCAGCGACCGAGGCAAACAGATTCTTGAACACTTCCAGGCTAATCGCGTCTACGGGCATGATATTTTCAATACGGCTTACGGGCAAGATCACCGATAATCGGTGTGAAATGCTTCAGATTGCGTGTGTACAGCCGTTGTTGTTCCAACCATTCGATACTATCAGGTTCATCGGCCCATGCCTCGGCCCCTTGACCTACAAGTCCCGAATCCAAAATTTCACCCAGCGTCTTGCCTCGACGCGAGACATTCTCGAACTTGATCCCACCATCTGGGGTCATGTAACCCTCAACTCGTACTGTGACCACCGCTAATCACTCCTCGACAATATCCACACCAGCACAAAAAATAGACCACCCACCAGCCAGGTTATCCAGCGCAGATCAGATTCCAGCGGCGGCGGAGTCGGCTCATTCGTTGCATCGACGCGCAGAATATGCAGTTTATCCCGGTTCGCGACGAAATCCTGGATCGTGTTGGGAATGTTGTAAGTCTTCAGCCATTCCGCCATGATTGGACTAGCCTGCATGGCCTCGTAAAGCTGACGGAACTCGGATTCGTCCGTCACCCGCTCGATCCTGCCACTGAGGGTCGCTTTACCGACCGGCTGCACCGTCACTAACGGATCGGCCATCGCGTTCTTGTACCACTGGGAGCGGTCACCCCAACCACTGGCGATATAAATCTTGCCATCAACCTGACTGTATTCCAGCATGGTATGGCGCGGCAGGCCGCTCTTGCGTCCGGTGGTCGTCAGGACCAGAAAATGGGGGATAATCAAACGCCCTAACCCCAACCGCCATACATATAACGGCGCTTTGAACATCAACTTGCGCCACTTATCCGTCGGGTAGACCATAATTTGCTGTGCCATGTTACCCTCCACGTTCAAGAATTAAATTGCGATAACCGTCCACCCATGCTGACCAACCGGGCGGCACATACAGCGTGCTATCAAGCTGAAAAATGAGCGCTCCACCACTGAATCGCGCTCCCGGCATCAGATATTCGCGCTCATACAGCGCCAGCCGTGTCCCGTCGGGAGCGGTTTTTTCGCCTCGTTCAGCGTCACCGGGTACCAGATGAGTCGCCCCGGCGAACTCCTCACCTTCGACTTCTTCCAACAGCAGTTCCGGATGCTCGACTGTCCCCACTGCCTGCACCCGCAAATTAACCAGTTCGACGGTACGATCCGGCAGTGCATGACCATAGCGCCGCTGGTGCGTCTCGTGGAACAAGTCACGAATATCGACGGTCGCATCCACCGGGATATTGAGTTCATACGCCTGTCCCACATAACGCAAATCCATCGAGACCCGGTAGTGACGATGGCGGCGCGGTATCCCTTCAGCTTTTAGATCGTCACGCGCCTGGGTGAGGATCGATTCCAGCAGCGGCACCAGTTCTTCGACGGTATGGTCCTCAACCGGCAGCAAAACCGAGCGTAAATAGTCGATCACCACATCAGCGACCAGCAAACCCAGCGCACACAACACACCCGGATAGCGCGGCACCAACACACGCGGGATTTGCAGCCGGTCGGCGACAGCACAGGCATGCAAACCACCAGCCCCGCCAAATGTCACCAGGGTAAAACGGCGTGGATCATGACCGCGTGCGACACTCACCCGGCGCAACGCCCGGTCGATATTGGCATTGGCGACATCGACAATACCCTGGGCGGCCTGGATCGGATCGCAGCCCATAGCAGCAGCAACATCCGCGATGGCACGTTGGGCCGCTTCCTCGTCCAGCCGCATATTGCCACCCAGAAAATAATCGGGGTCCAACCGCCCTAACATCAGATTGGCGTCGCTGACCGTCGCCTGGGTGCCACCGCGACCATAGGCCGCCGGACCGGGATCAGCCCCGGCGCTTTGCGGCCCAACGCGCAAGGCACCACCGGCATCCACCCGCGCCAGCGACCCACCACCGGCACCGATGGTCTCGATATCCAGCAGACGGATGCGCAGGGGTAG
This sequence comes from uncultured Anaerolineaceae bacterium, assembly GCA_964417785.1. Taxonomy (GTDB): domain Bacteria; phylum Chloroflexota; class Anaerolineae; order Aggregatilineales; family Phototrophicaceae; genus DAOTUL01. Next base: position 1,180 of record CAYQJO010000287.1, on the reverse strand, counting down.
GCCGTCAATCTCCGACTGCGGACGGCGCAGCGGCGCACCGGGACAGATCGCCACATCCGTCGACGTCCCCCCCATATCCAGCGTAATCACATCATCATAACCGGCCAGCCGGGCAACATAATGCGCACCGATCACCCCCGCAGCCGGTCCACTGAGCGCGGTCTGGATCGCCTGCGTCTCCACCCGTGCAGCGCTGATGACACCGCCGTCAGACTTCATGACACGCAAACCGACACCGCCGCTTTTGCCGTGCAGTTTGCTCTGCAAATGGGCGACATAGCGCCGCATCACCGGGCGCACGTAGGCTTCCAGAGCGACGGTGCTGGCCCGTTCGTACTCGCGGAACTCCGGCAGCAACTCACTGGAAAGCGTCACCTGCCAGGGCTGAATCAAGCCGCGTTCCACGATCCGGCTGCGGATGGCCTGCTCATGGACCGGATTGACAAAGCTATACAGCAGACACACCGCCACCGATTCGACATCGTGAAGTTGATCCAGCACCACATCCAGCGCGTCCATATCCAGCGGGGTCAGCACATCGCCGTTGAAATCCAGCCGTTCTGGCACCTCGTAGCAGCGCTCACGCGGGATCAACGGTTCCGGCAGTTTCGGTTGCAGGGCATACAATACCGGGCGGTTCTGGCGACCTATCGCCAGCACATCCCGGAAACCCTGCGTGGTAATCAACGCAGTCCGTGCGCCTTTACGTTCCAGAATGGCGTTGGTGGCGACAGTCGAGCCATGTGCGACATGGCGCAGCCGGTCCAGCCGGTTCTGGGTGATTGCCTCCAATCCCACCAACATGGCGATGGCCGGATTGTCGGGCGTGCTGGGTAATTTGTGGATCGAGAGGCGGCCTTTGCGGCTGAGAACCAGATCGGTGAAAGTGCCGCCAATATCGACGCCGACAAGCATGATGGTCTCTTCCTGGTGGACTACATCGGTCTCTGATTATAGCGTATGTTCGTGCTAAAATTCGCATCAGTAGCATAAAGGACCAGGGCTTTTGCAAAGTCGGAACATATCACATTTTCGACTTGCCCGAACACCCCTCACCCCTAAATCCCCTCTCCCACAAGGGGCGAGGGGACTTGAAAACCGCTTTTCTCCCCTTCTCCCCTCTGTGCTATGCATTACCCACATCTTCGGAGGGGTGTAGCAGGGTGTAAGTCGAAACAAT
>CAYQJO010000286.1:2851-5450 GCA_964417785.1 uncultured Anaerolineaceae bacterium | reverse complement strand
CACCCCGTCCTCGCCCAGCGTGAACGCCACCGTCCGGTCCTGGACCGTCACCGCGTACTCGCCCGGATAGGCTTCCAGGTGCAACTGTCCGGCCTCGTCGGTGACCCTCTCGGTCGGGGCCAGCCACCACTCGCCCTTGACCAGATTCAGCAGCGCGTCGTAGGCCGGTTTGCTGGAATAATCCTGGCGCACCAATCCCGACGGCGCGTTGAGCCAGCCGCCATCGGGCAGACCCCACCAGGTGATCGCCTCCACCAGCGGATGCTCGAACAGCATCTTGTAGTGGGTGGCGGTCTCCTCCGCCTGCCGCGCTTCGCCGTCGGGCGTGGTCGGCCACTCGGCCACCTGATAATCGTTCAGGTCGTCGATGTGGGGCGGCATGATCTCGCCGGAGACCAGCGTCGTCTCGGTGAAGTGCAGCGGCAGGCCGAAGCGCGAGAAGCGTTCCAGCACATCCAGCGTCTTTTCCACACCCCACCAGCCCTGGTGCATATGCGACTGGATGCCGATCACGTCGATCTTGATCCCGGCTTCCAGGCAGCCCTCGATCAAACATTCATAGGCCGCCGACACATCAAAGTCGTTCAGCAGCAGGGTCGCGCCGGGATTGGTCTCGCGGGCGGCGTCGAATGTGGCCCGGATGATGCCGATGCGTCCGAGTTCCAGCGCCATGCGCGTGATGCCGTTGTCATATTTGTCGAAGTTGGGCATGATGACGACTTCGTTGATGACATCCCAGGTGTCGATCACCCCGGCGAAATCGGCCACCTCGCGCCGGATACGCGCCAACTGCACGTCGATGATCGCCTCGGTGCTGAGGTCCAGCAGCCAGGGCGCGGAGACGGTGTGCCATGCCAGCGGATGGCCTTTGACCAGACAGCCGCGCTCGGTGAACCAGCGGGCCGTGTTGAGGATGCGCTGCGTATCCGGTTGGCCGCGCTGCGGCTCGAAGCGGCCCCAGTAGAACGGCAGCGTGATAAAGTTGCACAGGTCCAGCAGTTTCTGGTTGAGAAGTTCGGCGCGTTCTTTGTCCGCGCCGGAGACCTCGCCGTTCGCCAGTGGTGTAATGTCAAAGCCGGTGCTGCCGAACAGAAACTTATGCCGCGTCTGCTCGACCGTCACCGGATGCCCGGCCAGCGGTTGGCCGTCAGCGTCGCGGATGGTAATGGTGCTGCTGATTTTGTCCATGAGTCCCCCCAGTTTAGTTATTGTGACCCATTATACTGCAAACGCAGCCCCCCCACACGATCCATAGCACCATCTAACCGTGCAGCGTCAGATACGCATCGGGCAGGTATTCATCGGGCAGCTCAGCATCGGCATCCAATGAATCATCGTACCCCAGTTCAATCATCCACAGCAAAACCGACTGGTACTGCTGGACGAGCGCTTCGGCTTCCTGCGGATCATTCGCACCACGCCAGCGCGCCGCCAGCCGTCCTACCCGCGATTCCAGTATATCCAATAGCTGTGTATCTGTAACAACGTCTCGTTGCATCTCAGTTCCCTCCAGGTTTCCAGGGCTCGCCTTGAGATTGCAGTTCGCGCACGTAATCCTTGATCTGACCGACCGGGTCCAATACCGGAAGTCCCAACCTGCGCGGAAAAGTTGCACAGTTGTCACGGTCGGGCATTGGTTCGTCCGGCGGAAAAGCATAGGCGAATACCCGCTTCTCATTGTACCATTGGATCGCTTGTCGGTGGATACGCTCGAATTCCTTGTCTGATACCTGTACAACCAGTTGGTACACGCTGGTACGTGCACCAGCGAGGGCAAGCTCAGCGGCACGGACAAAGACACTGGTATCCACTTGCAGCGTTCCATCAAGTGTGTTCCTGGCCTTTAGCCATGCAATGGCCGCCTCATCACCACCGACATCCACAATTGCTTCCGGCGTAGGGTGAAAGCCAAGAATCTCCATCTCGAATCCTTCAAAGGCTATCGCAACATGTCCAGCGCGAATCAACGCAGGTTCTTGGTGGTATTCGACATTCCGAAACCCTGTACCACGAAAACCGATCAAGTAGATATTCTTCATGATGGCTTGTCCTCATCACCCAACGTCCATAACCGATCCTTCGTCACCTCGCGATTGACATCCTGTGTCACCGGCAAACGGATCGTCACCGTTGTGCCGCCGATTCATCCGCGTCCGCACCGTCACCTGCCCGCCCGACAGCGTGTGGCGCACAGCGTTATCCACTGGATGAATGTAGGCTCGTTCATGTTTTTTAATCAATATAACAGCACCAAAACTATAGTAGCACACATTACATTGTTCATTGTACGGAAACGGTTATAATCTTCAGCAACTAATATTAATTTCATAGAAAAATTTGTAGATTTATCCGCGACGCCTGGACATGCGTAATCCGGCCAGTTGGGGTAGACTGTGCAATGCGTGAGGGGTATGCTTATGGACAAACGTATCACAGTCGGTGTCACCCAGGGCGGACATCGGGATGGCACACGGGCCATCCCCTACGCACAACGACCGTTGTAGGGGCCACGTCCCGGCCCGCCGCATGTCACACCGCCCGTGTCCATTTATTGGACACGCACCGCGTAGCCCATGATTTTCAATCGTGGGCGGACATC
>CAYQJO010000286.1:0-2751 GCA_964417785.1 uncultured Anaerolineaceae bacterium | reverse complement strand
CCATTTATTGGACACGCACCGCGTAGCCCATGATTTTCAATCGTGGGCGGACATCGGGATGGCACACGGGCCATCCCCTACGCACAACGACCGTTGTAGGGGCCACGTCCCGGCCCGCCGCATGTCACACCGCCCGTGTCCATTTATTGGACACGCACCGCGTAGCCCATGATTTTCAATCGTGGGCGGACATCATACCTTCATACTGCAAAGGACTCCCCTATGCCCAGACATATCGTTCTGATTATGACCGACCAGCAGCGCACCGATACCATAGCCGCCTGGGGCCACGATCACATGGTCACACCCCACATGGACCGCATCGCCAGCGAAGGTGTTTCGTTCACCGGTGCGTACTGTCCCGGCGCGACCTGCATCGCCTGCCGGGCGGCGGTCTTCACCGGCATGTACGCCCATAACACCGGCGTCTACAGCTTCGACCACTGGGGCCACCAGCGCAACTGGGTCCAGGACCTCAACGAGGCTGGCTATTTCTGCGCCAACATCGGCAAAATGCACTTCAGCCCGCGTGATGTGGACGGCGGATTCCACGAGCGGGTGGTGGTGGAAAATCCGACCAACCGCACCCACGCTCAGGGCAGCGCCGACGACGATTGGGGCCGCTATCTCAACTGGCACGGCCAATATCGCCCCAACGACCGCCAGAAATCCGACCCCGAATGGTTGCAGAAATTCCAGGGTGTCCCCTGGCACCTGGACGAACACCTGCACAGCGATGTTTTCATCGGCAGCGCCGCCGTCGCCTGGATCGACAATTACCAGGGCGATAAGCCGGTGTTCTTGCAGGTCGGCCTCACCGGTCCGCACGAACCCTGGGACCCGCTGCCGCGTCACCTGGAACTGTACCAGGACCGGGAGATGCCGGAGCCGGTTTATCGTGATGGCGAACTGGACGACACCCCGCCGCAGCACACCGCCCACCGCGACCACTTCGCCAGCCACGGCCACCACGAAGCCCACATCGACCTGCGCTTCGCCAGCCCGGACGACATCGACCATATGCGCCGCCATTACTATGCCAAGATCACCACCGTCGATGAGCAGGTCGGGCGCATCCTGGACGCGCTGGAACGGCGCGGCTGGCTGGATGACTGCCTGCTGGTGTTCTGCTCCGATCACGGCGAGATGCTGGCCGACCACATGCTGCCGTATAAGTGGCTGATGTACGAGCAGGTGGTCCATGTGCCGCTGATCGTGCGCTATCCCGGCGTGGAATCGCGCACGGAGACCGATCTGGTGTCGCTGATCGATCTCGGCCCGACGATTCTGGACGCTGCCGGGGTCGAGATTCCCGATCACCTGGAAGGGCGGTCGCTGATGCCGTATATCAGCGGCGCGGAACCGGACCGGCGGGCTTTTGTCTTCTGCCAGGACAACGTACAAACCATGATCCGCAGCCGCACGCACAAGCTGGTTTATCTCACCGGCCAGCCGACCGACGGCGAACTCTACGATCTGGAAGCCGACCCCGACGAACTGTATAATCGCTGGCACGATCCGGCTTATGCGGCGGTCAAGAATGAACTGCTGCTGACGCTGCTGGATTGGCTCTCGACCAGCACCTATCTCAACAGCGGCCACAAGCAGGGTGCGGGCCAGCACTACCGGACCCGCTACCCGTCGGCGGAATACCATTCGCTGATGGGAGCGCCCAATCCAGTCAAACCGAAGACGATGGGGTAAAGGAAGCGCCGGTGCAGCGCTTGCAGGTCAGTTCCAACGGACGGTATCTCATCACCGAAGGCGGGCAGCCGTTCTTCTGGTTGGGCCACGCCGCGCCGGCTGATCTGGACGCCGCCCATGCGTATCTGCGCCGCTGCCGCGACCAGGGCTACACCGTCATCCAGACGGACCAGCCGGAACTGGTGGCGCTGGCGGCGGAGTACGGTCTCTATGGGGCATTGATCGCGGACCCCGGCGACGATCTGAGCGCGGGCGCGGCCCTCTACGGGCGCTATCTGCGGCGGATGGTGCGCGATGCGCCGCCCGCCGTTTACCTCTTGAGCGCGGGCCGTGCTGCTGGTGGCGATCAACCGCACTGGCGCGAACTGGCGGCGGCGCTCGATGATCCGGCGGCCTTGATGGCCTACCAGCCGCCGCCCGGTGGCCGTTCCTCGGACTGGTTCGCCCACGATGCGTGGTCGGCGTTCCATGCCTTGAGTGCGGCAGCCGGTGCGCCCGGCGCTCGAACTGCACGGGGACAGTCTGCGCCAGCTTTACAATGTGGTGTTCGCCGGCTGCTGCGGTGTGACCTGCAACCATCCCGCCGCTGTGCATCTGCGCCGTTTGCTGCATTCGCGCCCCTATCTCTCGCGCATCCCTGACCAATCCATGCTGGTCTCGCGCACCGGGCCGCTGGGTGGCTATCCGCGTGCCTGCCGCGACCGCAACCGCAGCTATGCCATGATCTATGTGGAGGGCGGTCGGCGCGATGTGGAGGTGCGGTTGGCGGTGCTTTCGGGGACGGTCATCCGTGCCTGGTGGTACGATCCGCACACGGGCGAGTCGGTCATTCACGGCGATTATCTGCGGGCCGGGACTCTGCGCCTGACCACGCCGGTCGATGGTGACGACTGGGTGCTGGTCCTGGATGACCGCGACCGCAATTTCCCCTCGCCAGGCATAAATTACTTCTAATGGCAAGACACCGGTGCATTCGGTTTCTGGGGCATGGCGGGCGAGGTGTTAGGCCGCCGCAGCCGCCCGTGGGGGACGGATTTACCCTCCGCG
>CAYQJO010000285.1:0-5461 GCA_964417785.1 uncultured Anaerolineaceae bacterium | reverse complement strand
CTTCTCTTCACCGCCGGGGCGCACCAGCAGTGTGACCTCGGCACCCTCGGCCAGCAGTGCCTGGGCGATGTGGTCTCCCAGAAAAGTCCCACCCCCGGTAATCAGAATCCGTCGTGTATTGGCTATCATACCGTCGATTGTAGCTGGCCGCACAAATTTCGCCAGGGGGGTTGATTAATTATCTATTTTTGGATACAGTGTTAACAGCTTGTTGTATTGTTATGTAAACATCATCTATCTAACACGGTTGAAACCTGACTGCTTCGAGCAGATGACTTGATTGTGCCGAGCCAATATCTGGCTATGGTGGTTGAAACAAAAACAGCGCATAAGCGGGCATCCTTGTTGTGGGTGTTTGATATGTAAGCATTTGGCACAATGATATACAAAATGCTTTAGCCGTGATCGACTGGTAGATGACGGTTTTTTGCATTTTTCAGGCGGTATGATGGCAACCATCACCACCTTAGAAATCCAGAAGCGCGATAAAGAACGGGTCAACGTCTACCTGGACGGTGAGTATGCTTTCGGTTTGTCTCTGCTTGAGGCTGCTCACCTGCACAAAGGGCAAGAACTCTCTCTGGCGGAGATCGACGCACTGCGTGAGACCGATTCGGTCAACCGTGCGGTCGATAAAGCCGCTCGATTCCTCGCCTATCGACCGCGCAGCGAACACGAAGTTCGCCACAATCTGGTCGGTAAAGGTTTCAGTGAAAACGCAATCGAAGCAGCTATAGCGCGACTCCACACACTGCAATATCTCGATGACACAGCGTTTGCCCGTTACTGGTTGGAGAATCGCAGCACGTTCAAGCCGCGTGGCCCGCGTGCGCTGCGTTATGAACTGCGTCAGAAAGGTGTGGCTGATTCGATCATCGAGTCGGTGCTGGTGGATGTTGATGTGGACCAGGTGGCCTACCAGGCGGCCTCTAATCAGGCACGGCGTCTGCGCGGTTATGACCGGCAGGCTTTTCGCACGAAACTTAGTGCATTCTTGCAACGTCGTGGGTTCGATTATGGGACCATACGCGATACAATCACCTGTTTGATTACCCAACTCGACGATGAAGGTTTTTTTGGTGTCGAGTGAAACCCAAGAAAGGAGGATAGCGGTTTCCGCTATCATGATGGAGTATGGATATAATCATTGTTGCCATTGTTGCCATTGTTGCTCTTGTGGTGGGGGCAGCAGCCGGGATTGCTTACTACCGGTCTGATCAGATCAAGAAAGCTACAGGCCACGTCTCCCTGGCCGAAAACGAGGCTCAGGAAATCGTCACTCAGGCCCGGACGGAGGCGGCCAACACCATCCGCGAGAGCGAGGAGAAAATCAAGAACCTTGAACGGGAGACGGACGAAACGATCAACCGCCGCCGCCGTGATCTTGACAAGGAAGAGGAACGTTTGCAGCGGCGTCGCGAAGACCTGGATAACCGTTTCGAGCGCCTGGAAAAACGTGAACAGAACCAGAACAAGCGCCAGAGCACCCTTGACCGCAAAGAGAACGAGGTCAAGAAGATGGAGGAGGTGCGCTTACAGGAACTGGAACGCATCGGCCAGATGACGGTCGATGAGGCCCGCGAAGTGCTGCTGCAGGCCGCCGAAAACGAGGCGCGTAACGACATCGCCCGCATTATCCGTCAGGTTGAGGCGGAAGCCCGCGAAGAAGCTGAACGTCGCGCCCGCGACATCATCGCGCTGGCGGTTCAGCGGTTGGCCTCCGAGCATGTGAGCGAAATCGCCGTAAGTGTGGTAGCGTTGCCCAGCGACGAGATGAAAGGCCGGATCATCGGACGCAACGGGCGCAACATCCGTGCCTTCGAGTTGGCGACCGGCGTCGATGTGGTTGTGGACGATACGCCGGAAGCCGTGACCATCAGCAGTTTTGATCCGGTTCGGCGTGAGGTGGCGAAAAAGTCGATGGAGAAGCTGGTGACCGACGGGCGCATCCATCCGGCTCGCATCGAAAAGCTGGTCGAGGACTCACGGACGGAGGTTGAAAAGACCATCCGCGAAGAAGGCGAGCGGGCCTGCTATGAGACCGGGGTTCATGGCCTGCATCCGGAGATTATCACGCTGCTGGGTATGCTGCGCTTCCGGACCAGCTACGGCCAGAACCAGCATGCACATGCCATTGAGACAGCCCATCTGGCTGGTATGATCGCGGCAGAACTGGGAGCCGATGTGGACGCTGCCAAAGCCGGTGGTCTGCTGCACGACATCGGCAAGGCCATCGACCATGAGATCGAAGGGACTCATGCGGTGATCGGTTCCGAATTTTTGAAGCGTTATGGTATTAAGAACAAGAAGATTCTAAACGCGGTTGCCGCACACCATCACGAGATCGAGCAGGATTGTATTGAGGCGTATATCGTGGAAGCGGCTGACGCCATCTCTGGCGCACGTCCGGGGGCACGCCGCGAGAGCCTGGAATCCTACATCAAGCGTGTCAAAACACTGGAAGAAATCGCCACCAGCTTTGACGGTGTGGAGCAGAGTTATGCGCTTCAGGCCGGGCGTGAGGTCCGCATCATTGTCCGGCCTGAACAGGTGGACGATCTCTCTGCGCTGCGGCTTTCTCGTGACATCGCCCGCCAGATCGAGGAGACGATGCAGTATCCGGGACAGATCAAAGTCCATGTCATCCGTGAGACACGGGCGGTCGAATACGCGAAGTAATTATCGCTTCCGGGGAACTTTGCGTTCCCCGGTTTGTTTACTACTTGCTTTCGGAAGCCGGTTCTGATTCGGCGCTGTCCTCACCGAGAAGCTGGCCGGTGAGGGGATCGACACCGGTTTCAATCTCGCCGCTGCGTAGTTCGTCCAGAATCTTGTTCATGCGCTCGGTCACATCTTCCGGTACATCGGACTCATTCGGCGGCGCAAAGTCAATGCCATCACCGGCTGCATCGACCACGTAATTGCTGTCCTCCGGGAAGCCCTCGCCCGTTAACGCAAACGAAATCAGGTCATAGACGCCGTTATCGACGCGCTTGATGGCGCTGGTGATCAGGTTTTCGGCACCGGGTGAGTCGCCTTCGCCGAAGTCAGTGTAATACTGGTCCTGGTCCACACCGATGACCAGCACACCCTCGGCAGCGGCAAAGATGATCCCGCCCGTTCCCGTCGGACCGCCTGCGCCGAAGATCACATCTGCACCTTCGGCGATGAAGCGTTCGGCGGCGTCAGCACCCTCAGCCGGGGCCTGGAAATCGGGGATATAGACGCCCAGGGTCTGGATTTCCGGGTCAATATACCGCGCACCTTGCTCGAAGCCGTTGCGGAACTTGACCACTGGCGGGATGTCATCACCGTAAACCCCGGCGACGATTCCGGTCTCGGTCATCATGGCGGCCATGGCACCGGCCAGGAAGCCCGCCTGATCTTCACGGAATTGCAATCCTGCGATGTTGGGCAGCGGCTCCCGTTCGGTGTGATCCTGGTCCACGCCGATGAAGTAAACGTCCGGGTTGTCCTCAGCCGCTTCATAAGTGGCGTCTGCCAGGGCAAAGCCGACGGTGATGATGATGTCAAAACCCTCGTCCAGACAGATTGCGATGTTATTGGCATAATCTGTTGGGAACTGGGTTTCAATGAAGCTGGAATCCAGATTGAATTCCTCAACCGCCCGGATCATGCCGTCATAAGCGAATTCGTTGAATGTCCCGTCGTTAACCCGACCGATGTCGGTGATCAGACAGACGGACTCGGGTGTATCCTGGGCTGATGCGATACTCGCAACAAGCAGCACCAGCAATCCAATCAATAGCTTTCTCATGGATAGCCTCCTCAAAGTCGAAATGTTGTATTGAGTATAGAGGATAAAAATAGGCAAGGGGTAAAAATGGGGCCATTTCTGGCCCCATTTTCAGAAAGAGCTAACTTTCCTCGGTAGCTACCGATTATTCCATCTCATCCTCATCCAGCAGTTCCCCGCTGGTGGGATCGACGCCGGTGGAGAGTTCACCGGACTTGAGCATCTCGAAGACCTCATCGACCTGTGCGATGACGTCTTCGGGTACGTCGGCGTCATGCGATGGTGCATAGCCAACGCCGTCGTTGGTGGCGTCCAGCACGTAGACACTGCCACCGGGCCACATCACGTTGCCGTCAGACAGCGCGTCGAGCATGTCATAGACACCGACGTCGACGGCTTTGGTAGCGCTGGTGATGATGTTCTCGGCACCGGGTGTCTCACCGCCACCGAAGGAGGTGAAGTATTCATCCTGGTCCACACCGATGACCAGATAGCCTTCACCGGCAGCGTAGATGATGCCACCAGAGCCAGTAGCGCCACCAGCACCGAATATGACGTCGGCACCCTGTCCGATCAGAGCTTCGGCGGTTTCGGCACCCCAGGCAGCGTCAATGAAGCTCTCGCCATAGACGCCGAGAGTGGTGATGTCGGGATTGATGTATTTGGCTCCCTGCTCAAAGCCGTTGCGGAACTTGACGACGGCAGGAACGGAGATGCCGTAAACGCCCGCGATAGTGTCAGTCTCGGTCATCATGGCAGCCATGACGCCGACGAGGAAGCCAGATTGGTCCTCACGGAACTGGAGGCCGACGAGGTTGTCGGGGGCGTTCTCGAATTCCTGGTCAACGGCGATGAAGTAGACATCTGGGTTGGCCTGGGCGGAAGCCAGGGTGGTGTCGGTCATGAGGAAGCCGACGGTGACGACCGCGCCGAAGCCTTCGTCGATGCAGCTATTGATGTTGGGTTCAAAGTCGCTGGGCGTGTTGGATTCGAGTACGCGGGTTTCCAGGCCGAAGTCCTCGGCAGCCCGTGTGAGGCCGTTGAACGCCAACTGGTTGAAGGTACCGTCATCGATACCGCCCTGGTCGGCCACCATGCAGGCGCTGGTGATCGTACCGGCCATATCCATCGGTTCAGGTGTTGCCATGACTTCGGCTTCTTCAGTTGCCATCATCTCGGCTTCTTCGGTTGCGGTCTGCTCAGCGAAGCCAGCCGCCATTTCCGGCAGAAGCACGCCGTTGATCACATGGATCACACCGTTATCGGCTTCCACATCGGCCTGGATGACTTCCACACCGTTAACGAAGACGGTGCCGTCTTCAACGGTGAAGGTCAGCCCCGGATCATCGGGGAAGAGCGTCTGGACCGTCTCACCATCCAGCGCTGTCAGGTCTTCGGCGGTGTAAACACCGCTGATAACGTGATAGGAGAGAACGGCCTGGATCGAAATCGGGCTGCTCAACAGTGCGTCCAGTGTGCCTTCTGGTAGTGCCTCGAATGCTTCATCCACCGGCGCAAACACGGTGAACGGACCTTCACCGCTCAGGGTCTCTGCCAAACCAGCAGCCTCGACAGCGGTCACGAGGGTCTCAAAGTCACCAGCAGCGACAGCCACATCGACGATGGTATTGGTCTCAACTTCTTCAGTAGCGACCATTTCTTCAGTCGGCTCAGCGGTAGCTTCAGCGACGACTTCTTCGGTCG
>CAYQJO010000284.1:3589-5463 GCA_964417785.1 uncultured Anaerolineaceae bacterium | reverse complement strand
TTCGACATGGGGTTCTCAAGAAGCTGCTCGACTTTAGTCGATGCAGAGTGTCACAATGGGGATGCCGCGCTCGCAGCAGGCGGCAACGGCATCCGTCGAGATGCCCACGCCGTCGCCCACCAGCGTCACTGTCTTGAGGTGCATGAGCAGAGCCTGGGCCTGCACCTGTCCCTTCAGCGTCACCTTCAACCGTTCCGAGTATTTACCGATGTAACTTCCAAATTGATCAGCCACGAGATGATCGACTACGGGCATGATGTGTCCTCCTCATACAATTGCAGGCCGGTGGCGCTGTCGTAGGGTGCGTCCACCAGGTACAGATCGTCCTCCGGCCAGGCATGTCCCTGCCGTTCCAGCATCTTGTACTGCCACCACGAGATCGATACCAACCAGTCTGCCGCCTCGACCGGATTCTCCGCCGTCCGGTAGGCGTCCTCCAGGTCCAGCGGCAGCACGGCACACTCGTCAAAGAGTTTACGGAATGCCACCTCCAGTGCCGGGTGGCCGGATTCAAACGGGCGATAATCGGCCAGCACACCTTGCTCGAAATCCTTCAGATGCGTCTGGAAGCGTTTGTGCCAATCGGTGGACGCGGCATAAACCCGGTCCAGCCAGCCACCGACCGCGCCCTCCTCCACCGGCCGGCGATCCTGTTCCGCCAGCAAGTCGCTGGTAGCCGCCACCAGCACCGGGTCATAGACTGTCACCGGCTCGGTATACACCTGCACCGGAGCCAGTTCCGGCAGCAGACCGCGCCGGTTCACCCGCCCAAAACGCTGCACCAGCGCGTCCAGCGGGGCCGGATCGCTGTAGAGTGTGTCGAAGTCTAAATCCAGACTGACCTCGATCACCTGGGTCGCCACCACCAGCGGGAGTCGTGTTGGACGGCCCTGGCGATCATGGAACAGGCGCATGATCTGCTGTTCCAGGTGCCAGCGGTCACGGCTGTTGAAACGACCGTGAATTACGATGACCTCGCGCCCGGATTCACGCAACCGCCGGGCCGCTTCCGCTGCACGCCTGACCGTGTTGACCACCACTAACGTCGCCCGCTCTTCGGCGGCGATGCGCGGCAAATCGTCCATCAGATCACCCGCGTAAAGATGCAGCCGGTGCCGGGGTGGACCATCCGCCGCTTCGATCAAGGGCAGATGGCCCAGGGTGGCATGAATCGCCTGCCGTACCACACCCGCCAGCGTCGCCGTCATCACCAGCACCCGCACATCGAAATGGTCCACCAGGAAGCGCAGTGTCGCCAGAATCTTCGCCAGCCGGTCCGGTTCGTAAGCGTGAATCTCATCGACCACGATCCGCGCTCCCTGGCAGTCAGCCAGTTCGGCTTCGTAGCCCTTGAAGCGATAGACCGCCCGCAGCAAATGGTAAGGGCTGAACACGCGCACCGGATAGGCGAACAAACGCGCCAGATTCATGCGCTGGCGGGCCTCGGTCAGATCATCCAGCCGGTGATAGAGAGCGCTCAGGGCGCGTCCGTGCTGCAAACCGACGTGATCGGTGTGGTGTTCCAGCCGTACCATCATCGCGTTCATGCTGGCCCGGTACGGCAGCAGATAGAACAAACGGGGGCAGTCACCAACCCAACCGAGCGCTGCTTCGGTCTTGCCGCTGCCCGTCGGAGCCACCAGCAGCAGCGATTGACCGGATTGTGCGGCGCAGGCTGTCTGGTGATCGTAAGACCGGGCCGGATGTACATCATACAGTTGCACCGGGCCATAATCAGGGGCCTGGGCCGCCGCCGCATGGTCGGCCTGAAGCATATTCCCACGCAGTAAGGTGGCGTTGGCGTTGTGCCAGTCTTCCAGATCGACCAGCCAGCGGTAGACCGAGTCCGGTGTTGGCTGGCTGAACGGGTGCAG
>CAYQJO010000284.1:0-3579 GCA_964417785.1 uncultured Anaerolineaceae bacterium | reverse complement strand
CCCTGCGCCGCCAGCCACTCATACCACTGGCGTACATCATCGCCATCCAGATCGTTGAAAAGCTGCTCCACCCGTTCCACCTGCGGACGATAGTCATCCAGGATGAAATCCAAATCACGATGATGGGTGGCGACCGCCGCCGCCACCTGGATGTCGGCCTCCGGCGACCAGTCAAGAAAGGCCAGCGACAGCACCTCATGACGCAGCCCCCAGCGCTCCCCCTTGAACTGTCGCTGGAAACCGGGTGCAAGCTTGCCGCTGTCGTGGAACCAGGCCGCCAGCCGCAGCCGACGGTACAGATCCTCGAAGCCGGGCCGCAGCCGCGCCAGACGGTCCACCTGAGCCACCACCGCCAGCGTGTGATCGGTCAGCGACTCGCCCGGACGCGCCGCTATATGAATGAAAGCCATGTCACCGCCCGCGCACGCCCGCGCCAGAATGGAGCCTCCGGGTCGATCCAGTCACTGCCGTCCCAGGGTTGGGGTGCGCCGGTCATGGCGTAGCGTCCCCAGGTGACTTGCCGGTCAGGCGTCAGATAGCGCGGCATGGTCAGAGCCACATGCTGGCGCAAACCGGCAGCCTGATCCAGTGGCAGCAGCGCCTGCTCAACATAAGCCGCCTGCGCAACTTGCAGCGACACGCGGCGCACCTCGCTGTAAACCATCAGGTCCTGCGAGCGCCCCAGCGTCACCACATAGCGCGGCGACCGGAACGCATCGATCCAGTCGGGCCGGTCGATGTACAGCACCAGATGCGGCTGGAACAGGAGTTGGCGCTCGAAGGGCGACAGCTTGGGATCGCGCCCGAACAGATGCGTATGTTCGTAGTCATACCAGCGCCCCTGGTGGGTAAAATGCAGGCCAACATGGAAGCTGGCCGGGTCCACCCGTTCACCCAGAGCGCTGCACACATGCCCATAGAGCGTGGCCGGAGGCGGCATTTCGTATGTTGGCTGTACACCGTGCAGGAAGTGCGGGTAACGGAACGAGGTCACCGGCCCCGTCACCGTCACCCGCAGCACATCCATCGTCACTTGAACCACTCCGGATTCTGCCACACATCATAGGCCAGGATGTCGAAGGCTTCACGCGGGTGCATCACCGTGATCCCGCGCCCGGTGAACGCGGCCTGGGATGCTTCAGCGTAGCCCTGACGCACCCCGGCATAGATCCCGGAGACCAGATCGTCCGCGTAGACATTGACCACCTCATCCAGCACCGACTCACGCACCCCGTCCGGACCGAACAGATGCAGGAAGGGATTGTTGCCGCCGCGCATCACCGCCATGCACACCAGCCCCGGCGAGACATCGGTATAGTGGAGGGTCTGCTTGGCCCCACCTTCCAGCCGACCGAACGCTCGCAGCAAACTCGCCACCCGCTGCGCCCGGTGTTCGACCGGCATCCGGTAGGCCTTTTCCGCTGGTAGATGCTCCAGCGCTTCCTCGGCCTCTTTCAGCAGCGCCGGACTGAGATTGCGGTAGCCGCTGCGATTCTCGTAGGTGAAGGTACCGACGGCGTTCAGGTCAATGGAGAACGCACCAACCATCGTGGCATGGTAGAACTCGTGCCCGTGCAGGACGAAATCGCCCTCACCGCGCCCCATCACACCGAAATCATCCACGATCTCCACCGGTCCAGCGCTGACCAGGGTGCTGGTGCGGAAGGGCGAGATGCGCGTGAAGGATGCGCCCTTCTCGGCCCGCATATAGCCGAGCAAATCGTCATCCCAGTAACGGATGGGGTCGCCCTCGGTATACGCCTGCTGCTTCTTACCGGCGGCGTGATACACGGGCGATGCCTGCCAGGACTCGTCGTAGCGTTCCAGCGTCTCGCGCAGCCAGTAGCGCACCGCCTGCGCCGACACATACGGATATTCCTGCCGTCCGACGCGAATGGCTTTGACCTGACCGGTGTTGTCCTCGCCTTTGCCGTTATTGAGCGCCGACGCCGGCGCGTGAATGGTGTAAATGCCGGTGATGAAGGTCATACTTCCTCCGTTTCTGTTTCGTCTTCCTCAAACAATGGATCTTCGGTCCCCGCCCGGCTCTCGATCATTAACAGCGTTATGAGGTCGCGGGGGAGCTTCCAGTCGTTGATCTCCCCGCTGGGCGCGGTGAAGATCGACACAAACTCGTCGTAGCTGATAAGCGTGTAGTTGTAACGGCGCACGCAGTCATCCGCCGCCCGCAGCAGGTGCCGCCGCCAGCGGGCATAATTATCCTCGCGGGAGAAGTCGTAAAAGAACGCCCGACGCTCCCGCGCATACTCACCGAAACGCGCACCCAACTCGCGCAGGGTCTCGATTTCCTCCGGTGTCATTGCCATCACTCCTTTCAAAAATGTCTCTACCAGCGGCCACGACCGGGAGGGCAGCAGGTAGCGCCGCAGAAAGTAATGGGGCCGCAGATCGAGCAAATCCTCGTACAGGGTGTTGCGTTGATCGTCCTCCCCACTCCAGTGACGCGCTACCAGCGCCTGCCAGGGGCCGGGAACATCGTGCTGGACCGTCTCCAACCAGCGGACCACAAGCGCGTCCAGATGATAGACGCGCACTTCGGGCCGGGAACCGTAATTGGTGAACACATAACCGGTGAGCGAGGACGCCGAGCGCCGCTCCATCTTCGCCAGCCATTTGACCAGCAACTCGACAAAGCGGGTGCGCGGATAGGATACCTTCGGCACCTTGTCCACACCCAAAGACAGAATCGCCCGCATATCGCGCAGGGCCGCGCCCACCAGGACCTGTATCAGGCCGGTGTCGTCACTGTGGACGGCGATCAAGCGGCCACCGGCCACCACACAACCCAGCGGCAGCATTTGCAGCGCCAGCGAACAATGACCACACACCGGCAGACCCGCCTCACCCGCCGGGCCGAAGTTATACACCTCGCGCCCGTTGAGCAGCGGCACCGATTCGCGGTCAGCGCGGTAGGTGGACGGCTGGCCGCAGAACGCACACGGGTCACCGCCTCCGATCTTGCGCCAGCCATACAGCACCCGCTCGACAAAAGCCGCACTTTTGGTCGGCTGGTAATAGCCCGCATTGAAGAAGGCCATGCCGCGTACCAGCCGTTGGGCCGCGCCTTCCTGGGTATATAAACGGGCCAGCCAGGCGGCTGCCGCCTCCAGGTCGTCCGGCGTGAGGTCCTGCGGGCAGTCGCGCCGGGCGAAAGCCACCAGCGCCGCAATACCCACATCGACCAGGGCATGTCCGGTATAGTCCATAACTGCTCCTTTCATGCACACAGCATAGACCATTTCGACCGGGTAGAATTAGGGGAATCCCCCTAATTTCGGCGAGACTCCGCGCCAGAAGGGGTTGAGAAGCCCACCCTGCCGAGAGTCGCCGCGTGTATGCACAAACCAACACGTTAACCGCGTTAGTGTTATCCGGAACAATCATACCGTCCTGACCCGTTCATTACCCTTCCTGGCCCGCATAATATATCTTCTGAACTCTGCCGAGAGTCCCCCCGGTTTTTCGACGGTTTTCGACTCTCGGCAGCGGGGTCGATTCAGGCCGGAATCGGGGCAAAACTAAGGCCGTAGGAAAGTCTTAACGCTTTTTTGCGCGATT
>CAYQJO010000283.1:0-5482 GCA_964417785.1 uncultured Anaerolineaceae bacterium | reverse complement strand
GTAGTGCGTGTTTCCACAACCGAATACGAGACGTTCACCGGTCTGCCAGAAAACGCGGACCGGGTGTTTGAGTTCATCGGCGGGGAGATTATCGAAGTGGGATCAAATCCCTATTCATCCGAGATTGCGTCGCTCATCAGTTTCTTCATCCGACTGTTCATCCGCGAAAACGGCATCGTTGGCCGCGTCACCGGCGAGGCCGGACTGTACGATGTTATGGGCGACCGCTATGCCCCCGACGTGGCTTTCATCGCCAGTGCCGACCCGCTGCCCTACGAGCAGGGGTATAACCCCGATCCACCGCAGCTTGCCGTTGAGGTCATCTCGCCCTCGGATCGCAGTTCGCGCCTGGCGGTCAAGGTCGCCAATTATCTGGCGGCGGGAACGGTGGTATGGGTGGTCTATCCGCAGGAGCGCGAAGTCCATGTGTATGCCCCCGGCCAGCGGACTCGCATCCTCGGCGAGGGCGATGTGATCGACGGTGGTGATGTGCTGCCGGGGTTCTCGCTGCCCGTGCGCGAGATTTTTGCGTAGCTTCCTCATCCGACTTTGCCGCCAATCTCATGCGCCGGTCAGGGTTGGCACGCTACAATCCAGTCTGTGAAATGATACACAAGGGTAATGTAGCAATGACCAACATCGAGAAAGGCGAGGTCGCGCCGGACTTCACCCTGACCGATTATCAGGGCAATACGGTGAAGCTCTCGCAGTTTAAAGGCGACAAGCATGTGGTGCTGGTGTTCAATCGCGGGTTCATGTGACCGTTCTGCCGCGAGCATATGGCGCAGTTGCGTCAGGATTATGACCAGTTTGTCCAGCGGGATGCCGAAGTCGTCGTCGTGGGACCGGAGTCCGCCGAGCGCTTTGCCGACTACTTCCAGAAGAACGATCTGCCCTTCATCGGCCTGCCCGATCCCAACCACAGCGTCTTAAAGCTGTACAAACAGCAGGTCAAGCTGCTGAAAGTGGGACGGATGCCATCACAGACCGTTGTCGATAAAAACGGCACCATCCAGTACGCCCACTTCGGCAAGAGCATGCAGGACATCCCCTCAAACGCCGAGATGGTGGCACTGCTGGAAGAACTCAACCGATAAGGATTCGAACCGCAAAGACACAGAGAACGCAGAGCTTTTCAACCCCATACCCGCGCATAGACATCGCTCAGCGCCAACGTGCAGCCAATGGATGGCAGTTGCAGCACGCCGCTGGTTTCGCTGAGCAGCCAGGTGTCGTCCGGCTGGCGAACAAGCTGGTCGATGCGTGGTGCATCCTGGGTGACCAGCAGATAGGCCTGTAGCGATGCGATCTGCCGGTACTCCCACAATTTGATCCCGCGATCCGTTGCGATGCTGGACGGCGACAACACCTCAACCAGCACCGTCGGATTGAGAAGTATATCCGCCTCGGTGTCGGCGAAGGCGGGTTCACCGCAGACAACCACCACATCGGGATAGCGATAGGCAGCGGCGGACGCGATCTGCACGCGCATGTCGCTCTGGTAAATCTCGCAAGGGTGGCCGGCAAGCTGATTGCCCAGATGGCGGACGATGTTGGTGCAGATCAAATTGTGCGCCCGACGTGCGCCCGCCATCGCGAACAACTCACCCCGGACGTATTCGTGTTTGATCTCGCTCTGGCGTTCCAGAGCGAGATAGTCGTATTCGGATACGCGACTCGGTTCGGCAGACATCACAATCCATGCAACATGACTATCCTGCCATTATACCGTAGATCGGGCAGCCACAAGTATTATACTCAGGGCAATCGCTCTAAATTCCTGATCCTGTCAACCCTACCACACCCCCATTTACTTGAACCGCAAAGGCGCGGAGAACACAAAGATTGCTTTGTATAACTGACGAAAAACGCCTTTGCGTATCGGCGGTTCAAAACATCAATTGAGCCGCATTTCGGTTTGATTGTGTTATACTATCTTTCAAAAAAGGATGGCATATGTTCAAGCACCATATCATTGATCTCGATCTGGACCCGGTACGCTACGCACAAACCTGCCTGGCCGACATCGACGGCGACGGTCGGCTGGAATTCATCATGGGCCAGCAGTACGGCACCCTCTACTGGTACAAATTCCAAGCGCCCGATCAATGGACGCGCCATATCCTCGGTACCGATTCGCCCTCCGATGTGGGCGGCTGCGTCCTGGATGTGGACGGCGATGGCCGCATCGACTACGTGGCTGGCGGCGCGTGGTATCGCAACACCGGCGATCCGGCGCAGCCTTTCGAGCGCCATGTCTTCGACCGCAGCCTTGAAGGCGTCCATGATGTGCAGGCCGCCGACATCGACGGCGATGGCCGCATGGAGATCGTCACCATGTCCGACCAGAACGACCTGCGCTGGTACAAAATCCCCACCACACCGACACAGCCCTGGCCGCATACCGTGATCGGTCCGGCGGTCCATGCCGGTGTCGCCATCGGCGATCTGGACGGTGACGGCAGCCTGGACATCGTGCGCACCAACGTCTGGTTCGAGAACGTGAACGGCGACGGCTCACGCTGGCAGGTGCGCCCCATCGGTCCCAACACCTACCCGCCGGAGGATTTTCGGCCCTACTTCGCCTATGACGGCGTGCGGGCGGTCGTCTGCGACATGAACAAAAACGGCAAGAACGACATCGTGTTCACCGATGCCGAGATACCCGGCGGCAGAGTCTGGTGGATGGAGAATGTGGACGGAGCCGGCCATTACTGGCGGCGGCACGAAATCGCCGGTCCGACCGGTGTGCGCCGGGGCGCTTACCATACGCTCTACGTGGGCGATCTGGACGGCGATGGCGATCTGGACGTGTTCTCGTGCGAGATGGAAGCCGTGCGCGGCGATGCGCCGCCGCGTTACTACATCTGGGAGAATGTCGATGGTGTGGGCGGCGAATGGCGCGAACACGTCATCCTGGATGCCAACCTGGGCGGACACGAAGCCGTCGTCGGCGACATCACCGGCAACGGCTTACCCGACATCATCGCCAAGCCCTGGGGACCGCACCCCGACAACGCCGTCAATGGCAAGATGTTCGTGGTGTTTTTGGAGAACGTCGGCGGGGGCTGGTAGGGGACGGCCCGCGTGCCGTCCCATAGGTGTCAAGTTAACGATTTCGTCCCATTCACCGCCCGCCGTATATTGAAAATATACGGCTACTAAAGGGACACGAGTTACGCAGCATAATTTTCGTCAGGACAGCCCCTTCAGTGGGCTGGCAATATGTAGCCGACGTGTTTTCAACACTCGGCGATTAGCTGTATTCAGGGTGCGTGAGGCCGAAGTTGCGGCGCAGTTCCCACAGGCGCTCAACCTCATACGAGGGCAGGTTCTTCATGCCGCCCGCCTGATACACCAGATAGATCAGCTTGGCCGCGTGTTCCAGCGTTTCCAGGCGGCTGTATGCCTGCCACACGTCCTTGCCGACCGTCAGCGATCCGTGCGAGTGCAGCATCAATGCCTGATGGTCCACGATGAGCGTCTCGATGGCGTCGGCGTCCTCGTCGCTGGATGGCTTGGCGTAGGGCGCGGTCGGCACCTTGCCCAGCAGGATAATCGCCTCTGGCACGGTGAAGCGCTGCAAGTCGATGCCGATACCGAGCATGGTCAGCACGGTGGCATAAGTGGGATGCGCGTGGACCACGCCGCCCACGTCGGGGCGCTTCTTCATGGCGGCCAGGTGCATCGGCGTCTCGCTCGACGGTTTCAGACCGTCCACCGGGACCGTGACGTTGCCGTCCAGATCGATCACCAGCAGGTGTTCCGGCTTGAGAAAACCTTTCCACACACCCGACGGCGTAATCAGCAGGTGGTTCTCGTCCAGCCGTGCCGAGATATTGCCAGCGGTGGCTCCGTCCACAAAGCCAAAGCGATGCATCAACTCACCGATGGTGCAGATTTGCTCGCGTAGTTCTTGTTCGTTGCTCATTGTTTCCCCTGATTTTGCATCTCCCACCGCATCTCCCCCTCTCTACGTTTGGAGAGGGGGCCGGGGGGTCATAAACTTTCGATTGCTTTCATTATACATCACTTTGTGATTAAGTGAAAGTAAAGAGAATTTTACCTTACGTTAATCTCATGAGAATTTGTTTGCTGATTCTTCACACCATGTTATAGTCTAATCGGTATAAATGAATTGAAGGAGATTACTATGAAGACGAAATTGCTGCTTTTGGTCATGCTGGCCCTGCTGCTGGTTCCGGCGGCTGTCGCTCAGGATGATGTCACGCTGACCATCGGGTCGTGGCGCGTGGATGATGTCGCGCAGATGGAAACCATCATCGCCGCGTTCGAGGAAGTGTATCCCAACATCAACGTGGTGTTTGATCCGACCAATCCGCCCGATTACAACGCCACCCTGCGCACGCAGCTTGAAGGCGGTACCGCGCCTGATCTGTTCTACCTGCGCTCCTACGCCACCTCACGCCAGCTTTACGAAGAGGGCTTCCTGGAGCCGCTGGACGATCTGCCCGGTCTGATGGACAACTTCACCGACGCTGCCCGCGCTCCCTGGGCGACCGAAGACGGCCTGTCCTACGGCGTCCCCTTCATCGCCGTGTCGCATGGCATCTACTTCAACGAAGACATTTTCGCTGAACTGGAACTCGCCATCCCCGAAACCTGGGAAGAGCTTCTGGCCGCCGCTGAGACCATCCAGGAAGCCGGTTACGAGCCGTTCGCCAACGCCAGCGGTGACGAGTGGACCATCGCCGAGATCGTGTTCATGAATCTGGCTCCCAACTTCATCGGCGGGCTTGAAGGCCGCCAGGCGTATCTGAGCGGCGAGCGCTGCTTCAACGACGAGAACGCCATCGCCGCGTTCCAGGCGGTGGCCGACATCGCGCCTTATCTGCCCGACGGCCAGGAAGCGCTGACCTACTACGACAGCCAGCAGCTTTTCCTCCTGGGTGAAAGCCCGATGTGGATGGGCGGCTCCTGGGACATCCCCTTCTTCATGAGCGAGGAACCGGAATTCGAGTGGAGCGTTTTCGCCCCGCCAGCACCGGAAGGGCAGGAGATGGAGTATGTCACCTTCCATATGGACGCCGGTATGGGTCTGAATGCGGCCAGCGATGACAAAGAAGCGGCCCGGTTGTTCCTGGAATGGATGACCACGCCGGAATTCGCGGCGCTGCTCGGTGATACGCTGCCCGGTTTCTTCCCGCTGATCGACGAGTCGATTGAACTGACCAACCCCTATGCCAACACCTTCCTCGGCCTGAACCAGGGTCGCGGTCTGGATGTGCGTTGGGCGTGGGAAGGTCTGCTGGACGGCCAGCCGGACGGCTACAGCCTGATGCAGAACGGTGCGCTGGGGGTCATCTCCGGCGAACTGACGGCTGAAGAAGCGGCCAACCAGCTTCAGGAGGGTCTGGCGCAGTGGTTCGAGCCGGCCCAGATGTGCGGCGGGGACATGTAGCCCCAGAACACCCCTCACCCCTAAATCCCCTCTCCCACAAGGGGCGAGGGGACTTGAAAA
>CAYQJO010000282.1:0-5500 GCA_964417785.1 uncultured Anaerolineaceae bacterium | reverse complement strand
GCTGGACAAAATCAGTATAGGTACCGGCTTCGATCTGATCGATGGATTTTGCCAATCGGTTAAGCGGCTGGACCAGCCCCCGTTCTGCGCTGAGCAGTGCGAAAACCGTGATCAGGCCAATGCCTGCGAGTGCCACCATGCCGACGGTGCGCACTGTATCCCGGGTTGTCGCCAGAGCTTCATCACGCTGCTGCTCAGCCAGCAGCACCACCCCCGGATCGGCCAGCCAGCGATAATGTCCCAGGACTGGCTCGCCATCATAATTGCGATATTCGCCCTCACCAGCGGCGCGTGTATCGCGTGCCTGTGTGAAGCCAGGTGACTCAACCAGGACCAGTTGATCGGCAAAACGCGAGCCAGTCAACATCGAACCCCCGGTGTCTACCAGATACGTCTCGCCAGTTTCGCCCAGACCGGCCCGCTCCTGCAAAATGAAATCAATGGCAGAATAAGGTATCTCCGCCACCAGCAGCGCCAATGGTGTGCCATCTTCACCGTTCAGGGTGTGGGATAGTTGCATGACTGGCTGTCCGTCGGTTGTTCCGACGGGCAGCGCACTCTGAACCAGGACCTCACCGTCGAGGTCGGTGATGAACAGGACCGAGAAATGGGGTATCACGGTCACAAATTCATCCAACCGGCGGCCTAGTTCACTGCTTACCAGTGTTTGAACAGATTCAGTATCAGCATAGAGACGGTTGATCGTCAACTGATCGAGCCGTGATGTTAGCAGCCCTGCCAGTTCGTTTTGTCGCGCATCCAACCAGGTGTCGATCTGGCGCTGTTTGATCTCAGCGACCGTCTGTAACTGGTTGTAGGTCATTTGCGTGCCTTTATTAACACTCTCAACCGCAGATAGCGCTGTTGTTGTGACCGCAGGCAGCAGAATGCCTGCGAAGAAGACAAACGCAACGAATAGGCGAATACCTCCTACTGACATGGTTTTCCCCTGTATTGAAGCGTAATCACTCTCACTATACGGGGCTTTTAAACCAAAAAGTGTAAAGATTATCGTTCACATGATTCAGATGAAGGTGAACACAACGTTGTATTAGAAAGACGGTCATCTTGTTTACAAGTTTCTCAATCTGATATATTCTATTGTCAAGTAGATTTTCATAGCCTCATGCGTGAAATTCTACTGGCGTAAGTGTGTAATATTGGTGGTCTGCGAATCCGTCTGTGTAACTATCTGTATGAGCGTGTGTGTATAGTAAAGCCACCGGTATTACCAACATGACCCTCCTTTGCGATAGCGTCGGGCTACTAGCTGGGTAGCCCGACGCGCTTGTCTGGACAAGATGCCATACATACACGCCGCTACTTTCCCGGTACGCCATTACGAATGTGACGCCAACGGTCACGTCAACCACGCCACCTAACTGCGCTATATGCAGGAAGCCGCTTTTGGTGCGTCAGCGGCAGTTAGATTCTCCGCTGCCCGTTACGCCAGCCTCGGCCTCCATTGGTTCGCCTACGAAACCGACATCGAATACTACCGTCCGCTTCGCTACGGTGATACCGTAACCCTCAAGACCTGGGTGCAGGATTTTCGCCGGGTGCGATCCCTGCGCCAATATGTCTTTTACCGCGCTGATGAGGAAATCGCCCACGCCACTACCGACTGGGTGTTGGTTGATGTGAATACCCTGCGCCCGACGACCATCAGCCAGGAGATCATCGACGCTTATGCCAGGGGTGACGATGTAGAAGTGGGGCCATCCCGGTCGCCGTTGGTACCAGTACCGCGTCCATCACAGGGGATTTTTGTGCAGCAGCGCCGGGTAGAATGTCGCGCCATTGACCCTGCCGGACATGTCAGTTAATCGTCCGACTCAACGAACTCGATGTGAACGTTGCGCACCATGATCCGCTTCTTATCGCGGTAGATGCGCACCAGCCGCCGCTTGGGAGATTGGACGGTCGTGCGAAAGATCAGTTTGTAAAAATAGGCCTCGACCTTGCTCAAGTCCTCGTGGAGCGTAACTACCAGCCGGTCGTCCTTGCTCTCAACCTGCCAGAAGACCACCACCGGCGACTCCAAAATGGCCGCTAGGTCCGGGCGTCCAGCATAGGAGTCGGTCCCCCAGGTGCGCTCGTGAAGCTGGACATAATCCATAAAGCCCTGTGATGAGGACTGCCTGTCGCGGCGTGGAATCATGCGTTGCCCTGCATCCGGTTGAGTTCGGCTTCCAGTTCAGCGCGACGTTGCACACTGGCCTGTCGGGCCGCTTCCATTGCTTCCGTATAACCGCTTTTGAAACGGTGG
This sequence comes from uncultured Anaerolineaceae bacterium, assembly GCA_964417785.1. Classification (GTDB taxonomy): domain Bacteria; phylum Chloroflexota; class Anaerolineae; order Aggregatilineales; family Phototrophicaceae; genus DAOTUL01. Next base: position 3,231 of record CAYQJO010000282.1, on the reverse strand, counting down.
GTAATTTCATCCGATGTTTCGGGGACCAGCAGTGCGACCAGCGCCGCACCGACGGCGGCCCCGAAGGCGAAACCGAGCAGCCAGCTTGCGATTTTGAACATAAAAACCTCCTAGTGGGGAGTATAATAGAAGTTCGCACAATTCAGTAGAGGATTCTGATCATGAGCAAGCAAATCATTCAGACCAATCAAGCCCCTGCCGCCGTCGGTCCGTATTCGCAGGCGACCGTTATCAACGGCATGGTGTTCACCGCCGGTCAAGTCGGTTTGATCCCCGGCACGAAATCGCTGGCCGAGGGTGGTGTACAGGCGCAAGCACGGCAGGCTCTCGACAATCTCAAAGCGGTGCTGGAAGCAGCGGGGACTTCGCTGGAAAATGTGGTCAAGGCGACCGTCTTTCTGGACAACATGGACGACTTCGCGGCAGTCAACGAAGTCTACGCCACCTACTTCTCGGAGAACCCACCAGCCCGCTCAGCGGTGGAAGTCGCCCGGTTGCCGCTGGGTGCGCTGGTTGAAGTGGAGGCTATCGCCGTCATTTAAGTTGGCGACAGATGGCTTTCCAGGATTATAATGGGGTCTGGCACTACGGAATTTGAACCATGCCCAGGTACAGTCGCTACAGCCATCATGCACGCCGCGCCCTGACCCATGCCGGTCTGCTGACGCAGCGTTTTCGCCATCCCAGGGTGAGTACCGGCCATTTGCTGGTCGGGGTGATGCTGGCTGAGGGCAGCATCGGTCACTCGGTGCTGGACGGGTTGAATCTGAATATCCAGGACGCCCAGAAGCAGCTTGAAGCTCTGGTGATTCCGGTTGATGATCCCCCAGAAACGCCGCCGAATGACGCGGCGCTGGATATCGCGCTCGATCTGGCCGGGGATGAGTCAACCTGGCTGGGCCATCACTACATCGGCACGGAACATCTGCTGCTGGGGATGACGCGCACCAATATCGGCAATGCCAGCGATCTGCTGCATGCACTGGATGTGGCACCGGAGGCGGTCAGGCACCGGGTGCGCCAATTGCTCAGCGACGGACACACCGAATACAGCCTGGAACAGGTACGGCGTGACGTCAGCCTGACCGAATTGGCTCGCCGGGTGATTAATGCGGCAGAACTGGTCGCTATCGCGCTCGATCATCCACATATCGGGCTGGGGCATCTGCTGTTGGTGCTGCTGCGGGAGCGGCGCAGTCCCATCTGCCGGGTGCTGCGAGAAAGCGCTCTGGATGAGCGGCAGATACAGCAAACTCTGACTGTATACCCGGCGACGGTCGCCATTGACCGGGTCATTATCCAGGCGATGGAATATGCTCAAAGCCTCGGCAGCCATTATACCGGCACGGAGCATCTGATCCTGGCACTGCTCACTGACGCGGATGGCATGGCCCTCGTGCGTCAGTATAATGTCGATCCGGAAAAGCTGCTGGAAACCGTTGGGGAGCAGTTAGGCAAGAGGCGCTGAAGCGTCGCCTGCTAAACGGTGGGTTCTGGGGTAAAATGATATGCGATTATGGTTCCATCAATTGAGGAGCACACGCTTATGCAAGGGAACGACCGCTTCCGGTTGATCGTCCGGCGTGGACCACAGCCAAACCAGTCATTTGATCTCGACAAAGATGTGGTCACGTTGGGACGCGACATCACCAACGACATCGTGATTAACGATCCGGAGGTCAGCCGTCATCATTTGCGCCTGACTCGGGGTGCCAGCGGTTACAATATTGAAGACCTCGGCTCGACTAACGGAACATTCGTTGCCGGACAGCGGCTTTCCGGTGTGCGCCCTCTGAACGCTGGCGACATGATCGGTCTGGGGGAAACGGTCACACTCGGTTATGAGAACGTGCGTGAACAATCCGATGTGGGCGCAGCCGGCCCCACCGTCGGCGCACAACCACAGGCTTACCAACCACCGGCGGAACAACCGTATACTCAAGCGGAATATTCGCCGCAGCAGCCCCAACAGGACTACCAGTACGATGGCCCTCCACAGCAAGAGCCAGCTTATGGCGTTTATAACGCGCCGCAAGCGCCACCGAGTTACTACGATGATCCCTATGCCGTGCGCGAAGACGAACCGCGCAACGCCTTCCGCTGGATCGCCATCGGCTGCCTGATTATTGCGGTGTTTTGCTGTTGCAGTACCTTGATCGGGCTGGTCATCATTGATGCGCTGGATTTGTGGTACGATCTGCCTATCATCCGCAACATCGCGCCGCTGCTGGAAGACTTTGCCAGCGCACTCGGCTTCATTTAGAAACGCATCAAACGAGCAGTAGAATCCAGGGGCGCAGCCGCGCCCCTGAGTTATGCTGTTAACGCGGGTTGCGCCTGTTTTTCTTGTTCGTATGCTTCAGGCGGAACCTCATCATCGTCGTCACGCAGCAATGCCGCCGGGATCATAGCGACAACGCACAACACCGCCCCCAGCAAACCTAACTCCGCCAGCACCTCGACAGTAATCTCTGCGTATTCGCCTACATAGAACGCTGCATTAACCGCGCTTTCGCCTAACCGTTCGCTGGCTATGGTGGTGACGCGGTTCAACGAGAAGGTGGTCAGCGATGAGACACTCACCGTCATACCGATCAGGCGCAGGATCAGCACCAGCGCTGATGCCACCCCGCGTTCATCGCTGCTGGCGGCGTTGATGACCGATGCGCTGATGGGTGAGAAGGTCAGGCCAATGCCGATGCCCACCAGAGCCATCTGAAACATGACGATCCAATCACTGATGCCAATATGCCATGTTTGCCAGATCGTCAGGAATCCGACAGTGGACAGGCCGAGTCCAGCGATGATCGTGCGGCGGTAGCCATAGCGGTTGCTCAACCAGCCGCCAGGGATGGCCGCTATCGCCATCGGCACTGTGAGCGTGGACAGCAGCAAACCGACTTGCAGCGCTGCCTCGCGCAGAGTGCTGGCGTCCTGCTGCCGGACATTCACCAGAATGGGGACGCTCACCAATCCGATGAACAGACAGTAACCGACAAACAGATTGGTCAGCGCACCGGCGGAGATGTTGCGCTTGCGGAACATCTTCAAATTAAAGAGCGGATCGCGCACCCGTGACTCGACCAGGATGAATCCCAGGAAAAAGATCACAGCGGCGGCCAGCATGGGACCGGCATACGGTGGTAGTTGCGAGAGGTCGTCAAATCCGGCGGTGCTGCTGCTGAGGTCGATATTGGCCCCCAGGCCGATATTTAGCCCGCTCAACGCGCC
>CAYQJO010000281.1:0-5516 GCA_964417785.1 uncultured Anaerolineaceae bacterium | reverse complement strand
ATGAACGGGCGGCGGACGCGAAAAATCGCGTCCCTACGGCGATGGTGGCGGGACGGCACGCGGGCCGTCCCCTACGGTGGGGCGGTCATCCTGTAGGGACGCGCAAAGGCGCGTCCGAAAATGTCACGGATAGTTGAATCAGGGCCGCTCGCCGATACCCAGGTGGAACACCGCGATGTAATCGCCGTAGGTGCCGCCGTAGCTCGACATAGCGTAATTATAGTAGTAACCCCATTCGTCACCCGGTGAGAGGGTTATCATGGCGTCGTACTGGCCGCCGGGAAGATTGCCCTGCGTCCGCGACACATACGACCGGCTCAGATCGAAGCCGGTGTTGAAACACAGGCTGGCGTTACCGGCATCGTCGCAGGCCACCAGATTGCCGGCGTTATCCTGGATGTAGTTGTAATCCCCGTCGATCATGTAGATGGTCGGATCGAACACCGTCGTCACCGAGATCATGTAGGCGGTCGGGTCCACGCCCGACATCATCAGCGCCGGAGAGACATACAGCGAGAAGGGATCGCCCACACCGTCGGCGCTGGACGCCAGCATACCTTCCACGATGACGATGAACTCACCGGCCATGCCCTCATAACCGCCGACCACGATCTTGACATCCTCGAAGGCCGACGTGCTGTTGTTGTCGAATGTTACCTGCGACGAGGTTGACGACGGCTGGATCAGACCCGTGGTGGGTAGGCTGGCGCTGTAACTGGCAGCATTGGCTTCATCATCGTTGCACAGACCGCGCCCACTCGCATCCAGCACCGCCAGCACCGGGTCGAAACCGTTGATGCCCAGGGCGGTCACACGGTAACGGCTGCCGGAGCGCTGCTGGACAATGGTCAGATCGAGGCCGTTCTGGATGGTGTAGCTGCCACAATCGACCGTGTATCCCCACTCGCCGCCAAAATCGAGACCGGCGGGTTGGGTCGGCGGCGGAGCAGCCTGGGTCGGTTGGGGAGCCTGGGTCTGATCGGGTGCAACAGTCGCTTTAGGGACGGTCGGCTTGGATGGCTGTGCCGACTCGGTGGTGGCGGGCTGCGGCGCATCGCTGGTGTACCGCGAGAAGGTGTTGGCTTGCAGGCTGCTCGGCATGGTCTCGCTGGCCTCACCCTGGCGCGTGCCGACCAGTTCCACCGCGTCGATCTCGTTCCAGTCGCCGACGCGGGTCTGGTCCAGCGTGATGCGTACCCCGTTGGACTCCGGCAGCCCTTCCGGCAGGTCCACACTGAAGACCCCCAGGCAGCCGGTGCTGTCATCGGCGCTGTCGGGGATGGGGACGGCAAAGGTGCCAACCGCCGGGATGATCTCGATCCCGGTGATGGCCCCCGGATTGTAGCTCTGGTAGATGTTGACCTGAGTCGGTGTGACGGCCTCGTCGAAGTAGACCGTCAGCGTTTCCTCGCCGGTCACATCCAGCGACGCCCAGGCGTTTTCGCTGTCGCTACATTCCAGGACATCCGGCTCGCCGGTGGCCTGCATGGCACTGTAGGCAGGATCACCATATTGACTGCTGGCTTCGGCGTCGGATGCCCACTGGGCGATCTGCACCAGACCGGGGCCTTCCTGTGCCAGCACCGGCACCATCAAGAGGAACATCAACAGGAGTGAGAGTTTCTTCATTGCGCATATCTCCGGCTTTCAGTTTAGCGATACTTCCATTGTAGTTGTTTCGTGGAAATCGGCTAACCGGGGAATGGGGGCTTCGGCGTTTGTACCAACGAACGCCCCGCCGTGAGAATAGCTATTTTCTTGGAAACGCCCGGACGCCAAGAATGGCGTCCGCTGAGAGTGCTATGAGACTCGCTTGACCCTCGACGCAAATCATCGTATGATACCTAACGAAAGTTAGGTAGGCAATGACGAACGACACACCCAGTGAAGCCCGTGAGCGGGTGCTGGATATGGCGGAGCGCCTGTTCAGCGAGCGCGGTTATGCGGGATTGAAATTGAAGGACCTGGCGCAGGCCCTGAACATCAAACAGGCGTCGCTCTATTACCATGTCCCCGGCGGCAAGGAAGACCTGTACATCGAGGTCATGGAACGCAACGCCGAACGCCATCGCCTGGGGTTAGAGGCCGCTATCAGCGGGGCCGGTGATGACCTGCGCGAGCAGTTGCGGGCTGCCGCCCGCTGGCTGTTGTCGCAGCCGCCGGTCGATATGCAGCGGATGATCCATGCCGATTTGAAGGCGATTGATCCGCAGGCAGCGCGACAGTTGACCGAACTCACCTACCGGGCCGTGCTTCAACCGCTGATGAACATCTTCTGGCAGCGGCGCGAGCGCGGCGAGATTGTCGCACCGGAGATCACCCTGCTGGCCGGTTCGTTCTTGAGTACGATCCAGGCAATCCACATGGTTCAGGATGACTGGCTGGTGCAGTCGCGGGAAGCGATGGCGGACGACATGATCGATGTTATTCTGCACGGTCTGCTGCCACGACCATAGATCACACTCTCTTTTTTTCAGGCGTAGCCTACCTATAATTAGGTCAGTATGAGAAGGATAAATCATGGACCGTACTATCGTGGCCGAAAGCCTGGTCAAAATCTACGAAAACGACTTCCACGCCGTCGATGACGTGTCGTTCGAGGTCAACTCCGGGGAGATTTTCGGCTTCCTCGGTCCCAACGGAGCCGGGAAAAGCACCACCGTCTCCATGTTGACCACACTGGCGCTGCCCACGATGGGGCGCGGACACGTCGGCGGCTACGATGTCGTCACCGAGGCTGATAAGGTCCGGCGCGTGGCGGGAGTCGCCTTGCAGGAGATCGGTCTCGATCCACTGATGAAAGCGCCGGAACTGCTGGTGCTTCAGGGGCAGTTGTTCGGACTCAGCCGCAAGGACGCGAAGGCCCGTGCCGAAGAACTGCTGAATCTGGTCAAACTCACCGACTTCACCGAGCGCCCGGTGGGCAAATACAGCGGCGGTATGCGCCGCCGTCTCGACCTGGCACTGGCGCTGGTCCACGAACCGTCGATTCTGTTCCTGGACGAACCGACCACCGGACTCGATCCCGCCAGCCGCCGCGATGTGTGGGCCGAGGTGCGCCGCCTGAACCAGGATCGCGGCATGACCATCTTCCTCACCACCCAGTACCTTGAGGAAGCCGACCTGCTGGCCGACCGCATCGCCATCATCGACCAGGGCAAGATCGCCGTCGAAGGCCAGCCCGCCAGGCTCAAGGCCGACATGGGGACCGAGTCCATCAATGTCACCTTCGATTCGCAGGAAACCGCCGAGAGAGCCGAAACCGCACTGCGCGAACGCATCGACCGCGTGCAGCGCGACCGTGCCACCATCCGGCTGTATCTGCCCCAGGCCGCCCGTGAGGTCCCGGCGGTGGTCAAACGGCTGGAAGACAGCCAGCTCAACCCGATCTCGCTCACGCTGACGCAGCCGACACTTGACGATGTATTCCTGAAAGTGACCGGCCAGCGCTTCGAGCAGGAAGCCGAATCGGAAGAATCCGAGCCAGCAGCGTAGAATTTTCAGGTCACCTCACCCCCGGCCCCCTCTCCATTGCAACGGAGAGGGGGAGTCATGCGAGGATTAAGCCCCTCTCCATAATATGGAGAGGGGTTGGGGTGAGGGGAGAAGGCAAGACCAACAACCATTGCATATTGATAGGAGGACCCATGAACACGAGAGCATCCGCACCCTTCTGGCAGCAAGTGACCATGATGACATGGCGCTATCTCGTCACGATCTTTCGCACACCGGAGGCGATTATCCCACCCATCGCCATCAGCGTCTTCTTCCTGGTGATTTACGAATCGACCCTGGGTGAAGCGTCCGGCTTTCTGCCCGAACTCCAGGGCAAGAGTTATATCGGCTTCATCCTGCCGCTGTCCATCGTCAGCGCATCGCTTTCCGGCGGCGGTATCGCCGGGCAGAGTCTGGTGCGCGACCTGGAAAGCAACTACTTCGATAAGCTGCTGCTGACACCCATCAGCCGTATCGCCCTGCTGCTCGGACCGGTCCTGGCCGGTGCGGTGATCCTGCTCATCCAGGCGTCGATTGTGATGACCATCGCCTTACTGCTCGGATTAGAACCGGCAACCGGAGTTGGTGGTGTGCTGCTGGTGCTGCTGCTTTCTATGTTGGTCGGCATCAGCATCGCCAGCTTCACCGTCTCCGCCGCGCTGGGTTCAGGCAGCGCCGCCGCCACCCAGGGCGCGAGCTTCATCTTCTTCCCGCTGACCTTCCTCACCGCCAGCTTCGTCCCGCTGGAACTGCTGGAAGGTTGGCTGCAAACGGCGGCCCGGCTCAACCCGATCACCTATGTGCTGGAAGCCATGCGGTCGCTGATGATTGACGGTTGGAACACCGAGCTTTTGCTGCAAGGCGCGTTGGCATGTGGGCTGATCTGTGCGCTGACGTTCGGATTGGCGTTGTTTGCCCTCCGCGTGCGCACCCGCCGGGCGTAGTCAATAGGACTTGTATTCAGAATTGGAGGCATCGTAACGGTGCCGTCGCAGTTCACCCAGTTCTTGCTCGAACAGCTTGAGCGACTCCATCAGAGACGGATGCTGTACCTTGGCCTTGCGCAACGCAGAAATGAGTTCGGTCACGCGGAGTTCCAGATCGTTCAACTGCTTGGTGGTGATATTTTCAAGATTCACAGGATTACTCTCACACTAAGAGCGTATACCCTAACTATACCATGCGGTAGTTCATGCGACTATATGGTACAATATCGCCCATGTTAAGAGACTTAACACATCCGACATTTCTTAAACAAATGGCATGGGCCATCGCCTTCTGGCTGCTGGTGATGGTCAACATCGCGGTGAACATCGGCTTTCTGCACAGCCACTTCCCCGATCCGCCGCGCCCGCCTGATCTGCTGCTGGATGCGATCCCGGAGACGGCAGCTTTCGTGACGGTGGGCGAGATTCTCAGCATGGCGCTGGTGCTGATGGTGCTGTGGGTGCTGCGGGAGCGTCATTTTTTGGACGGGCCGGAACTGCTGTTTCGCGTGGGCATGATGTTCTGGATTCGCAGCTACGTCATCCTGCTGACGCCGCTGGCGCAGATTCAGCCACCCGCCGACCATTACGCCGCCAGTCATTTTATCGCGCAGACCTTTTATCACGGCATGTTCTTCTCCGGTCACACCGCCAGCGCCTTTGTCCAGGCCATGTATTTTCGCGGGCATCGCTTGCAGCCGCTCATGCTGCTGGTGGCCGCCGGGGTCGCGTTATCGCTGATCGCCAGCCATTCGCACTACACCATCGATGTCGTCGGCGGTTGGTTCGTGGCCTATTTCGTGGTCAATTTCGACTGGATGAAGCTGATCCCGCCGCGCCTGTATGGGGTGCGCTGGCTGCCCTGGTACGTGCCGCAGCCGGTCAGCGCGACGGTTCAGCGGGAAATGCAGGGGTAGACGTTAGTTCTGCATGCGCTTACGTTTCCAAGAAAATAGCTATTCTCACGGCGGACGCGAAAAATGGTACAACTACAGGATAGCGTGGTGGATGAAATTCTTGACCCCGGACGCCAAA
>CAYQJO010000280.1:0-5551 GCA_964417785.1 uncultured Anaerolineaceae bacterium | reverse complement strand
CCAGACCATCGTCGCCGACCCATCCGACGCAATATGGGCGCAGTACCACGATCAATCGCTGTATAAGACGCTCCATTATGCTCTGTTCTCCGCCAGCACACACTGGCAGGCCATCCTGGGGCCAGATGCTATCATCGGCGGCAAGGCCAGCGAGACCAACCAGTGGGATAACGCGCTGAACGCACACACGACCGGTCCGATCAGCTTCCCGGTGTATGCACTGGATGACTACAAAATCGACGATCAATGGGCATACGCTCGTGCAGGTGACGTTCATGTCACACTACACTGTCCCGCCGGGTTGGCACTGCATCGCAACGAACTGCATCCCGCCGAAGCCAACGCGGTTGTGGGCTGTGTGATCGGTGACGAATATGCTGGCGATATGGACGGGTGGTTGACCCGGAAGACGCCGACTGTCCCCCATATCGATACGCCTTACTGTCAGGCCGACAGCGCCGCAGAGACTATCGACATTGTATACGGCGACGATGTGCTGAGGCTGAATTTCGCATAACCGCCACAAACGATTATCTATTTTCAGGAGAGAAACCCGGTTATGGTGCCATCATTTTTGACCGATTACGCCGATCTCTATGCGGAGAACCCCCGTGAAGCCACCCGGCAGTGGTTCGCGCAGGCACAGTACGGACTGTTCATGCACTACGGCGTCTACAGTCTGCTGGAACGTGGCGAATGGGTGATGTTCCACGAGGAGCTTCCCCTGGATGAATATAGCAAGCTCAAGGATCGATTCACGGCGGACAAATTCGACGCGAACTTCATCACCAATCTGGCGTTGGATGCCGGGATGAAATACATCACCATCACGGCCCGCCACCACGACAGCTTCTGTCTGTTTGACACCGCCGAGACCGACTTCAATAGCGTGGACGCACCCTGCGGGCGGGATTTGATGGCTGAACTGGCGGAGGCCTGCGATAAGAAAGGGCTGGGGCTGTTCTTCTATTACAGCTACGGTCTGGACTGGCGACACCCGTATTATCTGCCGCGTGAAGCGGGTGTCCCGACTGCCCGACCGGCTAACTTCAACCCGGAGTACAAGTATCAGGACGAAGCCGATTTCCGCCATTATATCGACTTCACCCACGCCCAGATACGCGAACTGTTGACGAACTATGGTCCGGTCGCCGGCATGTGGTTTGACCCGATCATGCCGGTGTATCAACGTCCTGATATGTTCCCGGTGGAAGAAACGTATGCGCTGGTGCGGTCACTGCAACCACAAACCTTGATCGTCTTCAAGCAGGGTGTCACCGGCACCGAGGACTTCGCCTCACCGGAGCGGACTGCCCGCTCACTGGCCCATCGTTTGGATGACCCAGAAAAAGCAGCCTTCGCCGAATGGGCATGGCAAGGCAACAAAGACAAGCACAACGAAGTCTGCGCCACCCTGACACCGCACGGTTGGGGTTATAACGCCAGTCTTTCCGGTCAGCACCATGACGCCGATGCAGTGATGGCGATGCTGGCCGACGCCAGGGCGCGAAACAGCAATCTGCTGCTGAACACGGGACCGCTGCCGGATGGCTCCATTGACGCCGAAGACGCGGCAATTCTGCGCGAGGTCGGGCGGCGGCTGCGCGAAAACGGCTATCCAGAACCCAAACTTATGGAGGTTGAGTAACCATGTTTTTCGATGTACGTGAATATGGTGCAACCGGCGACGGTCAAACACTGGATACGGAGTCCATCAAGAAGGCGGTCGATGCCTGTGCCGCAGCCGGTGGCGGCGTGGTTTACTTTCCCGGCGGACGCTATCTGACCGGCACCATCGCACTCGCCAGCAACATCACCCTGCACATCAGCACTGGCGCGACGATTCTCGGCTCACCGGACCTCAGCGACTATATCAAGACCGGGCCGGAACCTAAAGGCGACAACTCCGTCTACCATTTGATCCAGGCGGAAGACGCCGAACGGGTGACGGTCACGGGTGGCGGCGTGATCGACGGTCAGGGAGCGGCCTACTGGTACGAAACGACCGACCGTTACGGCGCGGCCTATTCGCTGCCCAATTCAGCACCAAAGCGGCCCAGCCCCATGATTGATTTCAAGCGCTGCACCGATGTGCGCGTGGAGAACGTCTCCATTGTCAACGCCGCTGGCTGGAATCTGCATCTGGATCAATGCCAGCGCGTATGGATACGCGGGGTCACCATCACCAATCCGATGACCGGTCCCAACACTGACGGGATCGACATCAACGGCTGCCGCGATTTGTTCATCAGCGATTGTCACGTTGAAACGGGCGATGATGCCATCTGCCTGAAGACCGACGCCCGCAGCAGCACACCCTGCGAGCACATCACCATCACCAACTGTGTGCTTGCCAGCCGCACCTGCGCCATCAAGTTCGGCACCGGTTCCCACGCTGATTTCCGCCAGATCACGGTGAGCAACTGCGCCGTCTATCGCAGCGAGAAAGCCTTCGGCATCTACTGCTTCGACGGCGGCACGGTCGAGGATGTGCTGGTGAGCAATATGGTAGTGGAAACGGCACCGACTCCGCCCAACTACGGCGACCGCCCTATCCATATTGACGTGCGCCGCCGCACCGATGAGAGCAAACTGGGCCGCGTGCGCAATATCACGTTTGCCAACTGGATCATCCGCAGTCCGGGCCGGATTATCGTCTCGGCGGTGGAGCCAGTCGAGCGGCTGCGCTTTACCGGGATGCAGCACTTCGTCACGGGGGTGCAGGATCTGGAGTCGCTGGCCGATCCCAGCCCCAGCCCGATGCAGTTCGCCTATGCTCTGCCGCACACCCGCACCATCCCGGCGTATTACGTCATCAGCGGTGTGAAATCGCTGGCAATTGACGATGTGACCATCACCAGCGACGTTGAACTTTCGCCGATGGACGCAATCTGGCTGGAAAATGTCGATCAATCGCAAATTGATGATGTGGTGTGCGACGTGCCGGTGAAGGAAATCGTTGCGAAGGCGTGATTATGGCAGTCTCCCCAACTCGCCATGATGATGTTGGGGAAACCGAATCGCCTTATACATTGAACCCCTGCACATCCGGCGGCACGGAGAAATCCCTACCACTGATCGACTCCAGCAGCGCCGTCATCTCCGCCACCTTGTCCGGTTGCGCGGACCACAAATTGCGCGTTTCCGCCGGATCATCGTCCAGGTTGTAAAGCTGCCCCTGCGGACCACCCGGCTGCGGGTCTTCGTGGCGGGGATCGCTGAAGCCGCCCGATCCGAGTCCGAGAACCAGTTTCCAGGGTCCCTGGCGCACCGAGAACATCCCCGCACCGGAATGATGCACCAGTGTCTCGCGGACGGTTGCAAATTCGCCCGTCAGCGCGGGGAGAAAGTCCACACTGTCTTCGGCGTCGATCTCCGCGTCCACGATCCCGGCACAGGTCGCCATCAGGTCGGAAAGGCAGATCAGCGCGTCGCTGCGGATGCCTGCCGGAATCACACCCGGCCAGCGGACGATAAACGGTTCACGGTGGCCGCCATCCCAGATGTCGGCCTTTTGCCCGCGCAGATCACCGTTAGACTTATGGCCGTAGTCGCTGCCATCGGCACAGGTGAGGCGTGCGCCGTTGTCGCTGGTGACAATCACCAACGTGTTATCGGCCTGCCCGGTGCGATCCAGCGCATCCAACACCTGCCCCACCACCCAATCGAACAGATACACCATGTCGCCGCGATCACCGGCTTCGCTCTTACCGATGACAAAATCCGGACGGATGTCGCAGGGCCGGTGCGGTGACGCCGGAGCCAGATACAGGAAAAACGGGGTGTCCGTCGTTTGCTGCTCTTCAATGAACGCAACCGCTTTGCTGGCAAAGGTGGTATCCACTTCGTCGTCGCGCCAACCAGAAGTCATCATGCCTTTGCGCTGCTGGTTGTAGTACGGATGCTTCTCCTCGGTCGGAATGCCGACGGTGCGGTCGTTTTCGATGAAGCAGTAAGGTGGCATATCCAGCGAGCCGGAAATGCCGAAAAAGTAGTCAAAGCCCAGATCGGTCGGCCCGCCCGTGAGCGGTTGGCTGTAATCTACATCGAATCCGTCGCGGCTGATTTCGTGCGTGCCGTGATCGGTATCGAAACTCTGCTCGCCGCTGGCGGTCCAGTTGAGGCCGAGATGCCACTTACCCACCGCTGCCGTAGTGTAGCCGTGCTGCTTGAGCATGGAAGCAACGGTTGGCCGGTCCGGTTCGATGATCGGTGCGCCGAATCCATGCAGCACCCAGGCTTGCAGCGGCGAACGCCAGCAGTAGCGCCCGGTGATGACGGCGTAGCGAGAGGGCGTACACACTGCCGAGGCTGAGTGGGCATCGGTGACGTATGTACCCTCATGTGCCAACCGGTCCATATTGGGTGTTGGAATTTTCGACTGCGGATTGTAATGGGCTACGTCGCCGTAACCCATATCGTCGGCCATGATGAAAATGATGTCTGGTTGTACCATGCTGCCCCCTTGTCGATCTATCTTTCTACACTGTATCGGCCATTTCCATCTGCGGCAAGACACAGCGAGCGCGGTGCAAATCCGTGATCTGAACCACCGGCGGATCATCGACATCACATACGCCTTTGATGGCGTGCGGGCAGCGGGGATGGAAAGGACAACCGGTCGGCAGGTGGAAGGGATCGGGAACACTGCCAGAGATAACGGCCAACCGGTCGAGCTGCTTATCCAGCAGCGGCACAGAGTTAAGCAGCGCACGGGTATAGGGGTGCTGCGGGTTGCTGAACAGTTCGGTGACCGGACCGGCTTCGACCACCTTGCCCATGTACATCACCACCATATACTCGGTCATCTGAGCGATGACGCCCAGGTCATGGGTGATGAACAGAATTGCCATACCGAATTCGGCCTGCAAGTCGCGCATCAGTTTGAGAATCTGCGCCTGGGTGGTCACGTCAAGCGCGGTAGTCGGCTCATCCGCGATGAGCAGCTTCGGACGGCAAGCTAACCCCATCGCGATCATAGCCCGCTGGCGCATACCACCGCTCAACTGGTGCGGGTAGCGCTTCATGATACGTCCGGCACGCGGCATCCCGACGATTTCCAGCGACTCCAGCGTCAGTTTTTTGGCCTCGTCCTTATCCACATCCTGATGCAGGATGATGGCTTCGCGTATCTGGCTGCCGATGGTGTGAACCGGGCTGAGCGACGACATCGGTTCCTGGAAGATCATGGCGATATCGGCCCCCCGAATGCTGCGAATTTCATCGCCGTAGCGGTCGAGCTTCACCATATCGACGGCATCCACGCTTATGCCAGCATTGCGATTGAACAACACTTCACCGGAGACCTCGGCCCCTTTTGGCTCAATGCGCAGGATCGTGCGGGCCGTCATCGACTTGCCGCAGCCGCTCTCACCGACAACACCAATGGTCTGCCCCGGTTTGACCTTGAAGGTCGCACCATCAACCGCTTTGACCACACCCTCTTTCAGGTGAAAATGGGTCTTCAGATCGTTGACTTCCAGAAGGGTATCTTTATCCATCATTACACCTTTGAATACGGGTCTGCTGCGTCGCGCATGCCATCACCGAG
>CAYQJO010000279.1:0-5556 GCA_964417785.1 uncultured Anaerolineaceae bacterium | reverse complement strand
TTCACCAGTGACCCGTACAGGTTGTTGAACATGCTCCACATGGCGTGAAACATGGTGTTGGTGTTGACGAAAACGCACACCCCGACCTGAGGTGAGCGTGTGGCGATCAAATGACGGGTATGGCGGATGGCTCCCGGCGGGATGACACAGCCCTTCGACCATTCCAGGATCACATCGACAACACCCGGCGACCCGGCCATCATCACGTAAATCTCTTCGGTGGTCTCGTAAACCTCGCTCCAGGTCCATTCCAACGAAAAACGCATGATTATTGTCGTCTGACGGGTGTCATCCCAGCTTGCAGTAATCGGCATCATTTTCTCCTACCAGACCGGATTGGTCCGTTCCATATGCTCACGGGCCAGAATCTTACGGGCTTCCTCAATCGTCTCCACAAACACAATCTCATGATCGCGCACAAACATGTCGTAGCGGCGGCTGGTAAACAACTGCCAGAACGACTCAAAAATCGCCCCGGTCCCCACAAAAATGTTGATTCCGCTGCGGTTCTTGCCGCGGCTGATCAGATTCTTGATGTAGCGAATGGCGTTGGGTGGGACGGGCGACTGCGACTTCCAGACCAGGATCATGTCAATCGCCCGCTTCTCTTTGCCGGTAATCGCATTGCTTTCGCGCACGGCCCGGTGCAAGTCGCGGAGGGTCCAACCATCTTCAAATTCCATGCGGATCACTGAATGTTTCGGATTGTCCCATTGTATTGTGATTGTCATCATATCCCACCCCTGTTTAGATCACGCATTTGATAAAGTGTCCCATCGGCAAAACCCCGTTTGCGGTAATAATCACGGGTGCCGACCGCTGAAATCACAGCCATACGGCTGTAACCGTGTTCACTGGCGATGGCTGCCGCTCGTTCAATCAGATGGGTACCGAGGCCGAGATGCTGCGCCCGACCCGGCATCGTCTCACCGATCCCGACCGACTGCCCGTAAACATGAATCTCGCGAATCATGGCCGTACCGGCCAACTCAGCGGTGATGGTCTCGGTGGGCAGTGCCAGCCGCAAAAACGCGGCGATGTCACGCGCTGATGTGATGTATTGCAAGAACACCTCCTGCCCGTTGGCGGATTCATACCAGAGTTCATCCAGTTGCAGATCGACGGCATCCACCTGGCGATGGCGGATTTCACGCCCGCGAATATCGCGCATACGGTCGCCCTGCTTTTCCAGTTCTTGCTCGACAATCTGGCGGAAATTGGTCATCCGGTTACCGTCCACGATGTCGGTACCGGGTATATCGCGGATGACACGGGTCAGGCGGCAGTATTCCGGTGTCTCACGGAAACACGCCACCAGCACATGCAGCAGTTCATCGTGCGTATACGGTCGCCAGGAGCCGTCTTGATAGCGCTGCATCAACTCGGCGCTCTCGATCAACGAACACGGATACACTTTGAGTTCGTCCGGGCGAAAATCGGGATCGGCGAACATACGCCGGTAATCTTCGATGTCGGCCTCGACCGATGAGCCGTACAGATTGGGCATCCAGTGGGCGTGAATCTTGAAACCCGCCTGACGCAGCAGCCGGACCGCCCGGCGGGTGGCGGCCACATCATGCCCGCGCTTGTTAGCCCGCAGCACCTCGTCGTTGAGACTCTGAAAGCCAATTTGCACTTTGGTGCCGCCCAGACGGCGGATGCGCAGCACCTCGTCGGCGCTGATGTGATCCGGGCGCGTCTCCACCACCAACCCGACCGAGCGCACCGGAGCCGTCTCATTTTGCTGGTGCGCCGTTTCCAGTTCATCCCAGGTGGCGTATTCATCCACTGGTGAGCGATCATGCTGGCCGGAGATGATCTCTCGGACCGTCTCGTGCGACCGGTGCATCTCAGCGCGGTAGATGTCCTGCACAACCTGGTTATAACTCTGGTGCATGGCGACACCATCGACCGCGATGGTGGGACGCTCATGGTCAGGATGAAACAGCGACTGCTGTCTGAGAGCTGCCAGCACTTCATCGCGCTGGTCAATGCCCTGACCAAAATCGTGCATGGCGTCGAAAATCCGCTTGACGAACCATATCTGGTACGTCTCTGGATAGAACGACCAGGTGCCACCGAGAATGATAATCTCAATTTTGCCGGTCGGGTGTCCCAGGTTGCGGTAGGTCAGCAGCCGGGTGTAGGTTTGCAGGTAAGGATCAAAACCGTTCTGCTCGGCTCGCTGCGCCCCTGGTTCATCGGCCAGATAGCTTTTGGGCATGCGCACATCGTTGGGGCAAAAGATGCAGGTCCCCGGACACGGGAACGGCTTGGTCAACACCGTGACCGGTGTCACACCCGAACTGGTACGCACCGGTTTGCGCCGCAGCCGGTCCATAATCGTCTCGCTGTACGCTGGCAGGTCCGCTGTACCGGCCAGTTCACGGTAAGCGTGAATCAACTCTGTCCGGCTGTAGAGACCACCATCCGGGCGCGGATAACGGCGCACCAGCCGGTTGAAGGCTGTCGTCGAGAGCTTATCCGGCGCATCAATGACCGCATACAGAATCGCCAGAACGGGTTCAGCATGCAGATTCAAGTCGAGTTCGTACTTCTGTGACATTACAATCCAGACACTAACGTTATAGGAATTACGAGTGTAGCAAGAAACCGACACTCCACAAACCTCTGTGACATAGTTAAAGTTTATTTACATTTCGCTGTTTTGCCCAAAGGATTTGGTTCGAGTTTTCAAACCTAAGTATGGATGAATCAACCCGCCTACACCTGAACGCCATCAACCAGGACTTCTACCGCATCACCGCCGACGCCTTCGACCAGACCCGCCGCCAGCCCTGGCCGGGATGGATGATTCTGATGGGGCATATCAACTTACCCGAACCCTGCACAGTGCTGGATGTCGGCTGCGGCAACGGGCGTTTCGGTGTCTTCCTGGGCCAGCAGATTGCCTATCACGGCATAGACAGCAGCGCTGATTTGCTGGCCCATGCGTCCGCCGCCCTGACCGGTGACGCCATCACACTGGAACAACGCGACATCGTGCTGTATCCGCCCGACCAGGGGCAATACGATCTGGTCGTGGCCTTTGGCCTGCTTCATCATATCCCCGGCAACGAGCAGCGCCGCGATTTCGTGCGCATTCTGGCGGATCGAGTCAAACCGGGTGGCTGGCTGGCTTTCGCCGTATGGCGATTTATGGATCACGAGCGGTTCGCCCGCCGGGTCGTCGCCTGGCCGGACGATCTCAAAGACCGGGTCGAAGCGGGCGATTGTCTGCTGGACTGGCGGCGCGGCCAGACCGCACTGCGCTACTGCCACCACATCGACGACGACGAACACCGGCGGTTGGTCGCCGTGACCGGACTGCGCCCGGTCGCCACCTACGATGCTGACGGCTTCAACCGCTACAGTGTGTTGTTCAGACCAGAATCTGGACAATGACGGTGTAGTTGAGTGAGGGATGATCGCTCTGGAAACCGATGGCCTTGTTGCCGCCCAGGACCACGCGCCCGGCATCGAATTCCTTACTGTAGATGTAGAGCGCCCGCTCACCGCGCCATTCCTCGTACATCTCAAGCTGCATGTCCTCGCGCTGAAAGCCATGCATCCAACGCGGTCGATGTGACGCCATCGGATCGAAGGCCACATATACGCGGCATGGACGGTGCAGTTCAAAACTGAGAAATTCGGGATCAGTAATCGCGTTATCGGCGCGGGTGGCCGTGCGGATAGTCGGCAGGCCGGAAAGCACCACCGGGCAGCGCGTCAGGATGAAATCATCATCGCCGTAGACTGGTTCCCCGACACGCAAACGGTAGAGATCGTATTCACTGTCGCCCCCATTGCGAATGTCGCCCACTGGATCAACCGAATCGTAGCGGATCGCATACACCGGGCATTCGTAGCGGTCACCCTGGGCGATGACGGCCATACCGCCTACCACCGATACCAGTGGGTCCAGGTCTTTGAGCTTATCCGCGCCGAACCGCTGCACCAGCATATCGCGGAAGACCGGCACCAGCGACGAACCACCCGTGCGCAGCACCACATCCACCTGATCGACACCCGCTGCCGTCATCACATCGTCGATGCCCTCGCGCACTTTTTCGACTTCTCTGGCGATCATCTTCTCAAACTGCTCACGGGTGATGACTTCGCGTATCTGGATGGGACCGTCTTCAAAGCGCAGTTTGGTAACCACGCTGTTCGACAATTCTTTCTTGCAGCGCTCGATCTCCTTGAACAGCTTATAGCCCAGGTTGCGCGACACCAGATGTTCCAGCGCTCGCATGGCGGGTTTGTTGGTGCTTTCTCGCTGGAATTCCTTGATTCGTCCCATGAACTGCGGCTGGGAGAGTTCCGGCATGGTCTGCCATGCGGTGAGCAGGTCCAGCATCTCAAACGGGAACTCATAGCGCTGCCGGCCTACCTGCGTATCTTTGCCGAAATACTTGAGCAGACTCGCCATCACCGCCTTATCCAGATCATCGCCGCCGACCAGCACACCCCGTGTCGCCAGGATGTCCGGCGGCTCCACCCCACCGATCTCGGCTACCGTCAGGTCAAGCGTGCCACCGCCGAAGTCAAACACCAGCGCCATCTGCCGCTCTTCGCTGGCGCTATGCTCCAGATGCACCACCGCCAGCGGTTCCAGATCGAAGGTGATGTCCTGGAATCCGGCGGCACGGGCCGCTTTGTACAATATCTCCTCGGCGCGACGATCCAGGCGCGGATTGTCGGAGAACTTGACGGGACGACCCAGGATGATGTCATCGCAGGGCTGGCCGACCGCCGCCTCTGCCTGAGTTTTGAGCCGCCGCAGCAGCACTTCAATCAGCATATCCAGCGTGTAGAAACGGTCGAAAATGCGGGTACCATCGTAGGTGGGATAGCGCAGCGCCGTCTTGACCGACTGCATCAGGCGACCGTTGGCGGCCATATCCACCAGCGCATGCAAATCCTGGATGAAGCGGATGGGGCTGGCCCCCGAACCGGCGGCGATAATCTCGACTTCACCGATGCGGCGGCGCTCCCAGCGCACCTCGCGCCCGGTCTCATTTTCAAGGTAGGCCATCGCCGCAGCGAAACCTTCTACCGATTGATGCTGGCGGTCGATGTAAATCAGTGAGGGCAGAACATCGGGGTTCTCGTTATCTGGATCGGCGCGGATGGCGATCAGGTGGCTGCCGTCATAAAGCGAAATAGCCGAATTCGTGGTCCCGAAATCGATCCCCAGTCGCAAGATGCACCTCCATTCTCAAAAGGGGCGTGCCATTAGACACCAGAATCGCCGGTTCGAGAAGGGTCAAATCACATCGAAAAATCGCAGCACCGCGTAGAGGATAATCAAGCCGATCCCAATCGGGAAGGGGTTGCCGATGAGGGTGGCCGACACCGGCACCGTGTAACCTTCCGCGATCAAGCGTTTGCGAAGCACCATTCCTGATGGTTCGGTCAGTGTGCTGCCATCGGGAAACACCAGCGTGGGAACACTCTCGTTGCCGTTGTTGATCTCGCGCACACGCTGGCGGGCTTCGTCATCCTCGTGGATGTTGATGTAGTCATATTCAACTCTGGCTTGCTTGAGCATCC
>CAYQJO010000278.1:0-5573 GCA_964417785.1 uncultured Anaerolineaceae bacterium | reverse complement strand
TCCACAGGAACATCACGCCGATCTCAGGCCGCTCCTGCCCGATCTGGAACGCCCGCAGGATGTAATTGCCCTGGTCCCAGCGGTTGAGGTAGGTCTGCCATTCCTCCGCCGGTGCGCCAGTATAGCCATCCCAGGTGGACCAGCCGAACTCCGTCACCCACATCTGCCGCTCGCCATGCCCGTTCTCGCGCATCACAGCGTAGTAATCGTCAATGTTCTCCAGAAAGAAAAAATGCGGATCATCATCCCAGCCGCGCCCCTCGATGGTATTGCAGCAGCGGGCGTCCGGTGCGTTCGACCAACCGTAGGGATGCACGCCAATCGCGACATCGGTGTAATTGCCCAACCCCGCCGCATACATCTCGCGCAGGTAAGCCCGGTCATCACGGGAGACATTCGTGTCCCCGGTGGGGGCCAATCCCGCCGTCACGATCCGCACCTGCGGAGCCACCGACTTGACCGCCTGATACCCGGCGTCGAAATAGCGCATGTACGACTGCCCGTTGAGCGGCTGCCCGCGCCATTCCCGCGCCAGATTCGGCTCGTTCCAGATTTCGATGGCGTCAATGGTGAAGCCGCTGCGCTGGTTGAACAACCACACGATGAAATCCGCCAGCACCTGCGGATCATCCGGCGGGCCGTCCTCGACATCAGTGGACCGCGCCCAGGGCGGGGCTTTGGCGATACTCACCAATACATTGATCCCGCGCTCCTCCGCCACATTCAGCAGGTCCGAGAGTTCCTCCATCGCCGGACCCGGAGCCTGATCCACGCTTTCGCGCTGGTAGTTGTTCCAGTTCACCTGCAACTTGATCCATCCGACACCAAGCTGCGAGGTGCGGTCCATCGCGTAAGCCCATGCCGGTCGCTGCCGGTTGGCGTCGATCTGGATGCCCATGAACGCCGGGTCCAGTGCGCCTTCGGGCAGTTCCGCCTGTCCCTGCACCTCCGGCGGAGCGGCAGTCGGTGGCGGCGGCAGCGTTGGCAGCACATAATCCGTCCCGATGAGGGGGCCGAAATCCTGCGCCTCAGTATCGATTGTGCTGGTCGGCGTATCCGACGGCGGCAGCGGTGTATGGGTGGGGGAGGGTGTCGCGCTGGGTGGGATCGTCGTCTGGGTGGCTGTGGCCGTCGCCGATGGCGGGACCGGTGTGTTCGTCGGTGGTACGCTGGTGTTAGTGGGTGTCTCGGTCGGCTGCGTCGCTGAGACCGCCGTTGCACCCGGTGTCGGGGTCACATAGACGATGATCGGGTTCTGTTGAACGCAAGCCGCCAGCATAAACACCAGCGCCAGCAAGAACAAGGGGTGGGTACGCCGCGGCGTACCCGTTTGCAATATCGTCATGGCTGGATTACTGCCGCAGCAGCAGGGTGGCGACCAGACCGCCCACAAAGACCACCCCCGCCAGACCGAAGACCAGCATACCGAGATTTTCTATCATCTCACTGTCGCTGCTGGACGGGGTGGTCTCCTCGACCAGTGCGTCGCCGGTATCCGCTGGTGGCGGCTGGGCTGCGCCCGCGTCCTGGGCTGCACCGAAATTGACATTCAACTGTGTACCGGCTACCACCCGCACCCTGAGCTGGTCCGGGGTGGTCAGGCCGTAGCCCGCCGGTGGGCTGGCCGTGGCTGTGTATTCCCCGGCCTGGATATCGTCAAAGCACAGGCTGGCCGGTGAGCCATCGGTCACGAACGACTGGACGGGTGTGCCGTCTTGCAGCAGGCTGATGGTGCCGCCCGGCAGCGGATTCTCACCGGCTTCCTGCACCCGGTTCAAGTTCAGATCGTCGAACATATTCACGCAGACGGCGGTCACATCAGCGTCGGTGTCGCCCGCGTCGGCCACTTCCACCGGAGCCGGTGGTGCCGTTGTGGGATCAACCGCCGGGGTGAAGGTCGGTGCGATTGTCGGCTGCAAAGGCGGGATTGTCGGTGCCGCCCCCTGACCCTCGGCTGGTGGCGGCTGTGTTGGTTCGGCGGTGACTTCTTCCGTCTGGGCTGATGCGCCGGTCGGCGGACGGATCAATAACTCCTGACCGGGCCGGATGAACCGGCCTTCGCCGATGTCGGGGTTCAACTCGCGGATTTCATCGACCGTGATGCCGTAGGCGACGGCGATG
Organism: uncultured Anaerolineaceae bacterium; assembly: GCA_964417785.1. Lineage (GTDB taxonomy): Bacteria > Chloroflexota > Anaerolineae > Aggregatilineales > Phototrophicaceae > DAOTUL01. Next base: position 3,452 of record CAYQJO010000278.1, on the reverse strand, counting down.
GCGAACAGGGTGTTGCCTTCGCCGACTGTATGGACAATCGAACCGTCCTCGCGTGCGCCAGCCGGCACCGCAAACGACGATTCAAACACGGGTACGGAGGGTTGTTCAGCGTTGCCGTCTTCGCCTTCAGGCACGGTGCCGTCGCCTTCTTCGACTACGACCAGCGACGCATCATCCCAGAACTGCCGGTGTTCGGTGGCCGCCCACTGCTGAGTCCCCCACAGGAAGACGGTCACGCTCGGACCGGTTGTGGTTGCGGTCACGCTAACCTGACTGTAGTTGGTGGCCCAGGCGGCATCACCGACGGACTGCCCGTTGCGGATGTGCTGTTCGCCCGACCAGACCACATCCCCGTCGTTGGGGTTGGTGCCGCCGTTAGGGTCAATGCCGATCCGCATCCGCGATTCGGTCGCGCTGGCCTCTTCTGAGCCGGAGACAAAAATCTGTGCATAAGCTGAAGCTCGCACCTGTGATCCTGCCGGGATGGTGGTCACCGTCTGGTAGACAGCAGCGGTGAATGTCTCAAAACCGGTCAAAATCGCCTGTGAGCGGGTGCCGGAGCGGACCGATCCGAACTCCTCCGGGTAGAAGTCCGGGCTGCCGCCGCCGACCCAGATATTCCAGCCGTTGGCTGCATAGCGCAGAGGCGATCCGTTATAGGGCGGTTCCATGCCCGGATTTGTCAATGTGTTGGTTTGTGCTGCAACATGCGGAGCGAAAATCAGGACCAGCATCAGTCCCATCAACAGTACACTTAGTCGCCGCATTATCAGACCTTCCGATAGTTCCAACCAGAACGCGCATATTATAACGATAAGATCAGGGAAATTCCACCGGATACAGCAGCGTAGAGAAAACGCCCGGTAAAGCTGTCGTACAGGCTGAGGTCTGTCGGCTGTGATTGAAACGTCTGCACACTGCGAATCCGGTGACCGTAAGCCCATTTGGTGGTGGGAATGGCATCGGTGATCGGCGGGGTATCGCCAAACGCCGCGCCGAAGCTCATGGCGATTTCGCTGTGCGATGCGCCCGCCGCCAGCCAGTCCAGCGTCAGGCGATAGGTGCCATCAGCGCGTGCTTCCAGGTCCCATCCCACCAGCGCGGCCAGATCGCCAAAGATGACATAACGTTCATCGTGGGGCAGGGTGGGCAGCCGCATGGACCCGGCCACCTCATCATTGTGAACCACCTCAACACGCAGATCGTCGACGAGATTGGGCGGCAGCACATGGGCGCTCGTCCAGTAGGGACGGCCTTCTGGCCGTCCGCTGTCAGTCTCTGGCCGTCCGCTGTCAGTCTCTGGCCGTCCGCTGTCAGTCTCTGGCCGTCCGGTATGAGGATATGCTGTCTGTGTCGAGATGACCTGATCGCCGCTGTCAGCTACCCGCACGGTGAACCCATCGTCTATCTGCCAATGCAGATACAACCGGGCGGCCTCCGGCTGTGAGGTATCGTAATCCCATCCGCGCAAAGTTGCCGCGCCCATATCGATATGGAGTGGGTGCTGTGTCGGTAGTGGATAGGCCGCCGGTCCCACATCTATCGTGCCGATTTGCACTCGCGGCGCACCGCCATCCGGTCCATAGGCCCCGGCGAAAACCGGCCACGTCCCTGGCGGGACGGTCGGCGGGATGAACAGATCGTAACGGATACGCACACTTCCGGCGGCGTTGACCTGCAAGGGTAGATCAATTTGAGCCAGCGGCGGCGCATCAGCCGCACCCAGATGAATATAGCCGGTCAGCGTGCCGAAATCGACGGCCTGCTCCAACCGCCAGTCCAATGTCACGCTGACGGTCTCGCCGCTGCCGGATGCTGCCGGGAAGTCCGCGCCGGTCAGTGCCGCCGGACCAGTGCGGTAGATCGGTTCCGCTGTACCGGCAGGGCGTGGCTGCTGGCGCACAATATCGTTCTCAATGGGGTAGGGCAGGAAGCGAAAGGTCTCCGGGAAGTGCTGTGTCACCACGACCGAAGCGCTCACCATGTTTTCGCTGATGGCGGCGGCCCATTCGTCCATCGGGGTGCTGAATCGACCGGACGAGGCCACATAGTAGGCCGGATTATCGCGCCCCGTGTTCTCCACTTGTTGCAGATACCAGATGGGTGTTACCCGGTGCCAGTTGGATAGAATGATCGTCCCGTCATCGGCCTGATCCAGCGCCCGCTCGGCCATGATCCGCGCTTCCTCTACCGATGCCAGCCGCCGCATGGTGGTCAATCCGCGCTCAAAACCGACCATGACCCCGAAAAGGGTAAGCGCCGCGAACATCATGGGAAGAAGAGTCCCATCAATGTAGGGACGCGCAAGGGCGCGTCCGCCTGACCTGGACCCATCGACCTGAATATCGTCCGGTCCGTAGGGACGCGCAAGGGCGCGTCCGCCTGACACCGAAACCGCCAGCACCAGATACGCCGGTAACGTATATTCTACGATCTGCGGAGCGCGATAGGTCCCCGCGACAAAGGTATGCACCGCCAGCGCCACCAGCAGCATGCTTCCGAGCCAGCGATCCCGCACCAGCGTGATAATCAACCCGACCAGCGCCAGCAGCAAAATCACCAGCGGCCATTGCAGTCGAAACACCTCGATCATCACCTGCACACGGTCGGCCAGTAGGTCCGGTCTTGCCAGTGCGAACATATCCCCGGCGAAGCCTTGCGCCAGCACATGGTAGCGCAGCCCATCCAGCGTGGTGATATATTCCGGTGCCAGGAAGGCCCCATCGCGCAGGGGTAAATAGACGATGGGCAGCAGTCCGGCCAGTGCCGCTGCCAGCGCGATCCACCACTGCCGCCAGTGTCGCCACCCGGCCAGCGCCATCCACAGGGCAAAAACCAGCCCGATGAAGAAAATCGATCCGTGATGGGCCACACCAAATCCGGCGGCCAGACCGAATCGCAGCAGCGCAAACCGGCCCGCCGCATGCCGATATGCCAGCGCCGCTTCCAGCATCAGCGCCGTGAACAACACCGTCGGTGGGCGGATGCTGGCCTGGGTGGCGGTCATCCAGAAGGTCGTCGCCGTCAGCAGCACCGCGCCTGCCAGCAGACCGGACCAATCATTGCGCGTTTCGCGGCGGACCATATGCACCGTGACGGCCACTGCCAGCGCTCCGATCAATGCCGAGAATAGGTTGACCCGCCATGCCATCGTCTCCAACGGGATCAGGCGGGCGAAGGTGCCGGAAAGCAGCGTATATAAAGGATAGCCGGGTGGATGGGCGATACCGAACTCGGCGGCTACCACCTGATACTCACCGGCATCGGCGGGCAGAATACCCGGTGACAGCGTGAGCGCCAGGACGACGAGCGCCGCCGCGCCGCCGGTCAACGCTGGTTGGGGGATTGCCGCCCGGTGGAGCCATCCGGTCAGCGCCAGCGCGACCGCCAGCAGGGCCAGATCGCGCATGGGATAGGGTGCCACCAGATACAGCGCCAATCCCCACAGCGTC
>CAYQJO010000277.1:0-5589 GCA_964417785.1 uncultured Anaerolineaceae bacterium | reverse complement strand
CGTGCCGACGGCGGCCACCAGATAGTACACACCGGCTTCCAGGGTGGTGCCGCTCAGGTCCAGCACGACGGGCGTGGTCGCGCCAGTCGGGGTGACGGTAAGATCATAGGTGCCAGCCGGAACATCCAGTTCAAAGGCACCATCGTTAGGGGTGCCTTCAGCGGTGATGAAGGAACCGGGGTAGGCCAGGCCGTTAATCAACACGCTGTCACCGGCACGGACATCGACTGCCGGAGCGTCTTCGATGCCGTGGAAGACGACGACACGGGCGCTGCCTTCGGGGATGGGGCTGAAGTCCTTGACGAAGATAGCGGGTGCCAGCGTACCGGCGTTGAGTGAACCGATGGCGGCGACGGTGACAAACTCACCAGCGGGCAGGTCGAAGTCAGCCGGGCCGATGGCGGCCTGATCGATGGAGGTTCCAGCCGGGGCAACTGCGATTTCGTAGGTGCCAGCCGGAAGCGTGATGAAGTCAGTCACGTCGGGGAAGGCCAGGTTGGTGATAGCGGCGTCGCCGTTCACGTAAACATCAACCGCCGGGGTGTCGGGCGAGAAGTGGGCCACGCGGATGTTGACGAATTCGTCAGCAGCCATCATCTCTTCTTCCGGCTCAGCGCTGAGACTGTCCAGCACTGACTGGGGCAGCAGCACATCGTCGATTACATGGATCACGCCGTTGCTGGCCGGGATGTCGGTGGTGATGACCTCGACCACATCGTTCAGGATCACAGCGCCGTCCTGGATGCTGATGGCAATGCCGCCCTCACCCAGCAGAGTCGGGGCGCTCTGGCCGTCCAGACCGACCACCTGCTCGGCCAGAACTTCACCTTCCACCACATGGTAAAGCAGCACGGTGGTCAGCAGTTCGGTGTTCGCCAGCAGTTCTTCCGGCGTCACACCCAGGAAATCAAACAGATTGCTAAAAGCCTGATTAGTTGGTGCGAAAACGGTGTAGGGACCAGGACCGGTCAGGGTTTCCAGAATGGCGGGATCAGCAGCCTGGACCGCAGCCACGAGTGTCGAGAAAAGCTCTTCGTTGGCAACGGCCACATCGACAATGTTACCTTCGTCCTGTGCCAGCGCCGGGGCGACCGACATCAGGACCATGATTACTGCTACGAGCAAAAGACTCAACTTACGCATTGCACACTCCTTTGGTTTAATTGCTTACACCATAGCTAACGCTCTATTACAGCGATTGGATCACAAAATGAGAAAGCCTTTATCGCCCTTTTAGTTGTCTATTATCTGGTGTTACAATCGTGATCACACAGGGATTGTGAAACATGTCGAAATACTCACACGCCGAAGAGGCCGATTTAGTTCGGCGGATTGCTGACCGGGATCAATCAGCTTTGCTTGAGTTATACCGGCAGCATTACAATCTGGTATATGGTATGGCGCTGAGGGTGCTGCGGCAAACAGGATGGGCAGAAGAAGTCACACAGGATGTTTTCTTCCAGGTGTGGCGCTGGCCGGAAAAATGGGACCCGGAAAAAGGTCATTTTTCGAGCTGGGTTTTGAGTGTAACTCGCTATACCGCCATTGACCGCCTGCGCCGCGAGCATCGCCAACCGACGTTGGCGCAGCGTCCGCTGGAAGACCTGAGCCATTTGCTGCCCCAGTCTTCGGATGAAGACCAGCGCGAGGATGGGCGTCTGCTGCGTCGTATCGTCGCCCGGCTGCCCCGCGAACAACGGCAGATCATTTATCTGGCGTACTTTCGCGGCATGACCCACAGCGAAATCGCCGACCATCTCAACCTCCCCCTGGGGACGGTTAAATCCAGACTCCGCCTCGGCCTGGAAAAACTAAAAGCTGCCTGGCTCAAGGCGGTTGAGGAGGTCCGACCGGAGTGATGATGAGAGCAAACGGCGTTAAAGCAGATTGTGAAAAAGTCCGGGCGTTGATCCCTGCCTACAGTGTTGGCGCGACCGACCCGACCGAGACCCGGTTGGTGCAGGCGGCGCTGGTAGAGTGTCCTGAATTACAGCAGGAATTGAGCGAATTTCTGGCGCTGTCGCAGATGATAGGACATCTGGTGCCGGAGAAAGATGAGTTAAGCGATTCCCAGGCGATGGCCCTGTTTGCCGGAATCGAACTGGGCGATCCAACCATTGTTCCACCTGAACCTGTACCCGCTCCACCGGCCAACATCCAACCACTGCCCCAGCGACGCAACTGGACATGGCAAGTCGCACTGGCGGCAGCCGTCATTTCGGTGGTTTTTCTGGCGATTACCAACCTTTACTGGGCATTACAGGCCGATCAACTACGGCGTGACCAGAATGAGTTAATCCGCATGCTCTCGGTTCCCCAACCGACCGAAGTTGGCGTCCTTGTGACCGATTCAGAGCATGTGCATCATCGCAATTTGCTGGCGACCGACGCCGGACCGACAACCGCCATCGCTCGCATCGTGTGGAGTTCGGAGACCGAAATCGGCTCGCTTTTTGCCGAGGGACTCCCCGCACTGCCAACCGATCAGGTCTATCAATTGTGGCTGGTCCGGGACGGGCAGGAGATCAGCCTGGGTCATTTTGACATTGATGAGAGCGGTGTAGGGACGCTGGTGTTTCAGTCACCGGAACCGATCACCGCATTTGACGCCATTGGCATCAGCCCGGAACCGGTCCAGGGGAGCGATACACCGACCGCCCCCCATGTGGTCATCGGGCAGATTTAGGTAAACTGCGAGAAGTCGATCTCGACGTCTTCGCTGCGGTGCCGACTGTCGTCATCGCTGAACAGAGGCCGCAAGACGCTGTAATAGACCGACGTCCCGATCATCAGAACGGCGATGGCCGCCCAGAGGAGCGCCCAGGCCGACGCCGGTAAAAACGATGCCACTTCCGCATGGAAAGCCGCCGCGTCGTTGCGGACAATGCCGTTCTTCGTGACCATCTCCAGGTCGGCGTAACGGACGAGCAGGGTGATGTCCAGCACGGCATTCAGTGCTGTCATGATCGCCAGCACACTCAACACAAGCAGATTCAGTTCGCTGCTGAAGCGCCATCCGGTACCGATCAGGGCCAATCCCATCAACAGGCCGATGATAATCGCGGTCCATGCCCCATCATCGCCGGGCCGGGCATAGGCGATGGTCAGCAGGACCAGACCGATTCCCAATACAATCGAGAGGGTGCGGGTGCGCCGGGTGGTGTTCACCAGGAAGAAGAGAACCGCGCCGAAAAACGCCGCTCCCAGATAACCCGCCGGCAGAATCAGCGCCCGCGATCCACCAACCGTGCGGGCCAGGCCGGTACCATCAGGTGAGACGTTGAACTCAACCACTTTGCCGCCGCTGAGCAGTGCCATCAGGCTGTGACCGGCCTCATGCACATAGGTCACGAACAGGCGGAAGGGATAGGCCAATGGGGCCAGCGCCGCCACATTCCATATTAAATACACAATCACCAACGCAGTGAACGTCAGCATCAGCGCCCGCTGACGGGTTAACGTATGCGGAATATCGACCACCTTTTACCTCATTGTTAATTCGTCCTCCAAATAGTATACGACAGGATTGGCGGTGGAGTCGCGTTTTCACCATAATCATAAGGAAAAGAAATCGTATAAAGGAGGTATTCATGCGTCGTACCCTTTTTATTCTGCTGATCGTGGCCTTGCTCGTGATTCCGACAGTCGCCCAGGATCAGATTGTGCTGGATCGGGTGGATGAGGCCATGGCCCATCTGACAGAGTATCTGGGCCTGGACCGACCGGTCACCCGTCAGAATTCCTTCTGGCGATGGGCGGAGCAAATCTACGCCGATGCTGGTTTTGGTTGCCCCACTCCCGATGTTGCCTATCCAGCGACGCCCAACCGGGCCTTCCAGATTGATATTACCGTCAACACCGTTGAATACGATTATCGTGTGAGCGGTGATGGCACACGGCTGGTGCTTTGTGGGGCCGATGGCCGTCCGATCTACCGTAGTGACGATGCCCAGACCGCACCCACTGCCCCGGTGGTTACAGGCGACAGCATCGCGCTGCCAGCGTCGGATGTCTATACCTGGGTCTACCTGGACGGCACCGATCTCTTCTATCTGCTGAATCAGAATGGTCCGGTAGTCACGATCAAGCGGCCTGAAGCCAGCGGTGAAGCCCTGCCGCGCAATGTTCAGATGGTTATCTCGCACGATGGACGGCACCTGCTCCAGGCAGTTTCGCTCGCTGCCGGTGATTCCGCACTACTGCATTATGATTTTGCCACCGGAACGCTCAACGAAGTTTTCCGCGCTGGCACAAGCGAGGGTATCACATTGGGTGTGTTCAATCCGACGTCATCGCTGGCAGCGGTCGGCGTAAGCCAGAACCAGGACCCGGCTCGCAGTGAGTGGCGTGTTGTGGTGATCGATCTGGGGACCAGTTCGGTCATCGGGCAGATCACCAACAGCGAGGTGGCATCGTCAATGCCCGCTTCGGTCAGCACATCTCTGCGCGATGCAACGTCGGGTTCCGGCGGTTCTTTCCTGGCGCGGCCTGTTTTCCTGGGGAGTGATCTGGGTTTGCATGTCCAGCTTGTGCTTCAATTTGCCGGTGGTGCAGACAGTTATCCGGCCTTTGCCTGGAACCTGAGCGTGGGAACGTTAGAAGAAAGTCCCTATGTTTTCTCTGGCGCGGATGTCCTGCCGGAGACGGGTGAAATGGTATATGCCTACAGCGACCCTGCCGTGCCATCACTGCCGCAGGATTCGATGGTGCCAGTGTTCAACGCTATCGCGGTGCAGGCTCCCGGCGGCACACCATCGTCGGCTTATACTAACGGTGCCGCTTATCATCTGGGCGCTTCGTGGGCCGACGGTGGCAGGCGTATTATCTTCCGCACCAGTCCAACATCTGAAGGTTTCAACTGGGCCATGTATGATCTGACGCAGCCCGCAGTGCCGCCGCTGCAACTTTCATCCGAGTATACGGAAGCCATCGGCACTGTTGGCGGGATGCTGTCCATCTCCCCGGCAGCCTCCGGTTTTGATGTCATCTACCACCAGAACGCTGCCAGTCGCAGTTTGATCTGGAACGGTCCGCCGCGAAACGGTGAGGCACGTTTTGTCTGGGCGAGGCTGTCGGCTGGGACTCCCATCCTGAGCGAAGTCGCACTCAACGAGTGGGCATATGTGGCAGACGGTGGTGTGGGTGGTCCCGTGCCGACAACCCCGCCACCATCATCGATTACACCGGGTACAGGTACGGTGGTATGTCCCGGCACACCACCAAGCCAGATGCGGGTCGGCATGACCGGGCAGGTGACCTTCACCACCGGCGCACCACTCAATATTCGGGATCGCGCCTCGACCAGTGCCGCTGTCGCCCGCATTATCCCTGAAGGTACGGTCTTCGATGTTGTCGGCGGTCCGACCTGTGCCGATGGGTATACCTGGTGGCAAATCCAACTGGATGGCACCTTGTTCGGTTGGGTGGCCGAAGGCGACGCGGACGGATATTTCATCGCACCGGTGCCAGCGAATTAATCGACCTACCCAAAAGGATGGGGCGTTCCCGTAGGGACAGGCGGCGTCCTATCCGGACTGTTTGTGGCATCCTGTAAACATCGATAACAGGAGAAACAAACATGTCTGAACT
>CAYQJO010000276.1:0-5595 GCA_964417785.1 uncultured Anaerolineaceae bacterium | reverse complement strand
TGGCGACATCGCCCGGTCAATCCTTCACCGTGTCATTGTTCATCGACCATTATATTGACGAGTTTTACGGTCAGGTCAACACCTATCTGACGCCTTTTGAGGTTCTCGATCCACTGGCAGCCTCGGAAGGTCTGGCCCGTACAATTGTATCGTCGCTCTTCAGCCTGGGGACATTTGTTGCCGCCCTCAGTCTCACCTGGGTGGGCAAGCAGGTGGACCGCTATGGCAACCGCCGTGTTGGCTTTGTGGTGGTGGTGCTGTTCTCGCTGGTTCTGGTGGCGCTTTCGGCCATTATGGGACCACTGACCCTGTTCTTGAGCTTCCTCCTGATCCGTCTGTTGGGTCAGGGATCGCTGTTTCTGGTCAGCAGCACGGCCATTGCCCGCTGGTGGCGCTTCCAGCGCGGCTGGGTGATGGGGTTGGCACTGATGGGATTTGCGCTGTTCCGCTGGCTGTATTTACCCTGGCTGCAAACCACCATCGAGACTTTTGGCTGGCGCACCACCTGGATCATCCTGGGGGTAGGGGTAGGCGTGGTTATGATCCCGTTGTGGGGATTGCTTATGCGCGACCAGCCGGAGAAGTACGGCCTGCTTCCCGACGGGGCTGCCGTGCCGGTCGTCGGTGTGGACGATGAAATCGAGGACGATGAGGAAAACTGGACCCTGGCCGAAGCCCAACAGACGACCCTCTTCCGGGTGTTCCTTTTCGGGCGGTTTCTGGTCGGTTCCTGGATGACCGGGTTGGTGTTCCATCAGGTGTCGGTATTTGAGCAGGTCGGACATTCCGCGCAAGTGGCGGCACAGACCTTCGGTTATGTGTCTTTGATTTCGGCGGGAATGACCATGGTCGTCGGACGTGTCATAGACTGGCTGAAGCCCAACTACCTGCTGATTGCCCAACTGCTAGCGCTCATCGGTACCATGTTGGTGTCGATGGTGATGGTTGAAATGTGGATGCTGGTGATCTATGCCGTCGGTTTCGGCTTGATTATGGGTATCGGCGGCCCCTTCGACGGTACGGTATGGGCCGATTTATTCGGTCGCTTGCATCACGGTGCGATTCGGGGTTTTGCCATCACCATCCTCGTCGTTGGGACATCGCTGGGACCGATTATCTTTGGCCTGAGTTACGACCTGATGGGCAGTTACCAGCCGGTGATCTTTGCCGGTGTGGTGCTGGTTCTGGTGGAAGTTGCACTGTGTTTGTGGGTGAAGCCGCCGACCAAGTCTTGATACTGGCCTTAGATATGCTACACTAATGGGCGCATGAAATAGCACATAGTTAGATCGGCCTGGATTGTATGTCGTGCGGTAGATAAAAACCGCTTCGCTCATCTTTCAACCACATCAGCCATACTGCATGATAAAACCGCCGATCCTGAGCAGCGGTTTTTTTTGTAGTGTATAAGGAGTACAAGTGATCGCAAATACCCCCTACGAAACCAGCGAAGATCAGACCTTTGCCGATATGCTGGATGCGTACAGCTACGATATGCCTTATCGCGGCCAGATTCTTGAAGGCGTTGTCTTGAGTGTGTCGGCAGATGAGATTCTGGTCGATGTTGGTCAAAAGCGTGATGCCATTGTCCCCCGGCGGGATATTGGCCTGTTGGATGACAAACTCAAGGAAAAAATTGTCCCGGGTTCCGACATCCTGACCTATGTTTTGCAGCCCCGAAACGAAAACGGCGATTTGATCGTTTCGATCAACCGGGCGCTGGAACTGGAAGACTGGACCAAGGCCGGCGACATCAAGGAGACCGAGGGTATCGTCGAGGCTCGCGTGGTGGATGCGAATCGCGGTGGTTTGCTGGTCGAGTATGGACGGTTAACCGGGTTTGTCCCGCAGTCGCATGTCATCAGCCTGCCGCGTTTCACATCGGATGATGAACTGCACGACGCCAAGCAGCGGATCATCGGTGAGGTGCTGCCGCTCAAGTTCATCGAAATCGACCGCAAGCGCAACCGTCTGATTCTCTCGGAACGGTTGGCCCGCGCCCACGCCGAACAGCGCCGTATGTCGGAACTGGAAGTCGGCCAGCAGATCAAGGGGCGTGTTGTCAGCATTGTCAAGTTTGGCGCGTTCGTCGATCTGGGTGGTGTCGATGGTCTGATCCACATCTCCAAGCTGGATCACCGCCACATTAACCATCCGGGCGAGGTGCTGTCGGTCGGAGACGAAGTCGAGGTCATCATTGACGGCATCGAAGAGAAAGACAATCGCATCAGCCTGAACCGTGTGGCGCTGCTGCCCGATCCCTGGGCGACGGTATTGGAAGAGTACCGTGAAGGTGATCTGGTGCAGGGTGTGGTCACGAATGTGGTGGACTTTGGCGTGTTTGTGCAGCTTCCGAACGACCTCCAGGGTCTGGTCCATATGAGCAAGATGACCATGTTTGGCACGAGTAATCCCCGCGACCTGCTGCGCGAAGGTGACGACATTCTGGTGCGCGTCATCAGCATCGAACCGGAGCGCCAACGTATCGCCTTGAGCGTTGATGATGTGACGGTCGATGAGCAGGAAGAGTGGATGCTCGAGCGTCGTGAATCGGGTGCCGAGTCGCGTGGCGTGCTGGCCGAGATCGCCGTCGGGATCGGTGAAAATGAAGATGAAGATGAAGATGAAGATGACCAGGAAGTCGTTGAAGCGATGGTCGAAGAAGACCAACCGATTTCTGAGTAAGGGTGTGCTGCCGCAAACACCCCCGATTACGGGGGTGTTTTGGGTTATGTGTACTAGAGATAATCGCGGAGTTGACGGCTCCGGCGTGGATGGCGCAACCGGCGCAGCGCACGGCCTTCAATCTGGCGGATGCGCTCACGGGTGAGGCCAAATTTCTGCCCGACCTCTTCCAACGTGTAGCTCCGTCCATTCTGCAAGCCAAAGCGCAGCCGTAAAATACGGGCTTCACGCGGTGTTAGTGTGTTGAGCAGTTCTTCGATTTTTTCCTGCAACATCTTATTATAAGCGCTCTGCGCCGGGGTGGGCAGTGAGTCGTTTTCGATAAAGTTCCCCAATTCGCTGTCGTCATCTTCACCGACTGGATGCTCCAGGCTGAGCGGCTGCCACGAGACTTTCAGCATCCACTGGACTTTACGCGGTTCCAGGTCCATCTCTCTGGCGATTTCTTCCAGTGAGGGCTTGCGACCGTATTCCTGTTCCAGTTCGCGCACGACTCGGTACAGTCGTCGGATACGGTCACTCATGTGGACCGGCACACGGATGGTGCGTCCCTGATCGGCGATAGCGCGGGTGATCGTCTGGCGGATCCACCATGTAGCGTAGGTGCTGAAGCGGTAGCCACGCCGGTAGTCGAATTTCTCTACGGCTTTCATCAAACCGAGATTGCCCTCTTGAATCAGGTCCAGGAAGGGAACGCCGCGTGTCATATATTTTTTGGCGATGGAGACCACCAACCGGGTGTTGGCTTTAATCAGGTGTTCGCGGGCGTTGATCCCGTCCTGGATCAACATCTTCCATTCGGTTGCACGCGGACTGGTCGGCTCCTGGCGCAGTTTTTGTTCGCAGTCGAGACCAGTTTCCAGGCGCATCGCCAGATCAATCTCTTCCTCGGTGGTCAGAAGCGGGACACGCGCCATCTCGCGCAGGTAGAGACCCACGGTGTCGTTGGATGACAGACTGGATAAATCGTAATCGTCTTCATCATCATCATCATCGAGATCGTCATCGAGATCGAAGTCGTCCTCTTCGGTGATCTCGTCATCAAAGGCAAAGTCAGTGAAGCGTTCACTGTCGCGGTCATCGCCTTCAAGGAAATCCATTCCGGAAATAACATCTAGTTCGGAACTAAAGTCATTGCTGAAATCAGTCACAGCTATGGTCCCCCACTGAGAGAACTATCATCAGGAGTCAAGAAGCTTTTTCAGTTCGGCTAAACGCGGATCGATAGAGTCTTCAGAATCCTCGCCGGTTATGTCACTCAGGGTGCGGCCACATTTGATGCAAGCTCCTTCCTCGTTCAATCGGCATGGTCGGCTGTAATCCCTTTCGATTAAAACCTCCTCCCGCAGCAGAGAAGCCAGGTCCAGGATGCCATCCTCGTCAATGCGGAATTCGGCGTCGTAATCGGTGTGGTAAGCGTACAACTCTTCCAGTTTGAGCGTGATCTCATGGTCAATGGGGTCCAGGCAGCGATGACATTCATCATCGAGCGATGTTTCCAGTTGGGCCTGTACCAGAATACCTTCTTTGGTCCGGCTTAACCGGAGCGGACCGCGAATATAATTCAGGATCAAATCGTCCGTAACGCGAACAGCCGGGATGTCGAGTGTTGAATTATGGTTGTGGCCCGGACCAGTCGTGAGCAGGAAACCTACGTTGAGTTTCAGGACCCGGTTGTTCACATAGCCAGAATGCTTCATGTGTGGGCCTTAGCAGAGTAGCGTAAAATTAAGGAGCCTACAGGTTTTTTACGACCTACGTTAGGATTATATGAAAAGTAACAAGGCTGTGTCAAGCATTGATACGATAGGCAAACGAAATGCAAACAAAGATCAATCCATAGTGTACCCTGTTTTCTGCCAGTGTATGTTTGCGTAATTAGAAAATTAGCATAAAAGTCGTGTGTGGCAAACGGCATACGATCAATCGTGACCTATCTATGAGCAGAATACCGCCCTGGTGGGGTCTTCTTGTCACTCACTTGTGAAACCAAGTATCGTTCGATTTGCATTAACGGTTATTCATCGAAATTATGATGGAACCGTCTGTACCTGCCTCGCAAAATGAGAGTAAAATTAAAGAATTTACAATTTTCATGATCTTGATTGTTTCCAACAAAAGTTTAATTCATAATTTATATATCGGTTGAAATGAGGGGAATCATGATGGTAACTCAATTGTTTTTCCTGTATCCAACCATTTACTAACTGAATCAACAACGCAGCGATAATCTTGTCTTTATTGTAATTCGATCAATCGACCCTGAATTGGTATCGTGCAGGCAGAATAAAAATTGTTGTTATTATATAAACATCCGTCTTGCAATATAATTAGACTACCAAATAATATCTGGAGGAATGCGGCAATGTTTGCGCAAATTATTACGATGAAAGTTCCGTCAGGGGGCATTGATAAGCTCCGTACCTTGATTACTGAAACGTATCTTCCCGAAGTTCGCAACCGGCGCGGTTTTGTCTCGGCACATCTGCTCGAGCAGGTCGATGATCGCGAAACCGCACATTTGATTGTCCGTTGGGCGACCCAGACTGATGTCGAGGAAGCGACCCAGACCAGCCACTTGATCGGTTCTCCCAGCAGTATTGCTGCGTATATTCCTGGTATGCGGGTGCAGCGTACCAGTTTCATTGTGACAATTGGTGCTGAAGTCGCTCTGCATACATAGCCTCCACCACTGCTCAGGATTCGGACCGGTGCCGCATGGCACCGGTTTTTTATCCTCAAGCAAGCAGGATGGAAACTTCACGATGAAACACCGGACAAGAAACATCGCAAGATTACCATCGGCAAGATCACCTATAAGTTCGTGTACCATCGTCCGCTGTGCGGCACGATTAAGGGATTGTGCAAAAACAACTTCCGGTTTTGAGAGGAATTCAAACAAGGGTAAAC
>CAYQJO010000275.1:0-5635 GCA_964417785.1 uncultured Anaerolineaceae bacterium | reverse complement strand
GAAGCTCGGGGTTACCTTGGTACACAATGTAGGGAGCAATAGACCAGGGCGGCGAATGCAGTTCGCTCAGTGACGGCGCCCGGAACCCGCGTCCGGCCGACACCTTGGCGTCGAGAATATCAACCAGACCCAACTTATCGATTATCCGCAGACGATAAGCAGCCTTTGGTGAAAACTCCAACCCCCACTCCCCGTAGTGGTCGAGTCTTCCGCCGATTACCATTTCAAAGCGGTTCCAGAATGTTGCGTCATACTGTGCGAACAATGAAGCGAGATAGTCGGATTCTTCGCCGGATTCACCCGCACGCCCCTGCACATTGAGCAGCGTGTCGGCATTGGCGTCGCGAATCTCTTTGGAGGCGCTGTTCAGCGAGCCTTCGATTCCGCCGATGACAACGTGTTCTTTCGTGAACGAATAACTTGCGTTTGCCAGGCCGCGGATACGGTCGGCGCGAGTGTCGTTAAGAGACGCCTTGTAGATGAACTCCGGCGGCCCGAACTGCGGGCGCAGAATCTGGTCGAGTGTTTCACCATAGTAGTTGTGATGCGACCGGATCCAATCGGCCTGCGCATGTATGTCCAAATGGTCCGTCGGGCTGACCGAGCCGCGCAGGTTGACATACGGATGCATGACATCCTGGTGATTGTCCAGTTTGAGGTTACTGCCGACGCCGAACCCTGTTTCCCCGCGGGTGAAACCGCCTGACAAGTGGAAGACCGATTTTTCCGAAGGACCGTATCGCAGATTGGCATGTACACGGTCGTGTTTGTGATCGTAGTTGACGGTGTCTGCGCCGAAGTCGTCATAGAGATAAAAGTTGCCGGTGTTCTTGTGATCATAGAATGCGCCGAGTGAAAAATCGCCGAGACTCAACCCCAGGTCGCAGCCGAAATCATACCGTCCGAACGTGCCAAGTTTTCCCCACGGCTCGATGTAGCTGCCGTCGCTGCCGTCTTTAGTGGTTATGTTTACGATACCCCCTCCGGCTGAGGAACCGTACAACGCGGAGTACGCTCCTCTGACAACCTCGATATTCCTCACCGCGCGTACCGGCACTGTCGTTACATAGGCATACCCGGTATAGGGCGTGTTTATCGGCTGCCCGTCGAGCAGAATCAACGCATGGCCGGGAAACCCGTTTCCCCTGATTCGCAGCGACTGCGGTGTGACCATGCCGACTCCCTGCGGCTCGGAAGCTTGCACGCCGGGCAGCGTTCCCAGCAGGTCGCCCACAGTCTGTGCCGGGGTTGCTTCAATGTCTTCCGGGTGAATGACCGTGACTGTCGCGGGAACGTTTTCCTGTTTCTTGGGCGTTCGTGTGGCAGTCACCACCATCCGATCAAGCTCGTGTACTACCGGTTTTTCTGTCGAACCCGCCGGAAGACTGTCCAATTGCATGGCGGTTGCAGTGCTGTCTTCGGCCATAACCTGAAAGAGAGAACCTGCAACCAGAAATGCCCACCATCCATATCCGCCATAGAAATTCCGCTTCATGATAGCTCCTGTTGTTTATTGTTTGTGTTCGGTTCGAAATAGTTTTGCGCCAATTCCCGTCCTCCATACGTTGCTTGTGCGTTCGCAATCACGACAGTCCTGACACCGAGCGCGCGTGCGACCCTGCCGTCGTGCGTTGCGCACAGCAGCGCGCCGCCGGCCGCAACGTACCTGTTCAGACGTCGTATTACCAGGGCCAGGCTCGCGTCATCCTGCCCCACCGAGGGCTCATCGAGCAACAGAAGCGCGGGTTTTCGGGCCAGGGCCGCGGCAATCGTCACCCGGCGCTTCTGTCCCATTGACAGGCTGCGAGGATGCCTGTCCGCAAGTTCTCCCAGGGCCAGATCGTCCAGTTCACGCTCTATTGCGGCATTGTCAGTGGACTGCAGCATGAGTTCGTCACGTACCTGCGCGCAAAACAACTGATGGTCCGGCTGCTGAAACAGGTATGCGGCTTTTTGCGCCAGCACCCGTGGCCGAGTATCGTGTGTTTGTTTTCCGCAGGTGACGATTGTTCCCCGGCGGGGCCGCAACAGACCCATGATGAGCGACAGCAGCGTTGTCTTGCCGGCGCCGTTGTCGCCAAGCAGCAGCATGCTTTCCCCGGCACGGACCTCGAACGAAAGCCCTGAAAACAGCGGCGCCGGGCCGTAGCCGAACGCAACGGTATCGATGGCACAGCGGACTTCTCCGCCTGAGGGCGCATCGGGGGCCGGTTCAAAAACAGTATGCGGCGGTTCGGCCATGCACAGTCGCCCTTCACGCATAAACAACTCACGGTCGCTTACTCGGTGTGCGATATCGCGTCGATGCTCGAACATGAGCACCGATGCGCCAGAGTCGGCAAGCTTCCGCAGCATGGAAAGCAACCGTTGCTGCGCCTTCCTGTCAAGATATGCCAGCGGCTCATCGAGCATGAGCACGGGCTGTCCCAGGGCCGCGATGGCGGCGCATAACACGCGCTGCCGTTCCCCGGTTGAGAGTGTGGACAGAGTCCGTCCGACGAGATGTCCCGCCTGGATCAACGCGAGTGCCGCGGAAATCTTTTCCGGCATAGCCGCACGCGCGATACCGAGATTCTCCAGGCCGAAGGCGATTTCGTCTTCAACCGTATCGGTGAATATCTGGTGCTCGATGTTCTGCAGCAGAAAACCGATTTTACGAGAGGCTTTGCGAATGTCGATACTCTCAGATGTGAGTCCGTCAATCGTGATGCTTCCGTCAACGTATGCATGGATGACGCCGGGTATCGCGCCGCACAGAGCGAGTCCAAGGGTCGATTTGCCGCATCCGGTCGGGCCCGAAACAAGTACGCATTCGCCCTTGATCAGCTCCATGTCAATAGCGTTCAGTGCCGGGTGCTGCACTGCCGGGTAACGGACCGAAAGCGATGCCGTTTTGATCACCATGCGGGACGCCCCCACTGGATATATGCCGCGGCTGAGGCACAGCAGAGAGCGGCGGCAACAACTATGATATCCGTGGCGCCAAAGCGCGGCTCGCGAAGACTCGTTCGCCGGGAATTGGGCGAAAAACCGCGCAGTTCGAGACTGAGCGCCACCCGCTCGGAGTATTCGAGAAGCAGGAAAGACATGGGGACAAGAAAGCCGCGATAAACACCGGCAAGCGACCGGCGTCGTACCGGCGCGCGCAAGACCGCCGCTTTTCTAAGCTCCCCGACTTCGGCGGCCATGACCGGGAAAAAGCGCCAGACTATCATGAAGGCGACAATCACCCCGTGGGGCAGCGGAAGGCGGCTCAGGGCGCGCGAAAGGTCCGCAGGCGCGGTGGTGGCGGCGCACAGGGGTATGGCAGCCATGAAAACCGTGATGCGCAACGTATACCCCAGCGCGATGGGCCACTGCCGGGCAGCCGCGTAGTTAAGAGCGGTCATTATTCCCAGCAGCACGGCAACACTGAGCACAATTCCCAGCCGCACGGGTATGCGGGCGACAACCAGCAGCGCAACCAGAAAAAGAACCACCGCCAGCAGCGCCTGCCAGTCGAACAGGATTACTGAACACAGCGTACTGAGTCCGCTCACAAACACTTTTGTAAATGGATGGAGCCGGTGAATTACGGTGTCTGCACGATGGGCCCGAAATAAAAGCATCAGGCAGTCTCCTCAACATTCAACTTTCCGGCGCGAGCCAATTCCTTCGCGATGCGCAAACCGATAAGAGAACTGGTAAGAGAAGCGACGAAAATAGCCGCTTCGGCAGCAATCCATACCCACCACACAACTGCATGGTAACGCTCCGGAGTAAACCTGAATGAGATGAACATCGCTGCCGGGAAGGCGGTCATCTGATACAGGACAGCCGCAACCACGGGCGCTGCCTTGTTGGAGTAGCCTTTGAATACCAGTGAGCAGAATGCTTCGGCTACAATGGTACCGGTCAGTACGAATCCGGTAATCACGGGCGATATCATAAGGCAGATGAGCGCATAGATCCCTTTTATCAGAAGCAGCGAACCGGGACGGCGAAGCCGCAGCAGGGCTATAACGATGAAGCAGCTCGAAAACAGGCTGACCACGGCATTGGCCAGCCCCGGGATGCGCAGCGGCAAGGTAAGGGGGATGATTACGCTTGACACAACAAAAAGAATCACGACGGTCATTGCCGCAAACACGTATTCACGTGTCGACCAGTAGGCCTGTTTCATTCCATAGCCTCCTCTATATCGCCTTCGAGTTGGAGCATGCGGTCACGCAAAAGATTGCGCTGTTCTTCCGAAGCCTGCCAGTAGCCGCGTGAGTTCGCTTCAAAGAGCCGTTTAATTGTTTCCTCCGCCGCAAAGCGGTTGTTTTTACTCATACGCCTGAACATCTCTTCGTCACGTACATACCGGTCGGTCACCGCGGTAAACACCCAGTCGTCAACCGCGTGTGTCGTGGCGGCAAATCCTATGAGGTATTCGACGCGATCGCTGATTTTCTGCGCGCCGTGATAGTCGTGCTTCAATAGTTCGTCAATCCATTTTGGATTCAGAACGCGTGTGCGGATACCACGGTTCAGGGATTCTTTGACCGTCTCGGTCCGGACAAACTCCTTGGTGGTATCGCTGATAAGCATTTCGGGGGCCTCGCCGCGAATGGATTCCACCGTGCGCGAGAGTCCACCGAAGAATTCGTAGTAGTGGTCGAGGTCCATGATCTCGTATTCGTGGGAATCCCGTACCTGGGAAACCACATCAACCCGTTCGAGCCGGCCGCGGTAGGCGTCGAGGTTTCTTTCGCCGTGTATGTCTCCCGCATAGAGATGACTCATCGAAGAGGTGAACAGCCCCGCAATTTCCTCTTCATTTTGCCACGCGCCGGTTTCGATAAGATTGGTGGTGCGTGTGCCGTATTCACCCGCGCGCGGCCCGAATATGCGCCCTGATGCAATCATCGAAAGCTTTTGATCGGGGATCGTCCCGCGTATCGTATCTGCAATCCGCTCCGTGTTGCCCCGTACCGGGTTGTCTTCCGCGGTTTCGTCAAGCTGCGAAACGAGTTGAAATGCGCGATCTATCATCTCCATCACGTTCGGGAACATGTCGCGGAAAAAACCACATATCTGTACGACACAATCCACCCGGGGCCGCCCGAGTTGTCCTATGGGGACCACTTCGAGTTGCTTGTAGTAGGGGTTGCTTCCGGCCTTTATGCGCACGCCCAGATAGGCCAGAACTTGTCCGACCGTTTCACCCCTGGTCTTGGTGGTTTCGAAGCCCCAGAGTATCACCGCGGTGCTGTTGGGCCATTTCTTGTGCAGATCGTAGTAGTGCCGCAATGTATTCTCGGCGATTTCGGCGCCGCGTTTGACGGCTTCTTCAGAGGGCACGCGCCGGGGGTCGAACTGAAACGAGTTTCGTCCCGTAGGCAGCACTTCGGGATTGCGCAGCGGATCGCCGCCGATTCCCGGCTCGATATAGCGGCCGTCAAGCCCGGCGAAGAAGTTCTCGATTTCATCGGATCCGGTCAGCTTCGCGGCCGCATCGACCGCCGCCCGTACGGCCCTGCATTCTTCATCGTCAGTCGGGTAGTTGCCGGTGTCCACCGCCCTGCGAACAGTCGTTTCCACTTCACGTTCTATTTCTTCGAGTGCACGGGGCGACGTGTTGTGCGGGGCTTCGGTTGCTTTGGATGGGCAC
>CAYQJO010000274.1:0-5636 GCA_964417785.1 uncultured Anaerolineaceae bacterium | reverse complement strand
TGAAGAGTTGAAGAATGCCATCCAGGACATCCATGTGTTTGCACTGGACGGTATACGCAGCTACGCTTTTGATCTGACCGAACAGCGGCAGGGGTTGCCACCGGTTTACATCAGTGGTGAAATCCGGCTCTACAATGCAGACACGGCTCAAGTCTCCGGCAAAGCCCAGATTTACTACGGCCCGTATCTGCTGTTGTGGAATCTGATGTTGATCTTCACCGTTGTGATCGGGTTAGCTCTGGCGAACGAGGGAATCGTCATCGGCCTGGTGTTGATGGTGTTGGTTAATCTGGTCAACCTGGGGGCGTTCCTGCGCGTGCAGCGCCGCCGTGACCGTCTGGCACAGATCGTACGCGACCTTCTGGGTTAATCCATCACGATATAACGCTGCTTCAGGTCCTCGTCGGAGACAACATACGGCTCACCGTTGATACCGACACATATCCACGCGCCGACCGGTACCACCAGCGGTTCCTGGCTCTCCAATGACTGTATCTTGAGCGGTTTGCTGGCCCGTCTGGCCCATACCCCGGCATGTTTGTAGTAAGGTTTGCAGCCATGCTGCATCAAATGCGCCTCCGCCGGACTCGGCTTCCAATTCGGCTCATCCCAGGGGCGGTAGGTCTGGTTAAAATGCTGCGGCGCGACCGGCCAGTGATGATAATCATCCAGGTGGATTTTGCGATCCGGGGCGGGTTGGTAACAGATATAGTAGCCAGCCGTTGCGACCAGCATCTCGTACTCAGTTGGGATGTACTTTGGGGTTTCGGACTCCGGCAGCAATCGCGCCATCGTCAGGCGCTTGCGCACATCGAAATAGCTAAAACCAGCCGAACGCAGTCGCTCTGCCGTGTATCGTCCGCGATCTAAAGACATGATCGTCTCCTGACTGCATATAGACCCATCTATTATTCCATAGGATGGCTATCAAAGTCCCCCGCAAAGCTGGGGGTTTTTACCATCACCAGAGTTTCGCTTTCAGAAGCTGCTGGCGCAAGTGACACTCCGCACTCATTGCCGCCAGCGCCTTCGCCTTAAGCCGCGTAACAAGTCGCTCAAATTGAAGCATTTGCTCAAGCTGTTGTTGTTCCGGTTCGGTCAGCAAGCCGGCGCTGTTGCGCTCAATCAACTGGCGTGCTTGCTCTTGTTCAGATTCCGGTGCGCGAAATGCAAGTATCTCCTCCGGTGTGGCTTTTTCCACCAGGAAATCCAGAAAGCTGTCGTATAGTGGCAAAGTCTCGATCATGATAAATTCCTTTACAACGTGTACCCATATTCTATACTGGTGATGAGAACAAGGACAAGCAGCGATGGCAAAACTCTCTCAGCGGCTTGGCCTCACCCGCTATGAGGCCGATGAATACTACAAAAAGGCGCTCCAGGCATACGATAAGCGCCAACTCAGCGAGGCGATTCTGGCGATGGAGAAAGCCATCGAACTGCTGCCCACCAACGCCGAGTATTTAGCCGCTCGCGGGTTCTTCTACCTGGAAGACGGCGTAATCGACAATGCGAGAACCGATTTCGAGGAGTCACTCAAACGCCATCCGCTGGAAGTGCTGGCCCATTACGGCCTGGGCATAATCGCCTACCGCGAACGCCAATGGGAGGAAGCTATCGCACATTTCACCCAGGCGTACCGCGCCAACCCCGAACGTGCCGAAACGCTCTATTATCTGGCACTGGCCTACCATCATCACGGCCAGAACGGACCGGCACTAACCTACATGCAGCGGGCCGCCGAAATCTTCGAGAAAAACAACGACCGGCGTCGTCGTGACGCCGACCGTTGGATTCGCCAGTTGGAGAAGCAAACTTAAACCGCCAGTTCCTTCTCATCAATGCGCCACCATGCGATGCTGCCGAAGACAAGCGCCGCACCACCGAGAACCAGCCAGTCGATGAGGTCAACGCCCTCACGGATGATGCTGGAGGCGTTGTAGTAGTTGAATAACAGCACCGGCTTCAGGCTGTCGATCACGTCACTGTTGCCAGCAAATCCGAACACCAGATACGATCCAAAGAAGATGGCATAGGCCACCGGGCCGGCCCACCGCCGGCTGGACGGCACCAGTGTCGCCAGCATGTAGGTGAACATCGCCTGGGCCATCAGAATGAAGAATGCGCTGTAAAACGCCAGGATCAGATCGCCCATCGACACATCGAACCCTTCGGTGAACTGCATACTGACGGCAAACACCAGGAAACAGGCCGTGATAATCATCAGTGTGACCACTATCGTATTGGCAATGCGTCCCAGAAGCATATTCCGGCGTGAGATGGGCAGCGACATCATCACATCCATTGTCCCGTCGCGCTCAGCATTGGTCACTGCGTTGAATGCCTGGGCGATCAAAAAGCCGCCAATAATCAGCACCATGAAGGTGGTGAAATACATGTGTAGAAACACATCGGGGTCGGTGAAACTCACCACCGACATGTCGATGCCACTGGCGAAAGTGTTCATCAACTCTTCTGGATACTCCGCAATCAGTTCGTCGAACTGTTCTTTGTTCTCCAACATATCCGGGTAGATGCCCATCATCATCAGACCGTACAACCCCAACCCGATGCTCAACCACAGGATGATCCGGCGCGAGTCGCGCAGGGCTTTCTTGAATACTGCTTGCATGGTTACGCCTCCTTCTCGCCGTAGTACGCCAGGAAAATCTCTTCCAATGTGGGACGGGCAAATTCGATGTCGTCCACTGGATAGCGGGCCAGTTCCTTGACTACCCGGTCCATATCCGCTTCACCGCCGACCTTCATGCGCATGTGGTGACCATCAACTGCCAGTTCCGTCACGCCGTTGATGCTGCCGAATCCGTTCTGTTCCGCCGGTCGCTTGAGCGTGACCGTCAGCCAGCGGAACGACAGGCGCATCAGCTTTTCGACATCCTCAATCGCCCGCAGTTGTCCCGTGCGGATGATACCCACCCGGTCACAAATCTGCTCGACCTCGGTCAGCATATGCGAACTCATAAAGATGGTCCGGCCTTCGTTGCGGGCTTCCAGCATCAGTTTGTGGAACACCTTTTGCATCAACGGGTCCAGGCCATTCGTCGGTTCGTCCAGGATCAGCAGTTCGGGGCGATGGGCCATCGCGGCGATCAACCCCATCTTGCGCTTCATGCCGGTGGACATCCCCTTCAGTGAGCGATCCAGATCGTATTGCAGCGCATCCGCCAGACGCCGCGCTTCCGGCATCAGGTCTTTGCCATGTACATCGGAAAGCCAGCGTACATAATCGCGCCCGCGCCAGTTCTCCCACAACTTCAGTTCGCTGGGCAAATACCCGATTCGGCGGCGAATATCGACCGAGTGATTGCGGGCATCCTTGCCAAATACGGTTACTGTCCCCGCTGTTGGACGGATGAAGTCCAGAATCGTGCGGATCGTCGTGGTCTTGCCCGCACCATTTGGCCCCAGAAAGCCGAAAATTTCACCCTGATAGACATCCAGGTTCACGCCCTTGATCGCGGTGAAATCACCGTAGCGATAGGTGAGTCCCTGTGTTTTGATGATTGTTGTGCTGGACATAAGCCCTCCTCGCACATACGCCGTGTTATGGACTCATGGTACATCCTAAAGAGGCCATCTATACCCCCAGTTATTAGGGGTAATTAACCTGAGCTATATTATTTTTTATACCAGCCTAATTAAACTACCGGTGCAACGATTGCGCCAGATTTCACGTATACTGTGATAGTGGGTAAACAAAGAGAGGGTTTTCATCATGGAAGCAACCGAGAAAAGCTGTGCCAACTGTGCCTTCAGGGCCAAAGCCGAAGCCAGACCTCAATCGTTTATCGCCCGTCTGTGGCGCTGGCACACCACCTGGTGTCCCGGTTGGAAAGCCTATCAGGCCGAACTCGCCAAGAAGAACGGCGACGAGATACAGCACGTTTAGGCGGCTAAGACACTGGATCGGGCGCGACACAATCGCGCCTTTGATGATTCTATGCCTCTTGCAGCCGATACATCAAGCCAAAACCGCCCAGACCCAGGGCCATCGACACGGCTCCCATCATCACAAAATCACCAGTCAGCGCATACAGCCCGCCGCCGATCAAGGCACCGACCAGCCGCCCCACCGCATGAGCACTGACGTTGCCGCTCATCATAACCGCCCGTGCCTCCGGCAGTATCTCGGTAAACAACGGAATTGACGCGACGATGGCGGTTTCCACACAAACAAACAGCAGGAACAATCCGAAGAGTGCCAGTGGCAGGCTGAAACTGATCTGCGGCAGCAGAAAGTATCCCACAGCCGACAATCCGGCTCCTACCATCGCCAGTCGGCGCTTGCCCAGCCGGTCAGCCAGACCGATGACCAGAAACTCGCCTACCACCTCAGCGGCGGCGATGACCACCGTCACCGTACCCAGGGCAGCCACCGCCAGATCGAACGACTCGTCCATCCATAGACCATAATTGATGAAGAAAATCTCGTTAGCGCTGACGATGGCAAACGAATAGGCG
Organism: uncultured Anaerolineaceae bacterium; assembly: GCA_964417785.1. Taxonomy (GTDB): domain Bacteria; phylum Chloroflexota; class Anaerolineae; order Aggregatilineales; family Phototrophicaceae; genus DAOTUL01. The sequence goes on along the minus strand of CAYQJO010000274.1, from coordinate 1,154 downwards.
AGTGCGGCCAATCCCGCCGGGCTGCGACGCAGGATGTGCCATGACGGACTCCTGGCCCGTGATGGCTCCGTCGGATGATCGGGCGGCAGAATCCGCTGCAAAGCGACCACCGCCAGTCCCAACGCCAGCGCCAGAAACGCCATCACACCGCGCAGCCCTGCCGACACCAGCAGCACTCCCGCCAGCGGCGCGATGACGATGAGCGCTCCGGCCCAGCTCAATTCGGTGAAACCCAGTGCCAATCCCCGCCGTTGGTAGGGAATCTGATCGCCCAGGTAGGCCTGCATCACGGGGTCATAGATCATCTTGCCAACGCCGAAAATCAACAGCGCTAGGGCAAAAATCGCGAATGTGGGCCAGATCGCGCCCACAGCCGCCGTCGCGGTCATTGCGACCAGCGCCCCCACCATCACCCGCTTGCGGCCATATTGTTCCGAGAACGGGCCAAACAACGGGCTGGCGATCCCGATCCCGGATTGCGCGGCAATAGCCGACTGGACGCTGCCAGCGGTCACACCAAGTCCATCGCTGATGACCGGCACAAACGGATAGCTGAAGCGCCGGGTCATATTGACCGCCAACCGGCAGACGGTGACGGTAATAACGACCGCCGTCAGTCTTTGAACGCGAACCATAACATCGCCAATCCGAAGTAGAAAAGCGCACCCGCTGCCCCCCACACAGGTGCCAACTGTAAGATGCCGCCAATCTGTCCCACCGGGAAATCCGGGAACAGGTGCGCGTGACGGGCGTTCTTGAAAAACATCAACGCGGCGGTCGCCAGACTGGCCCCGGTGCCGGTCATACCACCGGTCACCAGCGCCAGCAGCAGGGCTTCACGAATGGGTCCAGGCCGGTCACGGTGCAGCAGCCACCATAATACAGCCAGTACCGATACACCGGCACCCAGGAGTGCGACCGGCCAGACTGTGCTGTCCTCAAATCCCAACCAGACGAAGATGACTATACCGCACAGCAGCGCCGGCCAGCGGAGTCGTTCAGGCGACAGTTTCCGGCTCCAACACCACCTCGGCCTTTTTGGCCTCGGCTATCCTCTCGAAGCGGAAAATCCGCGCCTGGAAGGGTTCCATCTCGACATACAGACTGTCGATGTCCTCAACCAGACGGTAGCTGCCACCCAGCGTATCCTCCAT
>CAYQJO010000273.1:0-5650 GCA_964417785.1 uncultured Anaerolineaceae bacterium | reverse complement strand
CTGGTTCTGGTGCCTGCTGGCGGTGTGGGCAGGGCTGCTTTTTGGAGGATTTTTCTTCGGAAAGTTGAACGCTGAAGGTGAACATCGCATTCCGCGACCGATGCGGATGGGTGCGTCGTTGGCGCTGGTGGTGGCCGGTTGGAGTTGGTGGCTGGCGGCTATCGACACCCCGGCGGAGTCGTTGGCGCTGGCAGTGGCAGTGGGGATGACGTTCGGTCTGGTGGGCGATCTGGCGCTGGCGCGGCTGCTGCCGCTGGGAGAATGGCGCATTCTGGCGGGAATCGGCTTCTTTGGTGTGGGGCATGTGGCGTATATTGTGGGCCTGCTGCGCTATGGCGATGAGACGGCGGAAGGTTGGGGCAGTCTGCTGGTGGCGTGGGTGGTGGCGGCGGTATTGTGGTTCCTGGTGGTGTACCGGGATGAGGCCAGCGTGGTGCATTTTGTGGCGCTGCCGTATGCGCTGCTGCTGGCGTCGACGGCGGGTGTGGGGTTCGGGTTGGCGTTGCAGGCGGCGGGTTTTGTGTGGCTGGCGTTGGGGGCGGTGTTGTTCCTCATCAGTGATCTGGTTCTGGCGACCGAGTTGTTTAACGGTCGTTTTTTTCGTGGGATCGGCGATGTGGTGTGGTTGACGTACAGTCCGGGCCAGATGTTGATTGTGTATGCGGTGCCGCTGGCGTCGTTGCTGTAGAACACACCGTCGCTGATCCCGGTTTTTTGTTACAATGGCGGGACGCTTAACTCAAGAAGGGAACACACATGACCATTCGTGCAGTACAATTTGGACTCGGCCCTATCGGCAGTGCGGTTGCCCGTGCGGTCGCCGCCCGTGACGGGATTGATCTGGTGGGCGGTGTCGATATTGATCCGGAGAAAATTGGTAAAGACCTGGGACAGGTCGTCGGCCTGGATCGACCACTGGATGTCCCGGTCGATGCAGCGCTGGCCGATGTCCTCAAGCGCACCGAGGCCGACATCGTTCTGCATACCACCAACTCGTACTTTGATCTGTTCCGACCGCAGGTGATCGATATTCTCGATCATGGTCTGGACATCGTTTCAACCTCAGAGGAAATGTCGTTTCCCTGGCTGGCCCATCCCGATGACGCCAAAACCGTCGATGTCGCTGCTCGCAAAGCCGGTAAGACCGTGCTGGCGACCGGCGTGAATCCGGGCTTTCTCATGGATTCGCTGCCGCTGAACCTGACCGCCATTTGCCAGCAGGTCGATCATATCGCCGTGACCCGCGTCATCAACGCCAGTACGCGCCGGGGGCCGTTCCAGGCCAAGATCGGTTCTGGCATGACGGTAGAAGCCTTCAACGAGAAGATGGCCGCCGGGCGTATGGGCCATGTTGGTCTGCCCGAGTCCGTCGGCATGTTGTTCGACACATTGGGTAAGACGCTGGTCCGCTATCAGGATCAGGTTGAGCCGGTGGTTGCCGAACACACCCACAAGACTGATTACTTTGAGGTGGAAGCTGGCGGCGTGATCGGTCTCAAGCAGGTAGCACAGGGCTTTACCGATGCCGGTGAGTTCGTCCGCCTGACCTTTATCGCGGCACTGGATGCCGGTGATGAAGCCGATACGATCAACATCACCGGCGTTCCCAATCTTGAAGTCCGGCTCCAGGGGACCAACGGCGACCTCTGTACTGTCGCCATCGCCATCAATGCCATCCGGCGCGTTCTGGATGCCCCACCGGGACTGATCACCATGCGCGATCTGCCGCTGGTGTACCGGTTTTGATCTCCCTACGTCCCCTCTCCATCCGCTGTAGAGAGGGGCGGCAGTTTACCAGTTCGTGAACGAGCCGTCCTCGCGATTCAGACGTGGAAGGTGCGAAATCTCAAACGGATGGTTCTTGACGGCCTTGCGGTCGAACTCGATTCCCAGTCCGGGTGCAGTTGGGGGCAGCAGATAGCCATCCTCCCATTCCGGTTGATTAGTGACGACATCCGGCAGGCTGACGTTGGGACGGCGCGGCAGTTCCTGCACACCGAAGTTGGAACAGGCCAGATTTAAATGCAGGCAGGCTGAGGTGCTGACCGGACCAATCGGATTATGGACAGCCAGCTTGATATAGTGCGTTTCGCACCATCCGGCGATCTTCCTGGCCTCACTGATGCCGCCGCAAATAGCGAGGTCGATGCGGGCATAGTCGATCAATTCCTCTTCAATCACCTGCCGGAACTCCCATTTGCTGCTGTACTGCTCACCGGCGGCAATCGGCACACCGGTGCGGTAGCGCAGCGTTTTGTACGAATCCGGGTTCTCCGAGCGCAGCGGGTCTTCCATGAAGTAGGGATGGAAGGGTTCGACTTCGCGGCACAACGTCACGGTGTCGCTCAGGTCAAGCCGGGTATGGACATCGAAGCACAGATGGATATCGTCGCCAACCCCTTCGCGCACCGCTTCAAACTGCTTGATCGACTGGCGCACCATGCGATGCGGCTCCAGGATGTCACCCTCTGACGGCAAACCCCAGCGGACAAACTTCCAGCCCTCGTCCACCGATTTCTGGCACGATTCCACCAGGGCTTCAATCGAACCGCCACTGTTGTGCGGATAGCAGACGACCTTATCGCGCACCCGTCCACCCAGCAGTTCGTAGACCGGCACGCCGAGGGCCTTACCCTTGATGTCCCACAGAGCCATATCGATCCCGGCGATAACCGCTGTCAGGATGCGCTGCGCCGGGAAAAAACCGCCCCGGAACAGGGTTTGCCAGATGTGTTCGATGCGAAACGGGTCCTGGCCGATGAGCAGCGGTTTGAAGTGTTCAATCGCTCCGGCCATCGCCATCTCACGCCCGGTGATTCCAGCTTCCCCCAGACCATAAATGCCTTCGTCAGTGTCGATGACAATAAACAAAAAAGTGCGCCATTCCTTGACTGGATAGGCGGTAATATCGGTAATTTTCATAGAAATTATGCGGCGAAAACCACCCGATTTATCGGTTCGCGGAAGCCGCTTCTCCTTTCTGATAGCTGTATCCGTCTGATTTGTATAGATGTGTGCAGTAGCGATAGCTGATGCCCTGCACTATTCCTTCGCGGGTAGAGTATGCTCACCAATGATAGCATATCTTGCCAGTGGTGCAAAAGCCAGCCATTAGACCAAGCCAAACATATCTGTTCAGCCGGTGGCAGGAATCGAACAGCGACAAACCGCACGATAAGCGCGAAGCCGCCGGATGAGGTGAACGAGTTTCACCTCCACAAACCGGAAGCGTGTCGCTGGCAGGGATGGACTTCACATTCGATGTTGATACGCTGGCTGTAGCGTTTATCGAGAACCAGATCGAACGTCTGGGCGGATTCAGGGTACGGCCAAATCCAGCAGATTTTCGCAGGTGATGTCGCCGTTGCGGAACGCCTGCACAAAGGGTGCAAACTGCGCTCCCTCGCGCTGGCGGATGATCTGTGCCATATCTGCGCTGGCGAGCTCGGTTTTCGATTGGCGCATACGCGCTTCCGCTCTCAGCAAATAGGCGAGCGTATAGTCTGGTTCGCGGCGGATAAGCTGTGTGTAGCTGGCTTCGGCTTCGGCGTAATTTTGCAGGTTACAGTGTGCCAGCCCGTCTATCAGATAAAAATCGGTGAAGGTGGGCCGGATACCGAGTGTCTCATCCACCACCCGAAGCACTTCATTCCACTGGCCCAGGACGAAATAACCGACGGCCTCAGCCCCGGCTACAAACTCAGTGCCGTACACCACATCGCCGTAAGCCGCATCCATCAAACGACGGGCGAATGCTGGATCGGGGAAGTTATCGCGGATGAACTGCAGCAGTTCCTGGGCTGTGCCAAGTTCGCCTTCGCGTAGGGCGATGGAAGCGGCGAAAACATAAGGAAAATTGGCTTCGGGTTCAAGTTGGATCGCATCAACGAAGTCCTGACGAGCGTTCTCGAAGTCGCCAATGGCGTAGTAGCTGATCCCCCGGAAGGTCAGGTCCCACCAGTCGTTGGGCCGCAGTTCCAGTGCAGTCGAATGGGCTTCGATAGCTGCCTCGAAGTCGTTCTCATAATACAGCATATACTGCCCCACAATCGCATAGGGCATGGCCCAGTCTGTTGGCCCGACTTCCAGACTGGTATAGACATCCTGGAGCGCTTCATCAAAACGTCCAAGTTGATTGTAGACAAGACTACGCCCCTGGTATGGAATGGGATGGCGTGGCAGGAGTTTGACCGCCTCGGTGACACTAGCCAGGGCGGTCTCGTCATCGGCGAAATACAACCCCAGGTAGCGATGCCAGTGGGCGGCGGCGCTGTTGCCGATGACCTCCGCTGGTGGTTCATCGATCAAATTGAGAATTGCCAGATTCTGCCCGACACCATAGCTGTCGGTGTTGGCGGTATGCAGAATGTTCATGGCGGCCACGATAGAAAAAGCCAATGTCTCGCGCCTTTCGTTGGTCATGCGCAGGCGGGCGTTGCTCAATACCTCGATGTCACTGCGATCAAACAACAGGTCAGGGAAATCGACCAGCGATCCGAGTTGTACCTCGACGTTGACAGCCTCGATGTCGTAGTTACCCCAGATGATGAGCGATGCATCGCTGGCGTTGGCGATCTCAACCGCCTGCTCGCTGGTGGTGATGATACCTTCATAGCGGCGGATGGCGATATTGGAGAACGGTACATCCTCCTCAAAGCGGGCGTGCAGATCGTCGGCGATGAAGCGGCTAACATCGCGGGATTCACCGCCGACTCGCTCCATAGACGCCACCAGCACCGTATACTGACCGTCTGCTACCGGCACCACTGTCGGTACCGGTGTGCTGGTATTTGATTCGACTTCCAACGCACCTGATGCCAGAACGGCGGCCAGGGTCAGTACCACAATCAGCATGATGGGCAGGGCAAACAGCCAGATGGGCCGCCGGGGACTGGATGACTGGGTGATGAGAAGCTGCTCGCGGGTAGGTGGGTCATCGGGTATGAACTCGCCATGATCGACACCAGGTGGGACCTGTACCCGGCTGGATGTCGGTGTGATCTCAACCGGATCGCTGCCACTGATGAGGGCTTCCAACTGCGCTCCGACCAGCCGTGCACTGCCCACGCGCTGATGGCGGTCTTTGACCAGCATACTCTCCACCAGCACAGCCAGGCCCGGCGGTATATCCGGTCGCAGTTCGGGCAGGCTGACCGGTGTTTTATTCAGGATAGCGTGCAGCAGGGCGGCGGAGTTGTTCTCGTCAAAAGGACGTTGCAGCGCCAACATCTCATAGAGCATAACGCCAAATGACCAGATGTCGGCACGGATGTCCAGGTCTTGACCGGCACAGGCTTCCGGGCTGAGATAAGCCAGTGTGCCGAGAACCGAGCCGGTCTCCGTCATGCGGGTGGAGCCGCCGATGTGGGCTACACCGAAATCGGTCAGGCGGGGTGTGCCATCCTCTGCCAGCAGGACGTTGGCCGGTTTGATGTCGCGGTGGATGATTTGCAGACGATGGGCGCGGGCCAGCGCGTCGGATAGGTCCAGACCGATCTCCAGGATGCGGTCAACCGGCATCAAGGTCTCGCGCTTGCGGTAGTTTTCCAGCAGGCGGGCCAGATCGCCACCACCCACATATTCCATGATAACATAGTGGTCGTCGCCTTCCACTATGCTCGCCAGTACTTTGACGATGTTGGGATGGTTG
>CAYQJO010000272.1:0-5698 GCA_964417785.1 uncultured Anaerolineaceae bacterium | reverse complement strand
GGTTATCCGCGTGCGGCCCGCATCATCGACTTACTGGAAGAACTGGGCGTCATCGGTGAGCCGGTCGCCGGTGGACGCAGCCGCAAAGTGTTAATCGAAAAAGGCAAAGACCCGTTCAAGGAAATCCTTGATCGGCGGCAAAAAAATAAGCAATAAGGGGGAACATAGAATCATGAGCCACATCACGGTCATCGGTGCCGGTCCGGCTGGAATCGCCGCCACACAGGAAGCGGCCCGCCTGGGAGCCGACGTAACATTAATCGAGAGCGATCATGTCGGTGGGCGTGCCACATGGCACAGTCTGGTACCGAGCAAAGTCTGGTTGACCGCTGCCGCTCACGGTGAAGCCAGCGACATCGAAGCGCTACAAGAGCGCATCGCGGCCACCAGCAAACACATGACGGGCTTCTACGCCGACACATTCCCAAATGTTAAGGTTATTCAGGGTACGGCAGCGTTGAATGGCACGCATTCGGTCACGGTCAATGACGAGACGCTGGATGCCGATGCCGTGATTATCGCCACCGGCTCCGGCCCGGTATTCCCGGAAAAGATCAAACCGGATGGCAAGCGGATCATCGCACCACGCTTCATGAGCAAACTGCCCGCCCTACCGCGGTCGCTGATTATGATCGGTGGCGGTGTCACCGGTGTCGAATATGCCGGGATGTTCAGCGCACTGGGCATCGATGTCACACTGGTCACGGACCTGGATCGACTGCTGCCGATGATGGACCGCGACATCAGCACCCGACTGGAAGAGACGATGGTTGGCATAACCATTATGAAGAACAGCCCGGTCGAAGCTGTGACCGCAACCGAAAACAATGCCACCGTGACCCTGCAATCAGGTGAGACATTGCAGGCGGAGATGGCCTTCATCGCTCTGGGTCGCCGTGTGTTTACTCAGGGACTCAACCTGGAAGCCGCCGGACTGACGGGTGGCCTCACGGTTGATGGTTATGGACGCACAGCGGTCACCGGTATCTACGCTGTGGGCGATGTCGCTGGTGTACCCATGACAGCCAATAAGGCGACGGCTCAGGGCTATATCGCTGCCCGTCATGCGCTGGATCAGCCGGTCAAGCCCTACAATCATCACACGGTCATCGACGCGGTTTATACCACACCGGAAGTCGCGCAGGTCGGACTCAATGAGCAAAACGCTGGCGACCGTCCGCTTCAGGTCATCTGCCGCACCTACGACGGCAACCTCAAAGCCAAACTGATCGACGGCACCGAGGGTATGCTCAAACTGCTGGTCGATCCAGAAACGAAAGCACTACTGGGTGGCGCTGCGGTCGGCGTCCATGCCGGGGATGTACTGGCCCCGCTGGCAGTGGCCCTGTCGTACAACGGCACCCTATCCGAACTGGCAGCCATCTTCTCCGCCCATCCGACCCTGAGCGAGGTCCTGTTCGACGCGGCCCGCAATCCGTAGGGTAAGCGTCGATTCTGGCATAACAGATTGTTATATTATAATAATAGGTGACGGTTGACCGTCACCTATTGTGTTTTACGGAGAACATCATGCAACGAACCAACTGGACCCCCTGGATCATCACCGGCGGTGCTGTGTTGACCGGACTGGCGATGATGGTCAGCGTCGTCGCCCTGCTGGCCGTGTTTTATCTGGCCCAGGACCGGATGCCGGAAGGAATCCAGGTTGAGGGTGTGAGCGTCGGCGGGCAATCAGCGGAGGATGCCCGCTCCAATCTGAACAACTACTATGCCAGTCGCAGTCTGGTCCTGACGGACGAGGTACAACAATGGGTGCGCACGTTTGACGAATTCGGGCTGCACTTTAACCTGGATGCCACCCTGCAACAGGTGGAACAAGCCGGCGATAACAGCCAGATTGCGCCGGTATATGATCTGGACCTGGGGCAAACTCATAACGCTTTGATAGCACTCAACGACGCGGTTCGCGTGGACCCGGCACCCGGCCAGCCAGGACGTATGATCGACATCCCCAACACATTAGACCGACTGAATCAAGCCGGTATGGCAGCGTTGGATGGTGGTGACACGTTAAAGCTGTCTATCGTCGAACTGGCCCCCCTTGCGGAGGAGACCGCCGCCGCCGTTACCTACGACGGCCCAACGACCACACATACTGTCCAGGCCGGTCAGGAACTTGGTTTGATCGCCAAAGAATACGGCGTCAGTACCCAGGACATCGTGGCGATAAACGGCATCACCAACCCGGACATCATCCTCGTCGGCCAGGAGTTGGTCATCCCGGCAGCCGGAGTCTATATGCCGACAGCCGCCGAGTCACCGGTACCATCCACAACGGTCGGGAAAGCTATCGTTGTCTCCACGCAAAACCAACGCATTTACGCCTATGAAAACGGTGAGTTAATCCACTCGCATCTGGTCTCCACCGGGCGCAACGAGACGCCGACCCTCCTGGGTGATTTCAAAATCTACGTCAAATATGTGGCCGATGACATGAGCGGTCCCGGCTATTTCCTCCCCGATGTGCCGTATACCATGTATTTCCACCGGGGTTATGGCATTCACGGCACCTACTGGCACAGCAACTTTGGTCGCCAGATGAGTCACGGCTGTGTGAATCTGCCGATCAATGAAGCGCAGTGGTTCTTCGATTGGGCCGAGGTCGGCACACCCGTGCGCGTGGTCTAGGTAGACGCTGCGGCATGCCTGTGCTAGACTGAGGACGTTCAAGGAATGGTCCATTGCCCGAACAAGCTCTCTACCTCAAATGGAGACCGCTCTCATTCGAGGATGTGATCGGTCAGGAACACATCACGCGCACCCTGCGCAACTCGCTTCGATCCGGTCGTATTCGTCACGCCTATTTGTTCAGCGGGCCACGCGGTACTGGCAAGACGACCACTGCGCGGCTGCTGGCGAAGGCGGTCAACTGCACACATGAAGACGCCGACCAACGTCCATGCAACACCTGCCACCATTGTATTGCCGTCAACGAAGGCCGCTTCCTCGATCTGATCGAGATTGACGCCGCCACCCATACCGGCGTGGACGATGTGCGCGATCTGCGCGACAAGATCGCTTTCACACCCGGCGAAGGTCGCTATAAGGTCTATATCATTGACGAGGTGCACCGCTTCACCGGCAACGCCTTTGATGCCCTGCTCAAGACGCTGGAAGAGCCACCCAATCACGCCATTTTTGTACTGGCGACCACCGAGATCGACAAAGTGCCGCAGACGATCAAGAGCCGCTGTCTGCAATTTGAGTTCCGGCGTGTTTCCCTGGTGGAAGTGGCTGACCGTCTGGAAACGATCACGCAGGCGGAAGGTTTGAATATTGATCGCCCTGCCCTGGAATTGATCGCCCGCCAGGGGACTGGCAGCGTGCGTGACAGCATCAGCCTGTTGGACCAGATTGTGAGCGACCCGGAAGAGGTTATCACGCTGGACATTGCCCGCCGCATCCTGGGGACCGCCAGCATGCAGGCGGTCAAGGATTTGGTCGAGGCGCTGGTGACGGAAGATGTCGGACACGGATTGCATATCATCAACGAGGCCGTTGATTCGGGCAGTGACCCGCGCCAGTTTGGGCAGCAAATCGTTGAGCATTTGCGTGCTGTTCTGTTGGCACAAACCGCCAGCACCGAACTGGTGGAAGCATCGGCTGAGGACCATGCGATATTCACGCGGCAGGCTGGTGCGTTCGACCGTCACCGTTTGCTGGCCGCCATCCGCACATTTAACGAAGCGGTCAACGATAACCGCAGTGGTTGGCAGCCGCAGCTTAGTCTGGAACTGGCACTCATCGACAGCCTGCAAGCACCATCACAACCGCAGCAAACCGTTATCGTTCAGGCGCAACCAACCAGCCAGCCCGAAGTGGAAGCGACAGCACCGGGCAGCCCACCAGCCATCTCCATTGCCGCGTTGCAGGCCAAATGGACAGAAATGTTGCGTGCGCTGAACGCTCGGAACAAAAGTGCGCCGGCGGTAGTGGAACATTTCCATGTCCATCATGTAGATGGCAACCTGGTTTATCTCAGCACCGACAACGATGTGTTCTTCCGGCGGCTCTACGGTCAGCCGGAAAAACTGGCAATCGTCGAACACGCTCTGTACGATACACACCAGATTCCCCTGCGTGTACAGGTCATGTTGGCCGAAGGCGCGAATGTCTCGCAAAATGACGACGATCCGGTTATCATGCAGGCACTTGAACTCGGTGGACAGATAAAAACTGACGATAAAGGAGATACAGATGGCTAAGAAACGCAGCAGTGGTGTTCCTGGCGGCATGTCACAGGCAGGCATGATGAAGCAGCTTCAGAAAATGCAGCAGGATATGGCTGAAGCCCAGGAAGCCCTGGAGAGTGAGACTGTGGAAGTGTCCGTCGGCGGAGGAGCCATCACCGTCGTGATTACCGGTCACCAGCGCGTCGAATCGCTGACGATCAACCCCGATTTGATCGACACAGACGACGAGGAATGGCTGACCGATCTCCAGGAAATGCTGGTTATCGCTGTTAACAAAGCGATTGAAGACAGCCAGACAATGGCCGCCGAACGAATGGAAGCCATCACCGGTGGTCTTGGCGATGTGCCCGGTCTCGGAGGACTGCTTGGCTAGCCTACCCGAACCTATCGCAAAACTGGTCGAAGCGTTTTCGCGTTTACCGGGCGTTGGCCCTAAAACCGCATCACGCCTGACCTTTTATCTGCTGCGAGCGCCAGATGAGCAATCGTCGTCTCTGGCAGATGCACTGCGTGATCTCAAGCAAAAAATCACGTTTTGTTCTGTCTGCCACAACATCACCACCAACGAACTCGATCCATGCGCCATCTGCGGCGATACTTCCCGCGACGCAAAAGTTGTCGCGGTGGTAGAAGAACCTCTGGATGTCCTGGCCCTGGAACGGACGGGCAGTTACAACGGCAAATATCACGTCCTGCATGGGGCCATCTCCCCTGTCAACGGCATCGGTCCTGACGATCTGAAGATCAAGGAACTGGTAGCGCGTGTGGATCAGGGTGAAATCCTCGAAATTATCATTGCTACCAATCCTGGGCTTGAAGGCGATGCAACCGCCATGTTTATCCAGCGGGAGCTAAGCGGTAAAGGAGTCCGGCTCACACGGTTGGCTCGCGGCCTGCCTGTAGGCGGTGACTTGGAATATGTGGATGCAGTCACGCTGACTCGCGCCCTTCAAGGACGAAGCGAACTCTAAGTTTGAAATTTGTTTGGCAGAGACCCTTGACAGTGTGTGCTGAAGTTGCTATTCTGTTGCGGCTTCAGCGGTTCAGCCAGCCAGCAAGGCGGCGGGACAGGCGAGTAAGCGAAGATTGACGAGGCGAAGCGGACGTGATAGACTGCGAGCCATGTGGACAAGATTAACAACACAGACAGCATAGCCAAAGCACGCCACCGTAAGGGGGCGGGTTTTTGCCCTTGACGGTTGGCGTAGAGAAAATGAGAGCGCTGCGTTGCAGCGCGACATAACGCCGACCTGGCTGACCGGGAAATCCGAATATCCCAAACGAGTTATCCCAAATTGGGATGGTGGGATTGACAGGTTAAGCGGAGGTTGGTATTCTTGTTTACACAACAGGGTTAACACAGATTTAAAGTGATTGACCCGGCACCTTAACAGCAGAACAGTGATGACGGAAGAGACCCTTCAAATTCGACGGAGAGTTTGATCCTGGCTCAGGATGAACGCTGGCGGCGTGCCTAACACATG
>CAYQJO010000271.1:0-5708 GCA_964417785.1 uncultured Anaerolineaceae bacterium | reverse complement strand
GACCATCAGCTATGAATACCACCCCAACACCCTGACCGACACCGACGCCACCGCGTTGCGCCTGATCCAGGCGGTCGATCACCCAGGTATACGCACCTTCTGGCAGCCCGACCGGACCAGCCCTGTCGCACAGCGCATTGAAGGACTAAAAGCGGTCCTGCCCTGGCTTGAAACCGTCCATACCTTTTACTGGGGACCGGGTGGTTCCAAAGATCGGCTGCCGCTGGCCGACGGCATTGACACCTGGAAAGCCTATCTCGATGTGGTCCGCACCACCGGGCGCGATCATAACATCATGATGGAATTTGTCCGTGATGACTCCCCTGATGTCTTTTTGGAGGATGCCCAAACCCTCGTTCATGATATACTCGGCGGGGCATAACCGATTTGCCTGACGACGCACCAGTCGGTCACAAGAAAGGTATACCTTGTCGAGTAGGCTCAGTTTCATACTCGCGCTGCTGCTGCTGCTGGCGGGAGCCGTCTTGCTCACCCGTGACCTGACCACCCTGCCACCAGCGTTGTATGATGACGAAATCACCAACATCCGCATTGCCGAAGCCGCACAGTCCGGCAACATTGAGGTCTTCTACGATCTCGGCGATGAGGGGCGCGAGGGACTGTACCATATCGCACTGGGCTTCACGACCTGGCTGATCGGTGACGGCATGCTGAGCTATCGCATGCTGTCGGTGTGGAGCGATCTGGTCGCACTGACATTGGTCTACGCAGTCGCGCTGCGCCTGTTGGGTCGTACTGGCGCATTGGCGGCCATGGCTGTGCTGCTCGTCGGATTCTGGCCGAATCTACTGGCCCGCCACATCATCCCACAAACCCTGCTGCCGGTGCTGGTGGCCGGTGTGCTGCTGGCGCTGTCGCTGGCCTTACCCATCTACCGTCGGCGGCGCAAACGGGGCGACAACACCAGCGCCGCCTCCGCTCTGGGTGTGCTGCTCGGCTTCGGCCTCTACGTCCACCCGGTCGGTTTGCTGGTGCTGGTCTTCAGTCTCGCGTTCATCGTTTATATGATCCGGCGGCGTACCATGTCGCGGCGGCGCAACACCTATATCAGTCTGGCACTACTGCTGACCATTATTATTGGCATGCCTTATCTTATCTCAGCACTGCGCATCCCGGAGATGTCCGGGTTGGGGCGTCTGGCGGACCTGGAGTTATCACCCTTGAATCCCCTACGCGCCCTCGGCGGACTGTTTGTGCTGGGCGACAATAACCCGTTATATAATCTGCCGGAGCGCCCACTCTTTGACCCAATCACCTTTGCTGTGATAGCGGTTGGCATCGTCGCTGCGGCATCAGACTGGCGCAAACCACGCCATACACTGCTGCTGCTGGCGCTGATAGTACTCAGTCCCATCGCGTTACTGGCGGCTGACGCGCCGCATTTCCCGGCCTACAGCGCTCTACTGCCGCTCTTTGGTCTGTTCTTCGGATTGGGCGTTATCACGATTCTAGATACGCTGCCACGCTACGGACGCTGGCTGGCAGGAGCGGGTCTGCTGGCATTGTTGGCCGCCAACGCCTACTGGATGATCGGCGATCTTTACACCCGCTGGCCGGAGCGGCCCGAAGTGCAGGCGGCGTTCTATACCCGGCACGGGCAGCTTGCACACCATATCGACCGCACGGCAGATGAAATCTCCACCGTTGTGTGTGGTTGGCGCGTCGCTCAGATGCCCACCGACACCAATCTCAGTGACGCTCAGTACATCGAACTGATGCTGAACCACAAACATGCAGATGTACGCTATGTGGACTGCTACAACGCTCTGGTTTTCACACAGGGTGGCGACCGCGAGCAGGTTGTGCTGCCTGATCCCGGTGTTGTGGAGGAGGCGCATCCAGCGGTGGCGCGATGGTTGCAGCAGGGACGCTACCAGACTGGCGACGACCTGCCGAATGCCAGCGTCCTGACTCTGGATGTCGAGCAGGAACTGGCGGATTACCTGGGCCAGATCACGGCGCACTCGACCGTGTGGTTCGCACCGGAAACCGGCGGCAGTCCGGAGGAGCGGGTTAATACACCGGTGGCGTTTGGTGATAACCTGACCCTGCTCGGTTACGCTGCTGACCCGGTTGAACGCTACACACCGGGACAGACGGTCGTGCTGGTCACCTACTGGCGCGTGGACGGTGAAGTTCCCCGCGACCTGCAACTCTTTACGCACATCCTCGGTGATCCGGGAGCCAGCCCACCAGCGAACGCCGATATTCTCAATCTGAACCCAACGGGATTGCGCAACCGGGACATCTTCATCCAGGTGACGTATGTTCCGCTGGCCGCTACCCTGCCCGCAGGCGAGTATGTCATCTCTATTGGCGCATATCGGGACACCAGCGATGAACGCCTGGTGGTGCTGCATGATGGCGCAGTGCGCGGTACCCGACTGTTTCTGTACACCATTTCGGTCAACTGATTATGTTTGAAATCGTCTTTCTCGGCACATCGGCGGCGGCACCGTCTATCTATCGCGGTCTATCGTCCAGTGTTGTCATCGCTGGTGAGCATCGCTATCTGGTGGACTGCGGCGAAGGCACCCAGCGGCAGATTCTGCGCAGCGGGGTCGGCTTTCGCAAGCTCAACCGGATTCTGCTCACCCATGCTCATCTGGATCATATTCTGGGTCTGGGTGGGTTGATCTCGACATTTGCACGCTGGGAGTCCGTCGACTACCTCGAAATCTGGGGCGGGCGTCCGGCACTGGCGCGGGTGTATACGCTGATTTATGAGGTGGTGCTGCGCAATGAGAAGACACCCATGCCGCTGCATCTGATCGACCTAAAGCCGGGGAAGATTTACGATGCCAAAGACTACACGGTGAGTGCCTTTCCGGTGAGCCACCGGGGGAAGGGGAATTTCGGGTTTATATTTGAGGAGAAGGCGCGGCGGCCATTTCTGGCGCAAAAGGCCGAGGAATTGAACGTCCCGGCGGGACCGGAGCGGTCGCAACTGGTCCAGGGTGAGACGATTACGCTGGCGGATGGGCGGACGATCACGCCGGATATGGTGCTGGGTGAGGCGATTAAGGGTTGTAAGTTTGTGTATGTGGGCGATACGGGCGATGCGGAAAAGCTGCGGCCTTATGTGAATGGCGCGGATACGCTGGTGATTGAGGCGACTTTTCTCGAAAGTGAGGCGGAGGAGGCGCAGCGGTTCGGGCATTTGACGGCGCGGCAGGCGGGGGAACTGGCGCAGGCGGCGGGCGTGAAGTCGCTGCTGATTAACCATGTGTCGCGGCGGTATGCGGAGGGCGATATTATCCGCGAGGCGCAGGCGGCTTTCCCTGGTGCATATGTGGTGCGTGATCTGGACCATTTTGTCATCCGGCGGGGGGATACGGCGCTCAAGAGTGAGTCGTAACTGGCGCATTTATTGAGGCCAAAACCGGCATACAAAAGATGTGGGTAATGCCCCAGTTGTGAGCCGTAGAGGTTTTGTTGGTGTGTAGGAGTGTGAGATGTTGAAGAATCGGTATTATCTGTTGAGCCTGGGATGTTCGAAGAACACGGTTGATTCGGAGAGTATGGCACAGGTGCTGGCGCAGAATGGTATGCGCGGTGTGGGCGATCCAGACGAGGCCGAGGTGCTGATTGTGAATACATGCGGCTTTATCGACGCGGCCAAGCAGGAATCGATTGACGCGCTGAAGGAACTGGTCGAGATACGCAGTGACAACCAGATGGTGATCGCGGCTGGCTGTCTGTCGCAGCGGTATGGCATGGACCTGGTGCAGCATGTGCCGGGTTTAGACGGTGTGATCGGCACCCGGCGCTGGATGGACATTTTCGATCTGGTGGCGCGTTTGCGGGACCGGAAGCACCCACAACCGCTGTATCATCTGCCGACGGAGGCGGATGTGGTCGGTCTGGATGAGCGGGGCGTGCTGCGGGCCAGCGTGGAAGGGGCCAGCGCCTATCTCAAGATCGCGGATGGCTGCCGGCGACCGTGCGCGTTCTGTGCCATCCCCAAAATCAAGGGGACGGCGGTTAGCCGCCCGGTGGAGTCGATTGTGGCGGAAGCAGTCCGGTTGCAGGCGATGGGTGTGCGCGAGGTGATGCTCATCGCGCAGGACAGCACCGATTACGGTTACGATCTGGGTTTGAAGGACGGTCTGGCGCATTTACTGGATGAGATCGTGGCGGCGGCTCCGGGCATCCCCTGGATTCGGATTATGTATGCCTATCCGGGTTATGTGACGCCGCACCTGATGGAGACGATGGCGCGGCACGAGCAGGTGCTGCCCTATCTGGATATTCCGTTGCAGCACGGCCACCGGGAGGTTCTCAAGCGGATGAAGCGTCCGGCCAATGTCGAATGGGTGTATGAGACCATCGGCAGGCTGCGCGAGACGATCCCGCAACTGGCGGTGCGGACCACGTTCATTGTGGGCTATCCGGGTGAAACGGAGGCGGAATTTGAGGCGCTGATGCAGTTTGTGCGCGATCTGCAATTCGACCGAGTGGGGGCGTTCCAATACTCCTATGAAATTGGCACACCGAGCGCGAATTTGCCGGACCATGTGCCGGATGAGGTCAAGCAGGAGCGGTATGAGCGGCTGATGGAACTCCAGCAGGGCATCAGTCTGGCGAAGAACCAAGCGCTGGTAGGACAGACGCTGGATGTGCTGGTGGAGGGTCACGGTGAAGGCGAGGACGAGGACGGCCATCCAACAGGTGATTTGCTCAGCCTGGGGCGCAGTTATCGTGATGCGCCGGAAATTGACGGGTATGTGATCGTGGAGGGCGAACTGCCAGTGGGCGAGATTGTGCCGGTGCGGATCACAGGGGCGACCACATATGACTTGATCGGGACAGTGGAGGCGGTTGGGCCGCAGGTGATCGAACCGGGGAAGATTTACGGCGCGGGCGACATCACTGGCGGGTTTTGAAAACGAGTCGGGTTTGTTGAGAAAGGGTTGATGAACCGCAAAGGCGCGGAGAGCGCAAAGGTTATTGTGTCTGTCCTATCGGGATATGGCGAATGATGTTGGCGAAGTCTTCTGGATTGCCAGCGCCCAGGACGACTTCAAGCTCATCCAGAAGTCGACCGATGGAGACAGTTTCGCGGACCAAAATCACACCCGGCATAGGTAAGCTGGCGCGAACGCGCTCATAAACATAACCGGGCATGGTCTTGGCATCGTGTGTGAGCAGTACACGGTTTTCTCCTGCCAGCCAATCGAGAAGTTTGGGATCGGGTGCCTGGTACATTTCCGTATCCTGTACACGAATAATATCCAGGTCTGGCAGTCGCAAGCGGATACCGCCCAAAAGGTGGCCGTTGAAGTTTTCATCGGTGGCGAAACGGGTCAAGATTCCCGTTCCTTACGTTTTTCTTCTATCAGTCTACGGAATTCTTGGGTTCTGGCTTTTTGCTCCGGTGTATAACGCGATTCCCAGAATTCACGCCAGCGGTCGCCTTCGGCGTCGATGTGGCGCATGTGGGCATCGACGGCTTCGCGGTTGGCGAGATAGTAGCTGATGACGGCGTAGACGTCGGCCAGTGGAACGGTCGGGAAAGCGTTATGGATGGCTTCGGCGTCCGGGTTCTGAAGATAGGCGTGGATGAGCGTGTGCAGCGTGACTCGCGTGCCGCTGACGCGGATGTTGCCGCCGTCGTCCATTTTCAGGGGTAGAGCAACCGTTTCGGGTAGATTGAGCATCGCGCACCCATTGTGATTAGACTTCTG
>CAYQJO010000270.1:0-5725 GCA_964417785.1 uncultured Anaerolineaceae bacterium | reverse complement strand
AGATCACAACAATGCGACTGACTGGACTGATACAACTTCTGCGCACCCATCCCGCTTATGGCGACATCGCCGCCAACCCGGAATCGACTCTTGGCGTGATCGGTGCGGCTCGCCCCCTGCTGCTGGCGGCGCTGGCCGACGACCTGAACGTCCCCATCATTATCCTGACCGGCAGCGTCAAACGGGCCTATAACATTGCCGAGCAGCTTCCGGTGTGGACCGACCGGCGCGTGTATAACTTCACCGAACCGACATCGCAGTTCTACGAGCGCGTTCCCTGGGTAGAAAGCGCCATCCAGGGCCGGTTGGAAACACTGGCCGCGCTGCTGGCAGAAGACAGCGAGCCGATGCTGGTGGTGGCTTCGGCGCGGGCGCTCATGCAGCGCACTATCCCCGCCAACCAGTTCCGGCACAGAATAATCGGGTTGGAACGCGACCAGCGACACACCATCGACCATCTGGTGAGAGCCTGGGTTAACCTGGGCTACGAGCCAGCACCGATTGTGGTTGAGCCAGGGACATTCAGCCGGCGCGGCGGGGTTCTTGACATCTGGCCGTTGGGCCTGCCGCAGCCGGTGCGCGTCGATTTTTTCGATGATGAGATCGAAAGTCTGCGTTACTTCGATCCATCCACACAGCGATCCGGTGAAGCGACCGACTCGGTGCAGATCATCCCCGCCCGTGAAGCGCTGCCAGAAGAGGGTGGACGCATTGCCGCCCATCTGGCCGATTACTTCACCGCGCTGCCCCCGGCAGAGGACGATATGACCACCCCGGCTGCCGACGCCGATATGCTCGGCACCGTATTCCCCTACCTGGAATTCTATCTGCCCTACATGGTGTCCAACCCGGTCAGCCTGCTCGATTATGCTCCGCTGGACGCCCTGATCGTCCTTGAAGACGATTTCGAAGCAGCAGTTGACGACATCCAGGAAAACGCGGAACACAATCGTCAGGAAGCGGGAAAGAGTCTGCCGCTGGATTACCCGCGCCCATATATCGACCGCGATACCCTCACCGCTGACCTGAGTCAGCGGCGGGTCCTGCGGGTGCAGCACGGCAGCGACCATCTGTTTGCGCCCGGTGAGCGCTTCGGCGGGCAGATTCGCCCGATGCTGACGGCAATGCGCCAGAAACAACGGCAGGGCAGCCAGATCGTTGTGGTCACAGAGCAGGCCAACCGGCTGCGCCAGCTATGGTATGAGCAGGATACTTCTGCTTTTGTACCGCTGGTGGATGATGTAACCGAGCCACCGGAGTCACTGGTTTTCATACAGGGGACTCTGCACGAAGGTTGGAGCCTGGATGGTCGGCTGGAACTGGTCACCGATGCTGAGATTTTCGGCTGGAATCGGCCCGAACCACGCCGCCGCAAAGCCACCAAACGCAGCCGTCCACCCGAATCAGATTATGCTGATTGGCGCGAGGGCGATTATGTCGTCCATGTCGATTACGGTGTGGGGCGCTTCCAGGGGATGCGCCATCGCACGGTGGACGGCAACGAGCGCGAATATCTGGTGATCGAATACGCCGAAAACGGCATGTTGTTCGTCCCCATCCATCAGGCCGACCGGCTGACGCGCTATATCGGCGCGGACGACACACCGCCCCGCCTGAGCGCTCTGGGCAAGCCGGAATGGACGCGCATCAAATCGCGAACGCAAAAGGCGGTCCAGGAAGAGGCCAGAGAACTGCTGGAACTGTACGCGACACGCGCACAGACCACTGGCTTTGCCTATGCACCGGATAACCCCTGGCAGCACGAACTGGAAGCGTCGTTCCCTTATGTCGAGACTGAGGACCAGCTTCGCGCCGTCCGCGAGGTGAAACGCGACATGGAGTCGCCTCATCCGATGGACCGGCTGATCTGCGGCGATGTCGGTTATGGCAAGACGGAAGTGGCCCTGCGTGCGGCTTTCAAGGCGGTCACCGACGGCAAACAGGTAGCGCTGCTGGTACCGACGACCGTTCTCGCCAGCCAGCATTATGAGACCTTCAACAGCCGGCTGGCACCGTTCCCGATCAAAGTGGAGATGCTGTCGCGTTTCCGCACCAGAGAGCAGCAAAGCCGGGTTCTGCCCCGGGTGGCCTCCGGCGAAATCGACATTCTCATCGGCACCCACCGCATCCTATCTCAGGACATCACCTTCAAGGAATTGGGGCTGGTCATCGTGGACGAAGAGCAGCGCTTCGGTGTCAAACAAAAGGAACACTTTAAAAAGCTGCGCAATCAGGTGGATGTACTGGCCCTGACCGCCACCCCGATCCCACGCACCCTGTATATGAGCCTCATCAGCGTGCGCGACATCAGCACGATCCAGACACCGCCGGAAGAACGCCTGCCGGTCATCACCCATGTCGGGCGCTTCGATGAAAAGCTGGTCCGGCAGGCCATCCTGCGTGAGATGGAGCGCGGTGGTCAGGTATTCTTCGTCCACAATCGGATTCGCACCATCGACACCCTCTACGAGCGGCTGGCCGAGATCGTCCCGGAAGCCCGCATCGTGGTGGGGCATGGACGCATGAACGAACGCCAGCTTGAAGCGGTCATGACCGACTTCACACACGGTCACTACGATATTCTGCTCTCGACCGCCATCATCGAGAGTGGCATCGACATCCCCAACGCTAACACCCTGATCGTGGATCGGGCCGACTGGTTTGGCATGGCCCAGCTTTACCAGCTTCGCGGACGGGTCGGGCGCAGCGCTCAGCAGGCATATGCTTATTTCTTCCATCCTAAGAAGCAGACCGACGACTCGCGGCTGCGCCTGGACACACTGGCTGAACACACCGCGCTGGGAACCGGCTTCCAGATTGCCATGCGCGACCTGGAAATACGCGGCGCAGGCGATATTTTGAGTACCCGGCAAACAGGTCATGTGACAGCGGTGGGGTTACATCTCTACACCCAACTGCTCACTCAGGCAATCAAGCAGCAACAGAACGGCGCGAAGACCGGTCCTTCTGTTGCGTCATCGGGCATCGTGATCGACCTGCCAGTAGCGGCCTATCTGCCGGAGGACTGGATTCCCGAAATCGCCCTCCGCCTGCAAATCTACCGCCGCATCGCCGGATTGACCGATGTGGCCCAGGTTGACACCATGCGCTCCGAACTGCACGACCGCTTCGGCCAGCTTCCTATCGCGGTGGAGGGACTGCTTTATCAGATTGAGGTCAAACTGCTGGCGCAGCAGGCCAACGCCACCCATGTCATGGTGGAACGTGGGCAGGCGCAGATTCGGCTCCCGTACCTGGGTGAAGTGGACCGGGAAGCACTGGCATTTGAACTGGGTGAGCATGTGGCCGTATCACGAACAGCGGTCAGTTTTCCCTTGAGCGAGGACATCTGGCGAATGCGACTGCTGGATATTCTACGGGCGTTGGCTGCCGGAATCGGTGAAGCAAACTGAACAAGTGACCACTCGTTGACAAATATTAAATATGATGCAATACTCCTAACCGTACCTTAAAATTGCCAACTGTACGAAGGGTTCAATGTCTCTATTCATCACCATGACTGGACTGAGTAAATCCCGTGTTCGCATCCACAACAGTGTTCTCGAAATAACTGAGGGCGACATCGTTCAGCAAGATACCGACGCTATCGTCAACGCGGCTAACTCATCGTTGATGGGCGGTGGTGGCGTGGATGGGGCCATTCATCGGGCTGCAGGACCTGACCTGCTGAAAGAGACCCGCGCACTGGGGGGATGCCAGACAGGCGATGCACGAATCACAAAGGGCTATCGTCTGCGATCCAAACACGTCATTCACGCGGTCGGACCGATATACCGTCACAATGATCCGACCGTAGCCGACTATCTCGCCAATGCTTACCGTCGCAGCCTGGAGCTTGCGGTTGAGAATAACATCAAGAGCATCGCATTCCCGGCAATCAGCGCAGGGATTTACGGTTACCCGCTGGAAGAAGCGGCGGAAATCGCCATCGGGACAGCCGTCGATTTTTTGCTGCACCAGAACCCGTTAGAGCTTGTACGCTTTGTGCTGTTCACGGAAGACACGCTGGTGTGCTTCCTGGCAGCCCTGGCGCAGCAAGTAAAAACCAGAGAACATCTGGCGTTTCTGGAGATCGGCTGAATCAGTCGATCTCAAATTCATCGGGTCCAACGGTTTGCAATGTGACCAGGACACGTTGAAAAGCCTCGAAGTCGTCGGGCGAGAACATCTGCTCGACCGTTTCGTCGATCAAACGCGCACTCTCCATCACATCGTCGCGGTATTCATGCGCTGCGTCCGTCAAATAAATGCGCACGGCACGCCGGTCTGATTTGTCGGGCTGGCGTTCGATGTAGCCTTTTTTCTGTAATTTATCCAGGTTGGGTGTAAATGAGGTAGCGGCCCGCCCAACCCCGCGAGCCAGTTCCGATGCGTGCTGCCCGTCCTGCTCATAGAGCGCCCGCAAAATATACCACTCGATGACCGTCAGCCCTTGTGGACGAATCATCTGACGAAACAGATTGTCCACACTCCGCAGCGCAATATCGAGATTGCACCACACTGAGCCTTCAAAAAGAAGCGTACCAGTTCTGGTTGGTAATGTTAAAGTCATGATTTTTTGACCTGTTGCTAAAGTAAATGACCCTCTCTCGATGGAGAGAAACCCTTCACAAACCCTGAAGTGCATGCACGAGACAACAAACACTTCATTCTACAACTATAATTATACATGATATATCATGTAAAAACAGCTTAAGATTTCACAATTACTGAATAAATTTCCAGGCGAGAATTGCTGTTATATAGAGTAATAAGACACGGACTTCATAATTCGTAGCTACAAACTATTGACGGTTTGCGAGACGCTGCTCAAAGTCTGAGGTGGGCTGCCAGCGCTCGGAGTCGGGGTGATCTGCCGGGACGATACTGAGGAGAATGTGGTCGTCCTGCTCTTTGAGGTAATACACATGATAGGCGCGGTCGCGATCCAGGGCGATGCGTGGTGCCAGCCATTTCGTGAAGCGCCGTTTTTCACCGGCTTCGCTCATCAACCATACCGGCTTCCAGAACATCAGCATGGGAGTACTGCCATCACGGGCGTGGAGTGTCTCAAAATGGACGGGTTTCCGGGCATAGCGGAAGGCGCGAATAACCAGCACTGCCGCCAGAATCAGCAGCAGAACCGGCAGAATGACCCACATGCGAAAGACCATCCGCACCATAAATGGCAGCAGCACAAATCCCGCCGGAACCATAAACACCAGCAGCGAGACCAGCGGATAAGTGACAATATCCATCCACTGGTTGGGGGTCAGTTTGCCAACACGGTTGGTCATCAACCGTTCGCGCATGGCGTACTGTTTATCGGCCATAATCAGTTATGTTCCGCATAATGTTCTATCAGCGCCCAGACCTGATTGACCGGCACCGGTTTGACGAAGTAATGATCACAGCCAGCCGCCAGACAATCGGTCTCGCTGGAAAAAGACGACATGGCGACAATCGGCAGGGTATACCCTGCGTCGCGCAGTTTGCGCACCATATCCAGACCTTTCATCGGGCCATCGAGAAAGTGATCGACCAGCATCAGATCAGGTTGAAGGCTCTCAATATTTGCTATCGCGTCTTCAGCACTGGCATAGCTCAGCACCTCATGCCGGCCTGAATACGCAATTCGCTCCACCAGGGCCAGATTGGTATGATCGTCCTCAACATACAGAATTCGCATCGGTTATTCCCATCACATTCTACCGCATTTTAACAT
>CAYQJO010000269.1:0-5730 GCA_964417785.1 uncultured Anaerolineaceae bacterium | reverse complement strand
GAATATACCTTCGACAGCAACGAGTGCATCAGTGCCGTCCTCAACGGGCTGGTTGAAATGCGCGACGAAGACCTGATTCACCCGGCTTCGCTCGGTTTCGCCATTGACGACGAAGGCGCTCGCGTCCTCTTCGCCGCCCACGAATTCGCCCATCTGGTCGCCGGTGAGTGGGTAATCGCCGGTTGGGAACAGACCAACCCCGAATTCACCGAATTCACCACCGTGCGCCTGCCGGTTGTCGTCGGTGAAGAGCCGAGCAGCTACTTCGGCGCTGGCCCCGGTGGCCGCTGGTTCTCCGCCAACGCCGCCACCGAGCATCCCGAAGAGGCGTGGGAGTTCTTCAAATTCCTGCACAGCCCTGAATTCGCCCAGATTTACACCGGCATGGGCAATGGCCGTCTGGTCCATACCCCGCCGCCCTTCGACCAGTACATCACGCACCCGGCCTGGGAGTACATCCTGGTGGATGCGGTAAACGACGTGCGTGTTCTGCCGCAGACGACCATCCGCAACCCTGAACTGACTCAGGTCCAGCCGACCCTCCAGGGTCCGGCCTGGCCGGACGTGCTGGTCGGTATCGTCTCTGGTCAGATTAACGACATCGACGCCGCCCTGGTCGACCTGCAAGAGCGCTACACCGTCGCCCTGGAACAGGGTATCGCGGACGCAGCCGCCGCCGGTGCCAATGTCGCCATCGAAGACTACATCTTCGAGGACTGGAATCCGACCGAAGACTACGTAACTGTGGTTGAATAATCGTTTTGTAAATGGGCATGGTAGCGGACGCCAAGAATGGCGTCCCTACGGTTCATGTAGGGACAGGCTTCTGCCTATCCGCAAAACCATGCCCATTACACAAAGCGACAGGATAAAAATACGATGATAAAAACTGAGACTCTTACGCAAAATTCCCCCCATTCGCCGGTATGGGATTTAGTGACCGTCGGCTTCGCCGTATTGATCCTGGTCGCGTTCCTGGCTTTACCCTGGATGAGCGCTATCAACGCCGACGGCGCGAATTACACCGGCTTCGAGATGTTGACCGGCAAATCCGACGGTTCCAAGCTGGATATCGCGCTGATCTTCCTGGTGCCGATTGTCGGCGTGGCCGGGTTGATTTTCGGTACCGGCGGCTTGTTTTCGCCGCTGGACAGCAAAGGTATCTCCGGTTTCACGGCGGCTGCCGGTTTGTTCGGCCTGTTTTACTATTTCAACTTCGTGATCGTCAAAACACACGGCCTGGATTACACCCTGGATGTCGCCCGTATGGGCTTCTGGCTGGCACTGGCTGGCTTCGCCGGGATGGTGATGCAGCGCTTCTTCCCGCGCATGGATGTGAGCGAGGCGGAAAATACCCGCTTCGGCAAAATCACCCGCGACCAGCGCTTCTGGGGCATCATCTTCGTTCTGCCGATGGTGACGCTGCTGCTCTCGTTCACCGTGTATCCGGTGGGGCGCTCGATCCAGATGACCATGTACAACTGGCGCGGCATCGGTGAGGCCACCCAGTATGTCGGCCTGCGCCACTTCCAGACGGTCCTGCAAGACGAGTGGTTCTGGAACGCCTTCTGGAACACCCTTCAGTATGCGGCGGTACTGGTCCCGATCCAGTTGACGCTGGCGCTGATGCTGGCGCTGGTGCTGGATAACCCCCGGATGTTCGGGCGCACCTTCTATAAGACGGTTTATTTCCTGCCGGTGGTCACGAGTGTCGCCATTGTCGCCATCGTGGTGCGCTTGATGCTCAACAGCGGCAGCCACATGCTCAGCGATATGCTCAGCATCCAACCGGCCATCTACCCGCTCGGTGACGCCGATTATTCGATGTGGGCGGTCATCGCCTTCGGAACATGGTACTCGTTCGGCATCAACCTGGTGTATTTCCTGGCGGCGCTGCAAACCGTGCCGGTCGAACTCTACGACGCGGCCAAAGTCGATGGGGCCAACTGGTTCCAGCGCCTGCTGTTCGTCACACTGCCCGGTATCCGCCCGGTCGCCATCATCATTCTGTTCTTCGCCGTTCTGGGCAGTATGCGCGTGTTCGAGCAGTCCTTTGTGCTGACCAACGGCGGGCCGTTCTTCTCCAGTGAGGTCGTCTCTGGCTATATTTACCGCTTCGCCTTCCAGGGCGGCGGCGGACCCGGTGGCGGCAGCGGTGGGGTCGCCAACATCGGTTACGCCTCAGCCGCAGCCTTCATTATGGGCCTGCTCATCCTGGCGATCACCGCCGTTCAGGCGCTGGTCTCGCGCTATCTGGTTACATCGGGGAGGAAATAATGGCAGCCATCACACAACCCAACGATACATCACGGCGCGGCTTCATCTTCGAGCCGTTTCTATCCGGCGGCGGCCAGTTGATCCTGCACGCCGTGCTGCTCGGCATCGGTTTCGTCTATGTGTTCCCCTTCATCTGGATGGTGGGGACCTCGTTCAAGAGTGCCGGTGAGTTTTTCACCCTGGGTGTGAAGGTCTTCCCGGAAGGGGAGTGGCAGTGGGCCAATCTGGAGGCCGCATGGATCGGTGCCAACTTCAGCCAGTATTTTCTCAACACCGTTGTGGTGGCCGTCTCGGTGACGTTCTTCGTCATCCTGTTTACGTCGATGGCGGCCTTCTCCATCTCACGGCTGAACACGCCCGGACGCAACATCGTCCTCGGCATCATCGCTGTGACCTTCTTCATGCCCTCCGGCTACACCATTCTACCCACCTTCGAGATCATCAAGACCATCGGCATGTTGAACAGCCTGGGCGCGGTCATCCTGGTGATGGCCGCAGGCGGCATGGCCTTCAACACCGTCCTGTTCTACGGCTACCTGCGCACCATCCCGCATGAGGTGGAAGAAGCCGCCATCATTGATGGGGCCTCGGTGTGGCAGCGCTACCGCTACGTCGTGATGCCCATGTCGATGCCGATGGTGGCGACGGTCGGCCTGTTCACCTTCATGAACGCCTGGAACGAGTTTTTCATCCCGCTGGTGTTCACGCTTTCCAGGCCGGAACTGCGCACGCTGGCGGTCGGTATGTACTCCTTCATCGGCGACACCAGCCGCGACTGGACGCTGCTGTGCATGGGGGCGACCATCAGCATTTTGCCGATCATCGTGGTGTATGTGTTCCTGCAACGCCACTTCACGGAAGCCTTCGCCGGCGCGGTGAAGAGTTAGGACATGCGCGTGCGCGATGTATCGCGCTACGTGGCGTTACCATGAACACACATTCGTAGAGACAGGCCCATGTGCCTGTCTTTTTGATCTGATACAATAGGAGCGCTACGGACCACGAAAGTACGGCTTATGACTCCCGATGAGTTTGTGACTCGCTGGCGCGACACCACCCTGAACGAACGCCAGAGTTACCAGATGCATTTTGCCGACCTGTGCCGGTTGCTCGGCCACGACACCCCCACCGGCACCGGCCAGGACGAACACGGCTTACGTTTTGAGTTCGAGGCCGGGGTCAAAAAGGACGGCGGATCGCATGGTTTCGCCGATGTCTTCTACGAAAACCACTTCGCCATCGAATACAAGGCCCCCGGTAAGTATCCCGATCTCCATGCGGCGTACCAGCAGCTTTTGCAGTACCGCGAGAAGCTGAACAATCCGCCGCTGCTGGTCGTCACCGACATCGCCCAATGGGAGATTCACACCAACTGGCCCAACACCGAAAAGCGCGTCTACCGCTTCAAACATGACGAGATCGGCACCCTCTCGGTCGTGCGTGACCGGCTCCATCACCTGTTCTACGCACCGGAACGGCTGCATCCGCAGCGCAACACCGAAGAAGTCACGGCGGACGCGGCGCGTGTGTTCCAGGTGATCGCCGACAACATGCGCGATTGGGCGGCGGAACCGGATCGCATCGCGCACTTCCTGACCAAGCTGGTCTTCTGCCTGTTTGCAGAGGATGTGAACCTGCTGCCGGTGGGGCCGCGTGGCGATGTGGGTATTTTCAGCGAGATTGTCGAGCGCACCCGCACTGAACCGCAGAAATTCGTGTATTACGCCGAGTCGCTGTTCAAGGCGATGGCCGATGGCGGCGAGGTCCTGTTCGCCAACATCCCCTACTTCAACGGCACGCTCTTCGAAGATGTGCAGGTGGAAGACCTGTCATTAGAGGCGCTGACCGGGCTGGAACGGGCCAGCAAGTTGAACTGGGAATCGGTGGAACCGGCCATCTTCGGCACGCTGTTCGAGCGCAGCCTTGATCCGAGCAAGCGGGCGCAGCTTGGCGCACATTACACCAGCCGCGAGGACATCATGCTCATCGTGGAGCCGGTGTTGATGCAGCCGCTCCGCCGTGAATGGGACGCCATACAGACCGAAGCGGCCCCTATCCGTGAGAAGTTCGAGGCCGCGCTGCAGGGCAGCAACCGGCGGCAGATCAAAACACATGGCGATAAACTGCTGGCGCTGCGCGAACGAATGCTGGACCGCCTGCGGACCACCACCGTACTCGATCCGGCTTGCGGCAGCGGCAATTTCCTCTATGTGAGCTTGCAGCTTCTCATGGACATGGAAAAGACGGTCATCTTCCACGAGCTTTTCCGCGATCTGGCCCTGGCGACCCCCGAAGTCCACCCGCGCCAGATGTACGGCATTGAAAAAGACCCCATCGCCCATGCCCTCGCCAGCATCGTCGTCTGGATCGGCTATATTCAGTGGCGCAAAACCAACGGCTACGCGCAAGCCTTCGCCGATCCCATCCTGGAAGCCCTGACCGAGAACATCGTGTGCGACGACGCGATTATGCGATATGGCGACGCAGGGGCGAGTTACGAACCCCAATGGCCCACCGTAGACGTGATTGTGGGCAACCCGCCATTTTTGGGCGGGAGCAAGATTCGCGGCGAACTCGGCGATACCCACTATGAAGACCTGACGAAACTCTACAAAGGTCGTGTACCCGGATTTGCCGACCTTGTATGCTATTGGTTTGAACGGGCACGAACCGAGATCGAAGCCGGGAAGACGAAACGGGCCGGACTGCTGGCGACCAATTCCATTCGCGGTGGCGAAAACCGTGAGGTTTTGAAACGCATCAAATCAGGTGGTGACATCTTTATGGCCTGGGCGGATCGTGAGTGGGTGCTGGAAGGCGCGGCGGTGCGAGTGTCTATGGTCGGCTTCGATGGTGGGAACGAAGACGTAAAGCTATT
Organism: uncultured Anaerolineaceae bacterium; assembly: GCA_964417785.1. GTDB lineage: Bacteria > Chloroflexota > Anaerolineae > Aggregatilineales > Phototrophicaceae > DAOTUL01. The sequence goes on along the minus strand of CAYQJO010000269.1, from coordinate 575 downwards.
GGAAAATATACCTGTCGATTACATCAACCCAGATTTGACTGCGACAGTTGATGTAACAAAAGCGGTACGATTGGAAAGGAATCGTGATCTAGGGTTCATCGGACCTCAGAAGGATGGTCCTCTAGACATCCCCGACCAGCTTGCGCGGGAAATGCTACGTAGCTCAAATCCAAGTGGTAAGCCAAATTCAGATGTTTTGAGACCTTATCTTAACGGGAGTGACATCGTGCGAAATAGTCGTGATGTATGGATAATCGACTTCCGTTCGATGCCAAAGGAAAGGGCTGCACAATATGAGGCACCATTCGAATATGTCACGAAGTATCTCAAGCCAAAAAGGGCAAACAATCGGGATCGACAGCGCCGCGAAAAGTGGTGGCTTATGGGTCGCAGTGGTGAAGACTATAGAAAAGCGGCTGCGAGAGTAAAGCGCCAGATTTTCACACCACGTGTAGCAAAGCATAGGATATTCGTTTGGGTAAGTACCAGAGTGTTTCCCGATAGTGCAGTCGTAGCTATTGCCCGTGAAGACGACTACTTCTTCGGCGTGCTGCACTCAAAACTGCACGAGGTCT
>CAYQJO010000268.1:0-5752 GCA_964417785.1 uncultured Anaerolineaceae bacterium | reverse complement strand
GTTTGCGCATCCGCGTGACCGCAACGGGCGACGACACCGCCCTGGCGGGCATCATGCGCCTGGTAGACGAAGCACAAAACAGCAAATCGAACACCCAGATTCTCGCCGACAAAGCTGCCGGATGGCTGTTCTATATCGCAGTCGCTACCGCTATCGTCACCGCCATTGCTTGGACGCTGGCAATCGGCTTTGACGTCGATGTGATTGCCCGTGTGGCGACTGTACTGGTGATTGCCTGTCCCCATGCGCTTGGTCTGGCGATACCGTTGGTGGTCGCCATCAGCACAGCAATGGGTGCGCAAACCGGCGTTCTGATACGAGATCGGTTGGCGCTGGAACAGGCCAGACAGATCGATACCGTCATATTCGACAAAACCGGCACACTGACCGAGGGCCGCTTCGGTGTCACCGATATGACCGTCGCCGACGGATGGGAGCGCGATCATGCCCTCGCATTAGCTTACGCCGTCGAAAGCGACTCCGAGCATCCCATCGCCCGTGCGATCCGCCAACAGGCCGAAGAGGACGGTATCGAGCCAGTCACGATCAGCGACTTTGAAGCCATCAAGGGGCGCGGAATCAAAGCCAGCTACGACGGCCAGACGATCTATGTGGGTGGACCGCGCCTGCTGGAAATGCTTGAACTCAACCCCACCGACAACATCCAAGAAGCGGCTGCACAAGCCAACAAGAACGCTCAAACCGTCGTCTATTTGATCGCCGATGACCAGATCGCCGCGTCCTTCGCTTTGGCGGATGTTATCCGCAAGGAAAGCAGCAAAACGATCCAGCGCCTTCACGATATGGGCATTGAGGTCGCCATGCTCACCGGCGATAGCGAGGAGGTTGCTCAGGCCGTCGCCGATAAGTTGCACATTGACACCGTTTTCGCCGAGGTCCTGCCGGAACACAAGGATGAAAAAGTCACCGAGTTACAGAAGCAGGGCAAAAAAGTGGCGATGGTCGGTGATGGCATCAACGATGCCCCCGCACTCGCCCGTGCAGACATTGGCATTGCCATCGGCAGCGGGACCGACGTCGCCATCGAGTCGGCAGACATCATCCTGGTCCAGAGCAATCCACTGGATGTGGTCAAAATTTTCCAATTGAGCCACGCCACCTATCGCAAAATGATCCAGAATCTGATCTGGGCCACCGGCTACAACGTGATCGCGCTGCCGTTAGCTGCCGGTATCCTGGCCCCCATCGGTTTCATCCTTTCACCGGCGGTCGGTGCCGCATTGATGTCGCTCAGCACGGTCGTGGTCGCCATAAACGCCCAGCTCTTGCGCCGCACCGACCTCAGCTCGGCTTAGTCCAGCCCACCATACGGCTCGACAAACGCCATGACCTCATCCATCGTCGGCATGAAATTGGCGCAGCCGTGCTGCGTGACCACAATCGCACCACAGGCATTGCCCAGCCGCGCCGATTTATACAATCCCCAGTCGTTGACATACCCGTAGATGAATCCGGCACCGAAGGCGTCACCGGCACCCAGAATGTTGTAAATCTCCACCGGAAACCCCGGCGCATCCTGGATGGTGCCGTCGGGATAATGTATGCGTGCGCCCTCCGACCCCACCTTCTCCACCACCGCTTCCAGATGCTGCACCAGCATCCGTTCGATCCCGGCCCGGCTGTCACCTTCCACCTTCGTATCCGAGATTTGCGAGTGTGTCAGGCTCATCTGCGCCGGATCCGTCAGCATCGCCGCCTTGATCTCATCCGCCGTGCCGATCACCAGATCGACCAGCGGCAGCACCGCCCGCACCTGCACCCCGAACGCTCGCACATCGTGCCACTGGTCCGGGCGGAAATCCACATCGAAGATCACCTTCGCCCCGGCCTGGCGTGCCTGCTCCGCCGCGAACATGGTCGCGCTCCGGCTCGGCTCCTTGCTCAGATTGGTCCCGGCAAACTGGAACACCTTGCAATCGTCCACCGGTGCCGCCAGCACATCGTCAATCGTCAGGTTGATGTCGGCGCAGTTCTCGCGGTAATATACCAGCGGGAACTTGTCCGGCGGCTCAATGCCCAGGATCACCGCGCTGGTACGATTCTCCGCCTTGCGCGGGATGAACCGCGTCTCGACGCCTTCGTTTTCCAGGAAATGCAGTAAGAAATCACCCACCGGATCATCGCCCAACGCCGTCAGCAGCGAAGATTTCAAACCCAAACGCCGTGCGCCGACGCTGATGTTGGTCGGCGACCCGCCAATATAAGCGGCAAAGCTGTTGATCTCAACGAAGGGCTTGCCGACATCGTTGGAGTACAGATCAATTGAACTGCGCCCCATGTGCAAACTGTCGTACATTGTTCTACTCCGAATACCAGTTAAGAGTCACTTGCGGAGATTGTACCCGATCAAACCAGGGCCGTGCGTATTCCTGGCAAATATGCATCAATTCCGCCATCCGCACCGGTGCCTCCTCATGCAGAAAACGCGACCGCTCCGCCCCTTGCGCCGCCACCGCCTCCGCCCACACCGCACGTCCGACGATCACACCGCTGGCCCCGCATTCACAGGCTACCCGCGCCTGCTGCGCAAACGTCGCATAATCCACACCGGCCCCCAGCGGCGCCCGGGGAACACCCCCCGCTCCGCCCGGCCCCCCACCCCCCGCCCGCCACACCGCCTCGCTCTGATCCTTCCCCGCCGGGAACTGCATCTTGAGTACATCCACACCCATCGCGCTGAAGTGACGCGCCATCGCCACCACCACATCCCGCAGTTCGCCGTCGCTCAGCGGTTGATCCGGCTCCAGCGAATACGCGATGGGTTCCAGGAAAAATGGAATCTCGTGCTGATCGCACTCCGCCACAATTCGCCGCACCATCGCATCCTTCTCCGCCACATTCACCGCTTCCGGATGGTACGGCAGCAGCAGCTTCACCCCGTCCCCGCCGTAGCGTTTGATCGACGTCACCGACCATCCAGCGATGAACTGTACCGTCCGCTTGCTCGGATGCAGATCATAATCCGTCACTTCCAGCGGAGCCAGCAGACCAATCTGACCGCTGATCGTCCGATCCGCCACCACCCGACCAAATCCGTATACCGGGTCCACCAGCACCGCCGTGACCGACTCCGCCAGTGCGCCGATCACCTGCTGCTTGAACGCCGCGAACTGCCCATCGGTCAGCGGCTGCGCTGCATGCCGGTTGAGCAGCGCCAGCAAATTATCCCGGTGATCGATTGCCAGCATACAGAAGACACCATCGGCGCTGCTGCAATGCATGAGATGCCTGAATTTGCCGATCATCTAATCCCCCGTTTGTACTACCATATCCGCGTGCTTTTGCCGCCCTTCCAGATGCGCATAATTGACGACCAGCAGCGCTACCGCCACCACACCCACCATCATCGCCACCTGGAACATCACCCGCGCCCCGAACGTGTCGAAAATCCACCCCATCACTGGACTGGTGATGAGCATCGCCAGCGCCGGCATCGTCACCTGGATAATCGCCTGGTTGGTGGCGACATTGGCCGGAGCGCTCGTCCGCGCCACCAGCAAATTGATCCCGATGGTGAACATGGTGAAGAACGCCCCCCGGACCATTTGCAGCGGCACCAACCACAACGCCGCTGGCAGCAGGCCGTAAGCACTCCACACACCCGTCATACCCAGCATACCGCCGATCAACACCTTTCGCAGCCCGATCCGCGTAATCAATCGGTCTACCAGCAGCATCGGCAAAAACTCTGCGATGGCGAACACCGACGCATACAAACCGATATGCGCCACCGGCACACCCAGGTCTTGCTCGACAAACACCCAGATAAACGACCCCACCGCGCTCAAACCCGCGAAGAACAAAAACTGGCTCGCCGCCAGCACATAAAACCCCGTCTGGCGCGGTTCCGGTGGCAGTCCGCTCGGATGCCGGGCTGTCGTCTGCGCTGGCAAAGCACGGTTTAGCGGCAGCATCGCCCCCGCCATCAACGCCGACACCCCAAACAACGCCGGATACGACCCCACGCTGTAAATCAGACCGGCACACAAGGACGCCACCGCCCAACCGACCGACCCCATCATCCGCACCCGACCGAAGATGTTCCGCCGCAACTGATCCAATCGTGTGATCGTCAACTGCGTCAGCAGCGACATTGTAGACCGCGCCGTAAACCGTGTCAGCAAATACGAACCGGACATCACCACCCGATTTGTGATCGCTGCCAGCATCAGATTCCCTACCACCGACCCGAAGATCAGGCCGTTGAACAACATCCGGTGCTTGCCCCGACGGTCAGCCATCGCATTCAACAGCGGAATCAAGATCAGTTCCATCAGCGCACCCGCACTCACCAGCACACCGATGGCCGTGCCGCTGAATCCCTGTTCGGTCAGATACACATTGATGTATGGAAGGGATAGACTTAATGCTCCAAAGCGGAGAAAATTGAGCAGCGAAAGACGATGCACCAGCGCACGTTTCACAAACACGCCTCCTGTGGTGTAAACAACCATTTTTGACTGTACTGCGCCCTGCAAACGAAGTATAGGTCCGATTTCTATATCTTAATCCGACCAATCACCTGTACAATAAAGGCCATGCTCACCCGACTGATTGAAGACCTGACCGCTCTCCTGGAGCAAATCGTGCTGACCTTTGGTGTGCCAGGGATCGCGCTAATTGCGTTCATGGAGAACATTTTCCCGCCGACCCCCTCGGAGTTTCTATACCCGATGGCCGGGAAGATCGCCTATGACGGAAAGATCGATCTGCTGGCTGTGATTATCTCCGGCGGCATTGGGTCACTTGTCGGAGCGGTTATCTTTTACCATGTCGGTTACTACATGGGCGAAGCACGAGTTCGCACCGCCATCAGCCGCTATGGTACCCTCAAGATAGGCCAATTTCGCCTTCGATTTTTCACGCTGGAAGCCTATGACCAGGCCGCCAGCGCCTTCCGGCAACACGGTGGGATCATCGTCATGGTCGCACGATCCATGCCGCTCATACATGGCGTGATCTCGATCCCCGCCGGGGTCGTCCGTATGAACCGGCTGAAGTTCATGACTTACACCTTCATCGGTGTATTGCTGTGGGTAACGCCCACTGTCCTGCTGGGCTATGCACTGGGCAGCCAGTGGGAACGCGCCTTGTCGTTCATCGACGCTTATGAAACCATCTGGTATATTGTTATCGTTGCCGGTGTCTCGTTCTATCTTGTGCGACGCTGGCGAAGAGAAAGTCCACTCACATGAAACACTGGATTGCCTGGGGCGTTCATCTCTACACGGCCACCGGTGGCATTCTAGGCATGTTTGCCCTCTACGCCGCTGCCGATGGCCGGATACGGGAGTCATTTCTCCTGCTGGTCATCAGCATGATCATCGATGCCACCGATGGCATCATGGCCCGCCGCGCCAACGTGCGAACGGTCCTCCCCAACTTTGACGGTGCCATGATGGATAACGTTATCGATATGCTGACCTATGTCTGGATACCGGTGTTCATCATCTGGCACGAATCGCTGCTGCCACATCCATATTGGACCCTCGTGCCGCTGATCGCGGGCTTGTATGCTTACGGACAGGTCAACATGAAAACTGCCGATAATTTCTTCCTCGGTTTTCCTTGCTACTGGAATTTCATCGCGCTCTACATGTACTGGTTGCAGCCCACCGCCATAATCGCCGTGTTGCTGATGATCGTTCCAGCAGTGCTGACGTTCATCCCCACCCGCTATCTGTATCCAAGCAAGAACGATGTTTACTGGCGCATGACCTGGGGATTGGGA
>CAYQJO010000267.1:0-5819 GCA_964417785.1 uncultured Anaerolineaceae bacterium | reverse complement strand
GCCATGATCTCACCGTGACGGTCTTTTACCGGCAGGGTGTGTATCCGATAGTGCTTGCCATTATAGGCCACATCGTTGACACGGGCTTCGCCCGCCAGCGCTGCCAGCAAATGCGGTTCGTCCCGCTCGTAGACTTCGGGCGGGAAGACATCGCGCAGCCGTTTGCCCTCAAGGTCGTCAGGTGTAAGGCCAATTTCCTTAAGCCCGTTGCCATCGACCAGGGTGTAGCGCAGATCATGGTCCAACAGTGCGATCATGCCGCTGGGAAAGTTGCGCATGATGGTGCGGTGAAGCTCTTCACTGCGGGCCAGCGCTTCGACTGCCCGTTTCTGTTCGTCGATATTCTCCACCGCACCGATAATCTGAAAATCACCGTTTTCGTCCGTGCCGACCGGGACCACCCGGTCGCGCACCCAGCGCAGGCTGCCGTTACGGGTAATAATGCGATATTCGGTTGCTGCCGTCTGCTTCTGAGTGATATAGCTCGTGTTGACCTGCGCCAGGGCTTCAATATCCGGCGGGTAAATGAAACCGGCCCATCCTCGCTCTGACGCGAGAATCTCTTCCGAAGTGTAGGTGGTCACTTCCTCAATTGCGCCGGAATGCCAGTTGGTGGTGCTGGTGCCGTTTTGATGCAGCGTGGCCCCGTAGACATACTCAAAGATCAGTTGGGTGAAAACCTGCTGCTGTTCCTGCGTCTGGCGGGCCTCAACCTCCATCTGCTTGCGCTGGCTGATGTCCTCGAACGTACCAACGACATACTGAACCGTTTGATCCGCAGCCAGGATGGGTTGGGTGGTGGCCCGAACCCACAGCGGCGTCCCGTCCCGGTGCAGCATACACAACTCAAACTGATGGTATGTGCGCTTACCCTGGAATATTTCTGCAATCGGTTTATCCTCAACGAAGCGGCCATCGGGATAGGCCAGAGTGCGGCAGTTGGTGCCTTTTAGTGTGCTATCGGGATACCCCAGCATCAACGCCAGACGATGGTTGGTTGCGATGATGAAACCCTCTGCATCAAGCAGGCAGACGCCGACGGTCAGCGAATCGACAACCGCGCTTTGCCAGCTTTGCGTCCGGTGCAGATCGGCGAGTTCTTGTTCCAGGCCAAGGATGCGTTGTTGCAGATGGTGTGTTGATAGACTCTGGTCAGTCATGAGCTATTCTCTGAATGATCTCAGTTATTTTAGTCAATATCGGGTAGGATGGAAAGGAACAACATCAATGTTAATTATGTCGCTGGCAAAGGTTATCGTGGCGGTCGCCTGGGCGGATGGCACGGTTTCCCACGAGGAGATCAATGCGCTCAAGGACCTGCTGTTCCGTATCCCGGCGCTGAAGTCGCACGAGTGGGCCGAACTCGATATTTACATCGAAACGCCGGTGGACGCGGAAGAACGTATCCGCCTGATCGAGGATTTACGCCGCCGGGTACGCTCAAAACAGGACCGCGACCTGGTGTTTCAGATGTTAGACGAACTGGCTGCTGCCGACGGTGAGGTGACAGACGCCGAACGCGCCGTCATCCAGGAGATCAAGGACAACATCGACTCCAAAGAGTTCGGTCTGAGTGGGGCGCTGTCTCAGATCATCGGTGGGGCGGTCAACCGGCGTGCGCAGGCGGCCCCCAACCGCGAGAAATATCTGGATGAGTTCATCAAGAATAAAGTGTATTACGGTGTGCGCCGCCGCCTGGAAAAAGATGCAGCGTCGCTCGACCTCGCTGACGACCGCCTGTGGAAGTTGTCGCTGGCGGGGGGATTGATGGGCTATGTCGCCCATATCGATGAGACCGTCACCGAGTCTGAGTTCGATATGATCGTCCAGGAATTGCAGAACAACTGGGACCTTAACCGCGAGGAGGCCACGCTGGTCGCGGAGGTCGCCACCGATATGCCTATGGCGAATGTCGATTATTTCCGCTTCACCCGCGAATTCCAGAAGTTGTGTAGTTATGACGAAATGGTCGCGTTCCTGGATGTGTTGTTCTCGGTCGCGGCAGCCGATGGACTGGCGACCCGTGAGGAGATCGAGCAGATTCGACTGGTGGCCCGTTCCCTGCTCATCACCCACGAAGACTTCATCCAGGCCAAGCTGAAACTGCCTGCCAACCGGCGAGGCGCGTAGTCACAACCGTGAGGAAGTGTTAAAATCAGAGATAAGGAGCGTGCCATGACATTTGACCCGACCGACCATCCACACCGGCGCTACAATCCGCTGACTGGCGAGTATGTGCTGGTGTCTCCGCACCGGATGAAGCGCCCCTGGCAGGGCAAGCAGGAGACATCGCCCGCCGATGAGCGGCCCGAATACGATCCGACATGCTATCTCTGTCCGCGCAACACCCGCACCAGCGGTGAGGCCAACCCCGATTACGCAACCACCTACGTCTTCACCAACGACTTCCAGGCTTTGCTGTCAGATGTGCCGCAGTCTCCGGAATCGGATCATCCACTGTTTCGTCAGGAAAGCGTGAAAGGCACCTGCCGCGTGATCTGCTTCCATCCCCGCCACGATCTGACGCTGCCAGAGATGCATGTGGCCGACATCCGCAATGTGGTCGATGTCTGGTCGGAGCAGACCGCCGAACTCGGACAGACCTACCAGTGGGTGCAGGTGTTCGAGAATAAGGGTGCGATCATGGGCTGTTCCAACCCGCACCCACACGGTCAAATCTGGGCGGAAGACACGCTGCCCAACGAACCAACCAAAGAGGACCGCCACCAGCGTGACTATTTGCAGGCTAACGGCAGGCCGCTGCTGATGGACTACATCGCCGAGGAAGTCCGTCGCGGCGAGCGGATCGTGGTCGAAAACGACGACTGGCTGGCGCTGGTGCCGTTCTGGGCGGTGTGGCCGTTTGAGACGCTGCTGCTGCCGCGCCAGCATGTGCTGCGTCTGCCTGATTTGTCCGACGGCCAGAAGGACTCGCTGGCCGACATTCTCAAGCGCATGTTGACCCGATACGACAATCTGTTTGAGGTCTCTTTCCCGTATTCGATGGGCTGGCACGGCGCACCTTACAATGGAAAAGCCAACGACCACTGGCATCTGCACGCCCATTTTTACCCGCCGCTGCTGCGCTCGGCGACGGTCAAGAAGTTCATGGTCGGTTACGAGATGATGGCCGAAGCACAGCGCGACCTGACAGCCGAGCAGGCCGCTGACCGCCTGCGGTCGCTCTCCGACGTCCATTACAAAACATCACAACAGGTATAACGTAGGGATGCGGCATGCCGCATCCGCCATAGGCGTTTCCAAGAAAATAGCTATTCTCACGGCGGACGCGAAAAATCGCGTCCCTACGAAAACCCATGTTTGTGGGTAGGGACGGCATTATTGCCGTCCGCAGAAATGTAGAGTACTGGGCTGGAAAAGCCTAAGAGGAAATCCTATGCCAAAAAAAGTCCTGGTAAGCGGATGCTATGATCTGCTGCACAGCGGCCATGTGGCCTTTTTCAATGAAGCTTCGCGCTACGGCGATTTATATGTGGCGCTGGGATCGGATAAGACCGTCTACGATCTCAAAGGCCGCACACCGATCAACTCCGAAGAAGAACGGCTCTATATGGTGAAATCGGTCGCCAGTGTGAAGGATGCCTTCGTCTCGACCGGATCGGGTATGCTCGACTTTGAGAACGAACTGCGCCAGATTGACCCCGATATTTTCGTGGTCAACCAGGATGGCAACATCCCGGCCAAGCGCCAGCTATGCGCCGAATTGAGCATTGAGTATGTGGTGCTGGAACGTACCCCACACGCCGACCTGACACCGCGTTCGACCACCTCCCTGCGTGACATCAACCGCGTACCCTACCGGGTGGACATTGCCGGTGGCTGGCTGGATCAACCCTTCGTCTCGAAGCATCACCCCGGCCCGGTGATTACCGCGTCCATCGAACCGACTATCGACTTCAACGAGCGCAGCGGCATGGCGACCAGTACCCGCAACGCCGCCATTGATCTGTGGGGGCCGCGACTGCCCACCGGCGATCCGGAACGACTGGCAAAGCTGCTCTTTTGCTGGGATAACCCGCCGGGTACAAAGATGGTCTCCGGTTCCCAGGACTCCATCGGTATCGCCATGCCTGGATTGAACAAATCCAACTACGCCGGCGATTACTGGCCGGAGTCCATCGACATGCTGCGTGATGAACTGGCGATGCAGTTCGTGGAGCAGTCCATGCATCTGATTCCGCTCGACCCGCGCACGCCGGAATACAATCCGCTGGAAAACACCCATATCACACCAGATGGGGCGCGACGTTTGGCCGAAGCCGCCGACACCGCATGGCAGGCCGTCATCGACCGCGATCTGGCCGCCTTCGGGCAGGCTTTCCGCGAGTCGTTCGAGGCGCAGATCGCCATGTTCCCGCGTATGGTGAATCCAGCCATCCATGCCATGATCGATGAGTATCGTGACCGTGCGCTTGGCTGGAAGCTGTCCGGGGCTGGCGGCGGGGGCTATTTGATTTTCATCGCAGAAAAACCCATTGAACAATCGATTCATGTTGTCATCCGGCGCGAGTCGGATTAGGAGCCAGAAAAAGTGAGCATTTACGACGAAATCCGCGAAGTATTTCAACAGCGCTATGAGGAAGCCCCGACCTTCGTGGTCCGCGCACCGGGCCGGGTGAACCTCATTGGCGAACACACCGACTATAACGATGGCTTTGTCCTGCCGATGGCGATTGACCGCGCTACCTGGATCGCCCTGCGCCCGCGTGCAGACCGCCATGTGAACGTCCATGCCCTCAATCTGGACGAGTATCATGAGATTGACCTGGACGCCCTGCAGAAAGCCGAGATCGGCCCGGCGGAGTACATCAAGGGGGTGGCCTGGGCCTTGCAGGAAGATGGCTTCACCCTCAAAGGTTGGGAAGGCGTGATTATGGGTGATGTGCCGGTCGGGTCGGGTTTATCTTCCTCGGCGGCTTTGGAGATGGCGACCGCGCAGGCGTTCGCCGCCGTATCCGGCTTTGCCTGGGATGCGCCGCGCATGGCGAAACTCGGCCAGAAGGCGGAGAATCAATGGGTGGGTGTCAGTACCGGCATCATGGACCAGATGATCTCGGCGGCGGGCAAACAGGATCACGCGCTGCTGATCGACTGCCGCTCATTGGAGACCGATCTGGTGCAGTTGCCGCCGGGGACCGCCGTGCTGGTGCTGGATACGGGTACACGGCGCGGGTTGGTCGGCGGAGCCTATGACGAGCGCCGGTCGCAGTGTGAGGAAGCGGCACGCTTCTTCGGGGTCCCGGCGCTGCGCGATGTCGATTACGCGGCGTTCGAGGAGAAGGGCGGTGGTCTCGATCCGATTGTATGGCAGCGGGCCAGACACATCATCACCGAGAACGAGCGCACACTCAAAGCCTGTGATGCCATGCGAGCGGGTGACGCAAAAACGCTGGGCCAGTTGATGAACGCCAGCCATGACAGTCTGCGCGACGATTACGAGGTGTCATCGGATGCGCTCAACCAGATCGTAGACATCGCTCGCCAGCACGACGCGGTATACGGTGCGCGGATGACCGGGGCCGGATTCGGCGGTTGTGCGGTGGCGCTGGTCGCTGCCGAACGGGCCGAACCCTTCGCCGATTACGTCCTGCAACACTACACCTACGACGCGCAGCTTCCGCCGCAGGTGTATATCTGTCACGCTGCCGAAGGCGCGGAGATCATGGGGTAGGGTATTGCCCATCCTTCAGGTTCTCATCTTCCGGGGTACGGGTGGTGTCACCGATCAAAACCACCCGTACAATAAGGCGTTTCCAAGAAAATAGCTATTCTCACGGCGGACGCGAAAAATCGCGTCC
>CAYQJO010000266.1:0-5845 GCA_964417785.1 uncultured Anaerolineaceae bacterium | reverse complement strand
ATTACCTGTATCATTTAAAAGCCATCAAAGGATACAGGTACTCAGTTTATCCTTCTCTTTTTAACGATATTACCATCGAACGTGCTGAAACAAAAATAGATGAGCTGTTATCTGGTGGGTGCGATTTGATAGTGTATTTCACTGACTATGATACCGTGGTAAATCAAAACAAAACATCCAAATTTAATGTTCTCAAAAAGAAGTACAGACAGCAACAAGAAGTAATCATTTGCGAAACAATGCCATGCATTGAATTCTGGTTTCTATTGCATTACAGGAAAACGACCCGGGAATTCGCAAATGCCGGTGAAGTTATTCAGCAGTTAAAACAGCATATCGAAGCATAATTGGATTTCCCAGACTAAAGCAGACAGGCTCATGATGAGCAATTCGATTTCTGATTCTATTTATCCTCTCTAATTCATTGAAAACATATCTGTGGTTGTATTGAACTGTCGGAGTACTGGTCGGTTTAGCAGGAAATATTCTTAGCAGAGATTGTCCTCCAGAATAAAATTGAGGTTGTGAAAGTTTTAAGTTTAAACAGTAAAGAGTCATTGCTTTTTTTGAATCATTTGAACAAGCAATCATATATCTGCTCATTCGTGACTGGGACATTATCCGTTCAAATACAGTATATTTCATATTTCAAATCCTTGCAAAATACAAATATATATATTACCTATGTACCATATTATTCCCAGTAGCCCCTGATTTTTGTCAAGCTATTGGGTTTCTGCTTTTTATAGACTACCTACTTATTAATTTTCCTAAGTTTCATTTCGTGTACTATCGTTCTTGCATGCATGATAACTTGGGATATAGTTAGCTCCTTATTAAATTCAAGGAAGTCGAAGGTCTTTTCAAACTGTTGCCGGTATCGCTGTTCTTTGAATTTTCCTTACCTTGCAAGCTGAAGAAAATTATTCTTTCCACGGATAGACATAAACAGAAGCAGCGTTTCAAGAAAAAACAACCTCCTCCATTGGTTAATATTTGGAAATTTGTCTAACATGTTGTTAATGTATGCTTTATAAACTTTTTGTTCCCAGGTTATTATAACTTGTAATAGATTTGGTTAATCTATTATGATACTGTTTGTCAGGGGATTAACCAAATTATTTCGACACTTATTTCATTGAAAATCTGATTTTATATTAAAGTTTAACGAACTATTGAAGAATGATGTGAATATAATAATGGATATACTTTAGGGACTATTTCATACTTTAATAAACATAATAAGAAAAGTATTGATTATACAATGAAATGTACTATTTTTTCATTTGATCATAATTTACTTTTATATTCAATTATATTTAATCAAACCTGGTAAAGCTAAATATAGAAAAGTGCTTTGCACAATTAAATATGCACAATGATTAGTAATTAATTAAGAGTTTTTTAAAAAGAGAATTAAATTTTTTTACTGTGCTGGATAAGAAGACGACAAAAATAGCCCGATATGTTTCGGAAAAAAACAGTAGTTCCGATAATACTATCAAGATGTTTGTGTCGACTGTTTCTTTAGTAACTGTTACAGTTAGTAGATTACGCAAATGTAGAAAGTTCTTCACAGTTGAGAACTGTCTAAATAGTTATATCAAATAACAATAATATCTTATTAAGATACAATAGAATAATCTAGAATCCATAATATTTTTCACAAATTAATTAAACTAATATGCAACAAAATTTAGCAATTAACGGTGGACAAAAGCTTATAAAAAATACCTTACCATCATGGCCAAAGTTTTCTGAGAGTGCTATCAAGTCAGTCGAAGAGGTTCTGCGCTCCGGTAAAGTGAATTATTGGACCGGTCGTAAAGGAATTGAATTCGAGAAAAAATTTGCAGAATGGCAGGGTAGTAAATATGCAATATCGGTAGCAACAGGTACGGCAGCTCTTCATACAGGCCTTACAGCTTTAGGAATTGGCCCGGGGGATGAAGTCATTGTACCAAGTTATACTTTTATTGCTTCCAGTTTTTCAGTTGTTCAATCAGGTGCAGTCCCGCGATTTGCGGATGTTAATGTTGATGATCACTGTATTAGTATTGAATCCGCTGAAAAACTTGTAAACGAGAAGACCAAAGCTATTATGCCTGTGCATCTATATGGAAACGTATGCGATATGGAAAAAATATATGCTTTTGCTAAGAAACATAACTTATATATAATAGAAGATAATGCAGAAGCATATGGAGGATCCTATAAAGGGAAGAAAACCGGAACTCTTGGAGATATTGCTGCCTGTAGTTTTTGCCAAAACAAAACATTTACAACAGGTGGTGAGGGAGGAATGATTACTACAGACAACGAAGAATTTGCATGGATTGCCAGAAGTTTCAGAGATCATGGATATGACGTAAAGCAGCGACTGAGTTTATTGGAATTAGAGCAAAAACTTCCTTACATTCATGATATGGTTGGGTGGAATTACCGTATGACAGAAATGCAATCTGCCATTGGACTAGATGAACTGCAAAGAATTGATGACTGGAACTTGCATAATAGAAATAGAAATGCCAACATCATAATTGACCGGTTGAAAGATTTACCCCAGATACTTTATAAACCAATTGATACTAATGACAGACGCAATGGATGGTATGTTTTAGCTTTTTCATTGGATGTTGAAAATATGAATTGCAATATTAGTGAATTTGTGAATGCAGCCTCTGCTGAAGGGGCTCCTGTTTGGAAAGTCTTCTGGCCTCAATGTCATACTGAAAATGCATTTAAAAATCATGTGTCTTTTGGTCGTAGCGGATTCCCATTTAATTCTAAAGAATTTACAAATCCTGCAAGTGTTGACTATTCAACAGTTGATGTTCCCAATGCAAAATGGCATGAGAAACATACATTCACATGCTTTGCTTTCCCGACATTTTCTGGTAAGGATTGTGAACAAATTGGTGATGCTATTAAGAAGGTAATAATTGCTTATTCTAAATAAAAAATCCTATCATGAATAGAAAAGTTAAATGGGGAGTTATCGGATCAGGAGGTATCGCTAAAAGGCGAACCATTCCAGAGGGCATTGTTCCTGCCGGAAACGCAACACTTAATTCTGTTTTTGACATTAATGATGAAGTAAATAATGCCATTGCCAATGAATTTAATGCGCAAGCATTCAATAATATCGATGAATTCCTGAATTCCAATATTGATGCAGTTTATATTGCTACTCCTGTAAATAAACACTATGAGCAAGTAGTAAAATGTGCTAAAAAAGGAAAACACGTGTTATGTGAAAAACCACTAGGTTTAACTATTTCGGAGGCCGAAAAAATGATATTATTATGCAAACAGGAAAAGGTTATTTTAGGAACCGGATTAATGATGAGATTTCATTCTCAACATAAAGCTGCAAAAAAAATGGTTCAGGAAGGAAATATTGGTAAACCCGTGTATGCAAGAGCTCAATTGTCATGTTGGTATCCACCAATTGAAGGTGCCTGGCGACAAGATCCGGAATTAGGAGGTGGCGGTTCTTTAATGGATATGGGCAGTCATTGTATTGATCTGTTAGAAATGATTTTTGGGGAAGTAAAAAGTGTGATCTCCTATAATGACAATTTTTTACACGCGTATAAATCAGAGGATGGCTCATTAACTACACTTTTATTCAAAAATGGCGCTATTGGCACGGTTGATACTTTTTTCTGCATTCCAGATAACAGTAGTAAAAATGTACTTGAACTTTATGGATCAAAAGGAAGTATAATTGCTGAAGGAACTATTGGGCAGGGAAATAAAGGGAATATGACTGCATACCTGGAAAATGATGATGTCGATTATAATGCCAATCAAATAAGAAATAATAGTTCTGGCCTAAAAATTAATCCGGAACCTGAAAATACTTATCTTTCTGAAATTGTGGATTTTAGCAATGCTGTTATAGAAAATGGACAACCCTCTAATGATGCAGAAACAGGACTTAGAATTCAAAAAATTATTGCAGCATGCTATGAGTCAGCAAAAAGTGGAAAGTATGTCGAAATAGGTAGTTAATGATGTTAAGAATCAATTTTTTATACTATTAAAATATGGCTAGGAAACTAAGTATGCTGGCACCAGATTGGTGGGATTTTACCACCTTAGATGATGAACTGTTAGCAGAGGCCTCAAGACTTTCGGCCAAAGATATTTTTGATCTCTCCAGAGATGGTTTTAGAGTAGTTTTTTATGATAGTCTGGAAGATTTTTATTTGGCGGAAGCATTGGAATATATTACTGCCTGGAAACAATCTACATCTGATAATCCAGCGGGAATATGTGGCCCGATAGGGCCAACAGAGCAATTACCCTTAGTAGCGCGCCTCGTTAATGAATTACAACTTGATTTATCAAATGCTCATTTTTGGGGAATGGATGAATGGTTCAAAGATGGAAAAGAAATAAATTCTGATCATGACTTATCCTTTGAGAAGGCTGATAGAGAACTATGCTTTAATCTTATAGAAAAAAAATTACAAATACCGGAATCAAATGTTCATTTTCCGAAGGCAGATCTAAATGAATATATCTCCAGTTGGGAATCGGGTATAAGGTGCGCAGTTATGCAGGGTGGGCAGGGTGATATTAAACATTGGGCATTTAATGATCCCGTTAAACGTGAGGGGAAATATATGAATGATCCTCCTTCGCCCGAAGAATATTTAAAATTAAATACCAGAATTGTAAATCTCCATCCCGTAACCTGTATGCAAAATGCCCGTACGAGTGCTGGTGGAATAGTAACCGATATCCCCATACAGGCAATTACTGTTGGCCCCATACAAACTCTAAAAGCAGAGAAAGTTTCTATCTGGCATGCAGGAATGCATGACAATCCGTTTGGACAAAGGCTCACAGCCTATATGATTAGTAAAAAGATAATGGATAGTTCTGTCCCAATGTCTTTACTGGCAATGCATCCAAATGTACAATTTAATTATTATACAGGAGGTATTGGTCTTTGTGAAACAGAAATGCATTGATTTTTTTTACATACCAGGATACTTATGCAGGGTTTACTCAGAAAGTCAGCAAACCCTATAATAGAAAAATGTATAAGATCTTATACCTCTTTGGTATGTAAAAAGGAGTGTCCACTTGTTTGATTTTAATGTTTTTATGGTTAATGATAAAATTAAGCAAAATCATTTATTGTGTCATCATTAAATGGCGGATATTACAGAACTTCCATTTTCATATTGTGAATCATTCCGTCATTTTCAATCCGTAAAATAAATAATCCTTTTTCTTTCAAAAATTCTAGTGGTATACTTAACTTATCATCTTGATAATCGATACTATCTTGGTATAAAATCTTACCTGATAGATTGAAAATGCTGATGTAAGTTTCCTTTTCCCGATTTCCCTGCAAATCAATGTATACTATTCCTCCTGATGAAGGATTTGGATATATGCGCATTTATGGAAGTCTCTTGACTTCTATATCTGCTATAACTGAAAACTCTCCATCAATAAGATGAAGGGGTTGGGAAGCATTGTGTTGTCCGTTTTTAACCCACATTTGCAGGCCAAACACCCTATTTCTGCTAAAATAACACTAAATGATGATTTTTTTGATAAAACTCAAATTACATATCACTGATTATCAATGGTTGTTTTTTTAATCGGTGTGTAAATATTTCGGAATATAGTGTACAACCGAATCCGGTCAATTTCTCGCATGTCCCCACACCAGAATAAAATTATTGGTAAAACTCGTCCACTTTCCTCAAATCTGAGTCAGTTCATCAAACTGCATGCTGCTTTCAGTCCATACTTCATTGTTAAATGCAAAGTTCGGCATACCGTAATTGCTGAAACATGAAATTGAATAAAACACAAT
>CAYQJO010000265.1:0-5846 GCA_964417785.1 uncultured Anaerolineaceae bacterium | reverse complement strand
CAGACTTTACATACCTTGCAGCCTGTTCGCTTGGCTGCGTAACGTCAGTTATAATTTTATCCCGCCACACAGGATTATGCCGCATAAGCCCGATTCATGCACGGAGGCCAAACGTGTCCAAACTCATACTCTTCATTGGGCGACCTCACATTGAGTATCTGGCTGCGCTGCAAAAATCGTTCACCGTCATCACCACCACCAGCGGCAAGAACGCCCTGCAACTGGCGCAAGAACACGCACCCGACATCCTGATCCTCGATGCCGTCTCCATGCAGACCACAGGCACGCGCATTTGCTCTTGGCTCAAAAAAGAGTTGAACACCATTCCCGTAATTCATGTGCATCCTGACGGCCAATCCGACAGCGCCGCCGACGCGATCCTGGTCCCGCCCGTGTCGCCTCGCAAACTGGTGAACCTCGCCAATCGTCTGGCGGCGGAACGGGAAACCGAAGACGATATACTGGTTTACGGCCCGTTCAAGATGAACGTATCCTGCCGTCTGCTGACCGCTTATGGCAAAGAGTCACAACTTCCCCCGAAGCAAGCCGCTCTGCTTGAGATGTTTCTACGCCATCCAGGCCAGACGCTGGATCGCAAAACCTTGATGCAAGAGGTGTGGGATACCACTTATCTTGGGGACACGCGCACCCTGGATGTCCATATCCGCTGGATACGCAAAATTCTTGAGGAAAACGGGCGACGCCCTCGTCACTTGCGCACCGTGCGCGGTATTGGCTACCAACTGGTCATCGAGCAAAAAAAAGCCGACCAGTAGGGTCGGTTGGGTGAAGTTACTTCTGTTCCAGCGCGGCCAACTGCTGCATCAACCGGCTCTTGCGACGTGCTGCGTTCCTTGCGTGGAGTACACCACGACTCACAGCCATATCCAGGTCACGCACGGCTTCCTGTGTCGCCTCGCGGGCCGCCTCCACGTTGCCATTCTCAATAGCGGTGCGGGCTTTCTTGACCAGTGTCCGCGCCCGGTTGCGATAGGTACGGTTATGAACGCGCTGTTTTTCGCTCTGGCGCATGCGCTTGAGCGCAGATTTATGATTTGCCATAGAAATGCATCCCTTCATCCAAATAGACGAAAATCATAGCATTCACCCGTGCCTTTGTCCAGCGTTAGCCCATCAGATTGAGGACAAGAAAGGCCAGCGCCGCTACATTCAGCAGCCCCAGAATGATCGCTATCAGCATGGACATGGATGATTGTTTGACTTCACTGCCGGGTAGTCGAGTCGGTTTGACGGCTGCCGGAATCACGCGGAAGTATTCACCCAGATCGTGGTCCTCCTCTTCCGGTTCTGCCTGACGCGCTGGCGCTGGTTCAGTCGGTGAACGTGGACGTTCGACCTCAACCGGCGCTTCGACCTCCGGTTCGATGGTCTTTGACTCGGGTACTGCTGGTTCCTCTTCCAGGTCGAAATCCAGCGACGCACCCCCGAATGGACCGCCCGACAGCGGCACATCGACAAAGGCGGGTTCTTCCTCTGCCTCATCCAACCCCGTGCCGGCAAAAACATCCTCGAACGCTGCCTCAAACGACCCACTCGGATTGACGGACTCTTCTTCCGTCACCAGATTGCGCACCACCATCGGGTTGTCGTCGTCGCTTTCAAGCTGCTGCATCCCCTTCAAAGCACGTTCGTTATCCGGATTGATGTAAAGCACATTTTCCAGGCAGACCCGTTGATCCTCGACCGTCTCGACAACCGCCCCCAGCCACAACCAGGCTTCCTCGTGCATCTGATCCAGTTCGGTCGCCTTAATCAAGAGCGCCTGGGCTTCCTCGCGATTTCCGCTTTTGTAGGCCCGAATCGCTTCACGCACCATACCATCCACATTAGCTGCCATGTCATAAACTCCTGCTTCCGACCACCTGCCTCAATCATATCACGAAGAACAGCAGGTGACAGAATCAAGGTCCAGTCACGTCTGCATAGTGCCGCTCTAACAGCCGCACGAAGCTGGCCTCGGAGAAACGCTGGACACAGTAATCATGAAGTATGTCCCGATCATAGCTGGCATGCGTCTCACGCATCCGCACCAGCGCTTCGGCCAGCGCTGCCACATCGTCCACCGGTACCAGCAGTCCCGTCTCCTGCGTCACCAGATTATCGGCACCGCCAGATTGGGTCGCCACCGCCGGTGTGCCACACGACATGGCCTCAACCAGACTCAGACCAAATGTCTCATGCTGGCTTGATGACACAATGGCATGGCTGCGACGGTAAAACTCGCGGATACCATCGCGGTCCAGCCAGCCCACAAACCGGACATTAATCCCCAGTTCGGTCGCAAGCTGGCGGTGCTTCCCCACATCGCCAGCGATTACAAGCTGCACAGTCCTGTCATCGCCAAAGGCCTGCGCAAACGCCTTGAGCATCACGTCGATCCGCTTGACCGGTACCGGGCGCACCGTCGCGCAGAAGACAAACGGCGTATCCGGCGGCGGTTCTGCCGGTGTGAAGTAATCTGTATCCACCAGATTGCCGATGACGTCAATATCGGAGCGTACAGCATACGCTCGGAGCACCTCCGCCAATGCCGGACCGACGGTTGTCACCTGATCGACCTGTGCCAGCGTCCGCCGGACCAGCGCGTGCTGTCCCGGTAAGAACACCCGTCCAACCAGGAAATTCGATGAATGTTCGGTCAATAGCACGGGGATGCCATGAGCCTCACGGAGTCGAGCCGCCATCACCCCGGCATAAAAGGTGTTGTGTGCGTGGATAATATCCGGTTGGCCGCCGTACTGCTCGAATGCCTGCTGGATAGCCTGTGTATGCAGCCATCCGCAGATACGCGGAAACACACGCGGGAACCAGCCCCGATGCATCCGATAGACCTGTCCGCCCTCATCCGTCAAGACCGGCCAACGCCGCAACCGGCGCACAGCATCCAGAGTCTCGCGGATTCGTGGTGCCACCAGCACATCAACTGCATACCCGGCACGGCGCAGCGCCTCAACCTGATCCTGAAAGAACGACCCGGTGCGCGGTCGGGTTGCCGACGGGTAGAATCCGGGCAGTACAAGTATCTTCATCAGCGAAAACCATCCGGAATAGGATCGTTTAGCTATGTAGTACGGTCGATCAAATCAGCAGTGGGGACGACCGCAAAATCGACCTCACCGCGCACGGTTGTCGTGAAGCAGACATACTGATCGCTGCCGCAGAATCGCGGATGCGGATCAATATGATACCGCGATCCCGTGATACCGGGCATTTCCGGGTTATCGACCACGCGCACATCGTGTCCGGTTTCCCGGTTCAAAAAGCGCACGGTCGATGGACAACCCCGATAGAAGTGGGTGTTGGTATCCCCCACAACATATTTGCCACTGCTGTGATTGTGCGAATGCCAGGCACCCTGCGGCCATTCCAGGTTCTCGATTTCCTGGGTCTTGATATTGACACGCCAGGTCGCCTGCCCGCCTTTGATGCACCAGACGTGTTCACCGTCGGCATCCCACCACTCATGGGTGACGACAGTGGGTGTGTCGAACACCGGACGCGGTTCTTCTCCACGTCGGATCAACCACATACGGTCCACAATCGGGAATCGCAGTCCAGTGATCTGATCAGGATGGTGTTCTTGCGCAAACAGTACCAGATCAGGGTCGGTCGGGCTAAACTGCGCGTGGTTATAGTTGCGGTCGAAACGATACCAGACGTCGTAATCGCCCGTCTCAATCGACATGGAGCCGAAAACCGCCTGCAAGCCGAAATTGGTATCGACAAAGAATTCCTTGCCATCGCACGAACGAGTCAGGTGCGTGGCAAATCGCTCTATCTGGCGATTGCCGATCAACTCCTCCGGTAGCCGGCCTACCAGTTGATATGTATCACCGGGCTGCGGCCCGCGCCTGTACAGGGAATCGCCCATACCCCAGTAGACCCAACCATCGTCTGGATCGACAAACGGTGAAGCGTGGTTGAATTGCGTTTCGGGGAAATGACGGACATCGCCATTTTGTGTATCCAGAACGCCTAATGTACGCCCCTGCGCCGCCGTCCCCGACGGCGGATACGCACAGTAAAACCACCAGTACCGTCCAGCGGTGTCCATGCTGTCATTGACGAAGTAAAACGCCTCCTGCACTGGAGCGACTTTGTGCGTAAGGATGTAGCTGGTAACGCCGGACTCAGGATCGGTCCAGGGTGTGAACAAATCAGAGTTCAAAATATTCATTTTGCTACACTTTCATCTATGGAAATCATTCCACAATCGTAACGCCAGACCAATTTCTTGACAAATCACGATTAATGACAGGGTGAGCCACCTATCCTGATGGCTCACCACATGAGTCATATCTATTCCAGTGGGCGCAGGAAGAGAAATTCGTGGTCCGGCAGCAAATCGGGATGGAAAACCGCTACCAGGTCTTGCAGAACCAGGTGCGGATTGGTGACACCCAGTTCATAGTAGTTGTTGCCGCCGTTCTCGTTCACAAACAGATCGTTGTTCCAGATGTTGCCGTTCTGGACGGCAGCGAAATCAGCGTAGCGTTCATCCAACGCCACAAGCGCGTCCAAACTGTCAACGGCGAACAGATTGGCGATCCAGATGTCGGCGTCCAGACCGGCCTCGTAGACCGCCTCCAGCGAGTAAATCTGCACACCGGCGTCGTCCGGTTCGCTCAATACAATGTCGGCTCCGGCAGCGTCCAGCAGACGGCCCGCGTAGGTCTCACCACCCGGAATGCCCCAGTCACCGTTGAACGGCGCATTCCACAGCACCGACGGGCGCTCATCGTCCGGTACCTCAGAAGCCAGACCAGCAACCTCCTCATAAGCCGTGACGATCTCGTCATAGAGCGCTTCGGCCTCAGCTTCAGCATTGTAAAACAGCGACGTGAACTTCAGCCATTCAGCCCGGCCCAACGGCGTCCCTTCCAGATAATCGGTGTTGATGGCCGTCACAACACCCGCTTCGGTCAACTGGTTGAAGCGATCCGGGTCAAAGTCATCGCTCATCACCAGACTCGGCTCAGCTTCCAATACCAGTTCCAGGTTCAGTTCAAAGGCCGGTGCTGCCGCAATGATTTCGCCGGCTTCAATGCGCTCCACAATCTCCGGCGTATTTGTGTACAGCACGCTGTCGAGACCGACAACATAATCCGCCAGCCCAAGTCCGGCAATACCCGGCAGGAATGTGGTCGAAAGACTGATAATATCGCCCGCCGGAACATCGACAAATTGTGTTCCCTCCGGGAAATCATCGGCTTCAGGAGCCGGAGTGCCGCACTGGACCAGCACATAGTCGTAGATCGCCATGCTGCCCTGAACAGTGACCACCTTGTAATTATTGAAATATTCGACACTGAAGTTCTCCGCATCGGTGATTTCAATCTTATCCGCGAAGTAATCGACATCCGGATCGTAGTCTGTGACACACGGATCAACGTCCTGGGCGAAGGTTGGCGTCACCGCCAGCAAGACGGCCAGAACCAGCAGAAAAACGTGAGTGTGTTTCATGGTATTACTCCATATAGGTAAACAAAAAGCACAGCGCAAACGCGCTGATAGCTCGCAGCAAGGAGAAATAAAAAAAGCCGCTGAGCGGCGGGGTTGGATGACCACGCTCGTCTCCCTTTAAACGCGAAGGTGTGATCGACGATCACAGTACGAGCTAAGCCAGAGGCAGGTATTCGGGCTTCGACAATTTGCACAGCAAATTACCGTTACCGTTGCGCGACAGCGCCGGACTCCCGCCCAAAAGGACGGCCACCGGTCTTCCCCTGTTGCGTGCCGAACATCCAGGTTCCAGCACACCTCTGCCCTAGAAGATAGACAGAGCTTAGCAGGTGGTACTCAAGCTGTCAAATTCATAATTTGCA
>CAYQJO010000264.1:0-5853 GCA_964417785.1 uncultured Anaerolineaceae bacterium | reverse complement strand
GACCTGTTGGGCAAAAGTCGGATCGAGGTCTTCCAGGGCATGCTTCGCCAGTTCATCGCGGTCCGTGCTGACGGTGTAGGTGTATTTGCCGGGAAAGATGACGTCAGTGTTCACGTTGTCGTCGTACTTCCAGATCATGTCAAGCCTCCGGTTGGGTGATATACCCGGCGAGGGCGCTGGCGGCCACCACTGCCGGATTTGCCAGATAGATTTCGGCGTTGCGTTCGCCCATGCGCCCCCGGAAGTTGCGGTTGGCGCTGCTGATACATACTTCGCCCGGTGCCAGCACACCCATGTGATTGCCCATGCAGGGACCACAACCGGGTGTGCCGATGGTGGCTCCGGCGTCGATCAGGTCCGCGATGTAACCGGCTTCGGTGGCGTCGCGCAGCACTTGCGACGATGCCGGTATCACGATCAGGCGTGTTTGCAGGCGGTGACCGCGTACCACATTAGCGGCGGCGGCGATGTCCTCCAGGCGGCCATTAGTGCAGGTTCCCAGGAAGCTGACATCCACACGGGTTCCGGCTACCTGGGATAATGGGGCGATGTTATCGACCGTATGTGGACGGGCCACGACCGGCTCGATCTGACTCAGGTCGATGGCGATTGCTTCAGCGTAGATCGCATCGGGATCAGGATAGACCGACCGCGCACGGAAATAGGCAAAGCGTTCGGCCTGGCGTTCCGGGCGAGTGCGGCGAAACTGCTGGCTGACCCAGGACCATGTGATGTCATCGGGGGCGATATAAGCGTTCTTTGCGCCCATCTCGGCCATCATATTCGTCAGGACCATGCGCGATTCCGGACTGAGGGTTACTATGCCAGGACCATCGAACTCGACCGCCATGTAGTTTGCGCCTTCGGCGGAAAGCTGACCGATCAAATGTAGACTGAGGTCCTTCGACATGACCCCGGGTGAAAGTTGTCCGTTCAGTGTGATTCGCAGCGTTTCTGGCACACGCAGCCAGAGTTCACCTGTTGCCCAGAGTGCGGCCACTTCGCTGCGCCCGATCCCGGCGGCGAATGCGCCCAGCCAGCCGGAATGGGGGGTGTGGCTGTCGGCACCCAGCAGGGTCAAACCGGGACCGACAATGCCTTCTTCGCATAATACCTGATGGCAGATTCCACGACCGATCTCGAAGAAATTCGAGATACCTTGTTCGCGCACGAATTCGCGCACACGGGCGTGATTTTGTGCGTGTTTGGGCGTCGGCGGTGGGGCGGCGTGATCCAGTGTGATCGCCAGGCGTGCCGGATATTTCACCTGCTGGTGCGGGAGTCGGGCAAAAATTTCGGCGATGGCGGCGGTATTGTCGTGGCTGAGGATCACATCTGGCTCAATCGTTACTATCTCCCCCGCAGCAGCGCCCAGGATTTTCTCGGTGAATGTCTGGCCCATCAACCGATCTCCGTCTGGACAGCGCTGCGCAGCACAGTATCGACATCATGCAGGGTGATGCGTCCCTGATCTGCCAGGGCTTTGATCTGTGCTGTAGCGGCGTTGAGGCTCTCGTGCGCCAGATCGAGACCGAGGGCGGCGGCGCGGTCGCGGATGGCGTTACGCCCGACCAACCGGTGAGCGATGTCGATCATGCGGCTGACGCCGAAATCGTCCGGATTGATGGCTTCGTAGGTGGTCGGGTTATTAATGACGGCTTTGGTATGAACCCCGGCTTTGTGGTGGAAGGCGACCTCACCGGTGATGGGCAGGTTATAGGGTATGGTCAGGTCAAGTTTGGACGCGACAATCTGTTCCACCTCACGCAGCAGCATCAGATTGTATTTTTCCACCAGAGCGCGGTCGAAAGTATACAGGCGGGCGATCAGGCTGCCCATCGGCACGATGCCATTGCGCTCACCGATGCCGAGGACGGTTGTGTCGATGTGGGTGGCTCCGGCCTGGAGCGCACAAAATGCGTTGGCGACGGCACAGGCGCTGTCGTTGTGACCGTGAAATTCGATGTCGCAGTGTACGGCGTCGCGCAGATTATGAATCAGGTTATAGGTGCGCAGCGGATCGGCAATGCCGACAGTATCGGCCACACCCACGCGGTCCACCCCGGCGATGTCCATCGCCCGGTAGACGGTAAACACATCGGCCATGTTGCTGCGGAAGGTGTCTTCAGTGCTGAAACGGGCTTCCACGCCCTGGTTGTGCAGATATTCGACAACTTCCTGACCGATAGCGATGACCTGTTCCAGGCTCTTGCCGTGACTGTACTGGCGCATATAGGGCGACGTGCCGATATAGACATCAGCCCCATCCACGCCACAATCGACCGCCATGCGAGCGTCATCCATATGGGCGCGAACGTGGGTCAGCAGTTTGAAGCGACGTGGCATTCGGGCGACGGTGCGCAAATCTTGCTCACTTTGCGGGCTGGCGACCGGTGTGGTCAGTTCCAGGTATTCGACACCGAAGGCGTCCAATGCGGCGGCGATTTCCAGCTTGTCGTCGGTGCTGAAGTGAGCGCCACGAAACTGCTCGCCCTCGCGCAACGTCGAGTCGATGATGTGAAACTTGGAGATGGGGTTGCGTCCAAACATTGTAAATCTCCTTACAGGCGCTCGATGGCGTCGGTCAGAACCCGGATGGCACGCAAATACTCATCAAGGTCAATATGTTCGTTGGGGGTGTGGTCCAACTCGGAATCACCTGGACCATAGGCCACAATCGGGCAGTTCCAGATCGGTCCGACGACATTCATATCAGCGGTACCGGTCTTGTGAACGAAACGCGGTTGTCCGCCTTTGGCGCGAATGGCACCGCGCATGGCCCGACTGAGCATGTTGTTGCGCTCGGTGATGTAAGCTTCGATGGCACTGTAAGGCTGCACGCTCGCGCCGTCATCGGGTTGGAGATCATCAAACACCTGCCGGGTGGTGATCCCTGGCGGCAACCGGAAGCCAACGGTCATCTCGGCCACGCCGTTGACATCTTCCTGCCAGGTGTTGATTCCGCGCAGCGACACATGCAGGCGGCTAAACAGTGTCTCGCGGCCCTGGTTGATGGCTTCAGCGTAATCGCGCACGCGGTCCCAATAAGCGATGGCGTGTTCGGCAGCACTGGGAACAGGACCGGCGCTGTGGGCCAGCGGACCTTCCCAGTGCCAGTCGATCAGCAGATGGCCCATGTAGCCCAGTGTGATGCGATCCCAGTGTGAGGGTTCACCGATGAAGCAGACTTCGGGGTTGAACTGCGTGGCGGCGTAGCGTGCGCCCTTACTGGATGCCGACTCTTCTTCCACTGCGCCGATGACGATCAGGCGCAGGTTGTGTGGCAGGGCAGCACGGGCAGCGGCGACCGCAAACGTACACAGTGAGCCTTTGGCATCAACCGAACCCCGTCCGTAGAGCAGACGCCCATCCCGGTACACGGGTGGATTTCCGGAGAAGGTATCCATGTGGCTGAGCAGCACAATATCGCGCTCACCCTGGCCGATGATCCCGACGGCGTTACCGGCAGCGTCCACATAGGCGTCGTCGTAGCTGTGTGCGGTCATCCAATCCACCAGGAAATGCGCGGCCTCGCTTTCCTCGAATGACAGGCTGGGGATGGCGACCAGATCATGCAGCAGATTCTCGGCGGTTTCATCGGAAACAGCCGCTGCCGTTGGCGCTAAAACATCAATTCCGGGCATCAGTCAGGGCCTCTCGTATGGCTTGTCGGGCGGTTTCAAGTTCTTCACGGGTGATAATCAAGGGTGGCAGCAGGCGCAGCACATTCTTGCCAGCCGACAGGGCGATCACGCCCCGATCCTGCAAGCCTTTGAGAACGGGTGTCACGCGGCCACGCAGTTCGATCCCGATCATCAGACCGGCACCGCGTACCTCGCGCACGTAAGGGTGATCCATTTCGATCAGGGCATTCTTGAACCAGTGACCGAGTTCACCCGCCCGTTCGATCAGACCGTCCTCGTGAATGGTGGTCATAGTGGCGATGGCAGCCGCGCAGGCCAACGGGTTGCCGCCGAAGGTGCTGCCATGACTGCCAATCGGGATGGTACCCAGGTGGTCGTTCCAGAGGACTGCGCCCATCGGCACACCGCCGGCGATCCCTTTGCCCATCGTCACGATGTCGGGTTCGATGTCGGCATGCTGGTAGGCGAACCACTTCCCGGTGCGACCCATGCCGGCCTGTACTTCGTCAAGGATGAGGAGTGCGCCGGCTTCGTCGCAGCGTTCGCGCAATCCCGCCAGGAATTCGGCGCTGGCGAGATGAATGCCGCCTTCACCCTGGATGGCTTCTACCAGGACGGCGGCGGTTTCGTCGGTGATGGCGTCTTCGGCGGCGTCCAGATCGTTGTAGCTGATGTGGGTAACTTCCGGCAGCCATTCGCCGAACATGCCGCGATATTTCACATCCCATGTGGTGGAAAGTGCGCCGATAGTGCGCCCGTGAAAGGCGCGTTTGGTGGCGACAATGCCGTCACGCTGTGTGATAAGCCGGGCGACCTTAAGCGCCCCTTCGGTGGCTTCGGTGCCGCTGTTGCACAGGAAGAAGCGGTCAAACGGGGTGATGTCGGCCATCAACTCATACAGGTCGGCACGCCGGTCGTTATAGGCCAGTTCCGGCGCAGTCATCAGTGTAGCGGCCTGCTCGTTGATTGCCTGCACCAATGCCGGGTGATTGTGACCGAGAACGGCCACACCGATACCGCTTGCCAGATCGAGATAGGCGTTATCGTCATCATCCCACACAGTACAGCCGTTGCCGCGTACCAGTATCAGGGGGCGCTTGCTATAGGCACCGGAGGTGTGGCGGTCTTCGATGCTGGTGATTTGTGTCAATTCGATCATGGGGTGAACTCCGTTCCGTTTCCGTTGAGAGCGAATTGTACCGGATGATCGACACGACCATCGCTGATGACCACGCGCCGTACACCGCCATCCAGGGCTTCGCCAGCAGCGATGACCTTGCGCTTCATGCGGCCCTGCGCCCAATTGAGTGCGTCGTCAATCTGTCTCCCGATCACGGTCTGGACGAAGCTGTCCTCATTCGGGAAATTACGGTAGAGGCCGCGCACGTTGCTCAGGATGACCAGTTCAGCGGCGTTGAGTGTGGCGGCGGTGCTGGCAGCGGCGCGGTCGCCATCGACGTTGAGCAGGCCGTCAGGGCTGGAGGCCATTGGCGGCACAACTGGCACCTGTCCGTTGTCCAGCAGACTGCGCAGATGGTTTCCATCGACTGTTGTGATGGTGCCGCTGTAGTCGTCACGAACCATCACCCGGCGACCGTCGATCATGGCGCGGAAGGCGCGTTTGCGTTCGCCACACACAGCGATGTGGTCGCCGGTCATGCCGGTGGCGTCAATTCTGGCTTCGCGCAGATAACCCACAATGTGCCGGTTGACGCTTTCTACCGCTTCGACGTAGAGGTCACGGGTGGCGGCGTCGGTATAGCGCGACGAGTGGCCGCTCGGTGAGGTCAGCATACGCACGGGATGATTCCGTTCGGCGCACAGCCGGTTCATCTCGCCGCTGACACCGTGTACGATGACCACTGGGCGCGTTTGTGCGATAGCGATCAAATCGTCCAGGCAGCGAGACAGGTCCAATCCTTCACCGCCGCCCAATTTGACGATCAGTGTATTCATCATGGGTACACTCCTGGGAATTCGAGTCCGGTGGTTTCGTCTAACCCCAACATCAGGTTCATGCACTGAACCGCTGATCCAGCAGCGCCTTTGCCCAGGTTATCGAGCGCGGCCACCACCACCAGATGTTGTCCGTCGTCGTCCAACTCGAAGCCGACATCACAGAAATTTGTCCCGGCGACAATGCGCGGTTCCGGCAGACGATGCAGACCCTGTTTGCTGCTAACCAACCGGACAAAGGGTTCATCACGAT
>CAYQJO010000263.1:3952-5858 GCA_964417785.1 uncultured Anaerolineaceae bacterium | reverse complement strand
GTATTCGTGTGGAGATCGATGTCCCCGGTCGTGACGATGATCGTGATGACGACCGCGATGATGATCGTGATGACGACCGCGATGATGATCGTGACGATGATCGTGATGACGACCGTGACGACGACCGTGATGATGATCGTGATGATGACCGCGACGATGATCGTGACGATGACGACGATGATGACGACGATGACGATGACGACGATGACGACGATGACGATGATGACGACGATGACGATGATGACGACGATGATGATTAGAGCTTGATGTCTGTTGGCCCGTCGCTGATACGTGGCGGGCCGTATTGTGCTATATTCGTCGGGTCATTAAATGTGAAAATTGGCCCATGATAACCCTCGTCCTACCCGATATTCCCCAGGAAGATCGCTTGTTGCGCCTTGCCCGGACTGGCGATCAGCAAGCCGTTATGGCAATTTACGAACATTACTTCCCACCGATTTACCAGTTTATCCGGCTGCGCACTGCTGACTCGATGATCGCTGAGGACCTGGCGAGTGACGTGTTTGTTAAACTGGTCAAAGCGCTGCGTGGGGGAAATGCACCCCAGAAGAGTCTTCGTGGCTGGCTGTTTCGGGTCGCACGCAATACACTCCACGACCATTACGGACGCGAGATACCAACGGAGACTCTGAATGAATGGGTGCCAGCGGCGGAGTCGGGGCCAGAAGCGCAGTTTATCCAGATGTTCACGCTGGAGCGGGTACGTCAGGCGCTGCGAATGCTGGGCGCTGAGCAGCAGGAAGTGCTGGTATTGCGTTTCGGGCAGGCGCTCAGTTTGCAGGAGACGGCGGACGTGATGGGCAAGTCAGTCAGTGCGATTAAATCGTTGCAATTTCGAGCGGTCAATACCCTGCGCGATATTCTCACGGAGGCTGTCGATGTCTGAAAATCGCGAAATGGTTGAAGCTCTGAACGATAGCATTGAACGCATGGCTGCCGGTCAGACGATTGATGATTGTCTACGTGCGTATCCGCAGCATGCGACAACCCTGCGCTCATTGCTGGAATTGGGTCAGTCCGTACCCCTGGCACTGCCCGGATACGATGAAATTGCACCGGCGCAGCAGCGCGGCTGGCTGAAAGTGCAGCAGGCACTCGATGAGCGACCCAGAACGATACGGTTTCCGACCCGACTCCTGTTGGTCGCGGCTGCAACCGTAATGGTGTTTGTGACGGTGGGGGTTTTGGCGCAATCGGCGCTGCCCGGTGATACGCTCTATGATGTCAAACGCCTGACTGAATCGGTGCAGTTGGCATTGGGTGATGAGCAGGCGTTGCGCGAGCAGTTCGCTCAGCGCCGGATCGATGAGATCGAAACCCTTTTGATGAATGGGAGCGTAGCCGAAGTCGATTTCAGGGGTGTGGTGGAAGCCATCGATGGCGAGAACTGGCGTGTCGCTGAACTGGATGTGCGGGTTCCGGTAACGACAACGGGTGCAGCCGGTGTTCAGGTTGGGGATGAGGTACGGGTGGAAGCGGCCACGACGCCCCTGCGCGAACTCATCGCAACATCCATTGATCCGATGGATTCGGTGATAGAACAGCCTGTCCCAACTGCCACATTAACGCCGACAATGACACCGGAACCGAGCGCCACATCAACGGCGACAGACGCGCCGACGATGACACCAGAGCCGGCTGCCACATCAACGGCGACAGTGCCGCCAACCCAACAACCAGCGGCAGCAGAAGCGTGTCAGCCTCCGCCGGATTGGGTGAGCTACCAGATACGATCCGGTGACACGCTTTCAGAACTGGCGTTAAATACGGGTACGACGGTTGATGACCTGATGCGTGTGAATTGCATTGAGGATGCACGCGGTTTGATTGCTGGTGCGACCATCGGGCTGCCGCGAACACCACAGCGCTCGCAGTCGCCCGACCC
>CAYQJO010000263.1:0-3852 GCA_964417785.1 uncultured Anaerolineaceae bacterium | reverse complement strand
CCGGATGACACTGGCGGTGACCCGGTTGTGCCACCTCCGGGTGATGATCCACCACCGGTTGGTGACGACGACGATGACGACGACGATGACGACGACGATGACGATGACGAAGACGAAGACGACGACGACGACGATTAGCTACAGCCGCATGTCCCGCGTCTGACCAGTTGTCCCGGTATGACAATTCGCTGTGGGGGGGCGTCGGGTTCATCGATACGTTCCAGCAGCAAGCGGGCAGCAGCCTCACCGACGGTGCGTGGTGGACACGCGACTGTTGTCAGATTGGCATCAGCAGCTTCGGCGACATCGTTGAAGCCAATGACGGCGATGTCTTTTCCCGGTTGCAATCCACTCTCACGTAAGCCTTGTATGACCCCAAAGGCCATGGTGTCATCGTAGCAGAAGACTGCCGTCGGTGGGTGTTCCAGCGCTATTAGCTCTCTGATTGCGTAGTAACCGCCGGTGCGTGTGTCCAGTTCCGCGATGGTGAGCGAAGGGTCAGGTGTGATGTTGTGTCGGGCCAGCGCGTTCTGGTAGCCCCGGAAACGGGCCTGATGCGTGAGTGATTGGCGGCGGGGTCCCAGGTAGGCGATGCGGGTATGACCACAGCGGATGAGGTGTTCGACCGCCATGTCAGTTCCAGCGGTGTTGTCCTGGCCGACATAATCCAGATCAACATCGAATGGTCGTGTCACCAATATGGTCGGAATCTGGCTCTCGATCAGCCTTTCCAGTGATTCGGTGGGCGTGTCCATCGCCGGACACAGGATAATGCCGTCCATTTGCCGCTGCTGCATCATTGCCACCAAACGCTCCTGCTTATCCAGACGCTCAAAAGTCATGGCAAGCAGCACGGCGTAATTGGCCCGGTCCAGCGGGTCTTCGATGCCCAGGGTCAGTTCACCGAAATAAGGTGCGACAATGGCTGGGAGCACCAGGCCGATGGAATATGTGCGTTGTGTGCGCAGACTGGCCGCGCCCAGATTGTAAACATAATTCAGCTTTTGCATGGATTGCAGCACGCGCTCGCGGGTATCCTCGGCGACGAGTGGACTGCTGCGCAGGACCAGCGATGCGGTTGAGCGGGACACACCCGCGTCCTGAGCGACATCGCTCAGTGTGATTTTCTTACGACCCATATTGATTCGCTCCTTTTGCTCTATTGTAATGCAGGTTGTATAAATAAATCCAAACCGGATGGAGATTTTGCGATGAAATATGCAGTTATATTGAGCTTTTTGGGGCAGACCCGCGACCGTTTCCAGGTATTCGGGCCGCCGTATACATTGGAGGAGCAGATCGCTCGTGCCTCCCAGGTCGAGGACATCGGTGCGCTGGAAGTCGTCTATCCAGGGCAACTCAGCGATGTGGCAACCACCCGCAAGCTGATGGACGATCACGGACTGGCGTGTTCGACCGTCAATGTCAATATCAAGGGCGACCCTATGTTTCACATGGGGGCGCTGACCAGTCCCGATAACAGCGTGCGCCAGAGGGCTATCCAGTATCTCAAGGATGGCATGGACATCGCACCGGAGATGGGCTGTGATACTGTCACCTGCTGCCCGCTCGGTGATGGTCACGAGTATGCTTTCCAGATCGATTATGTCGAAGCCTGGGAGCGCTTCATCGAAGGCATTCGCGAGGCAGCATCACACCGTTCGGATGTGCGGTTGGCGCTGGAATACAAGCTCAACGAGACCCGTGCACACTGCATCATGGGATCGGCCACGTCTGCCTTGACGGTCTGCAATACGGTTGGACTCGATCATGTAGGTGTGACTGTTGATCTGGGCCACGCGCTCTACGGGCTGGAAACGCCGAGTCTGTCGCTGGCGCAGCTTGCCCATGCCGGGAAGTTGTTCCTGGTGCATATCAACGATAACTATCGCAACTGGGATTGGGATTTAGTACCTGGCAGCGTCAATTTCTGGGATTGGATCGAGTGCCTGCTCTACATGGACCGACTTGGCTATGATGGCTGGATCGTCAGTGATGTGATGCCCGGTCGCCTGGATGGCGTTTCGGTAATGAACGCGGTGGGCCGGTCGATCAAGCGCGGCCAGCGGTTGCTGGAAAAAGTCGATCACGAGGTGTTGTGGTCGGCCATCCGTCGGAACGACGCGATGGCTGCTTATGATCTGTTCTACTATGCAATGGGGTTAGAATCATGATTGTCGATACCGATATTCACCCGGTGTACGATGCCAAACGAGTGCAGGAACGTCTGCCGGAACCCTGGAAAACGCGCTTTGCCTCTGGCAATCGCGGTCCCGGCCATGTGGGTTACTGGAACCCCAACGGTGTGATGCGTTCTGACGCGGTGACACCCGACGGCAAGCGCATTGAGGCCAGCCCGGAAGACCTGGGCCGTTACTTTCTCGATCCCAACAACATCGACTACGGTATCCTCAACCCGGCGGGAACACTGGGCATTGGTTTATCGCCGGAGCCGGACTACGCCCAGGCGGTGCAGTCGGCCATCAACGATCACTTCGTCGACGACTGGCTGCCTGTCGATCCACGTCTGCGCACGTCGATTGTCATCTCACCGGCTGATCCGATTCTGGCGGCGGAGGAGATTCACCGCATGGGCGACCGTCCCGGCGTGGTGCAGGTGTTGATGGCAAGTGGCGCACGAATCCCGCTGGGCAACCGTTACTACAACCCGATATACGAGGCGGCGGTGGCCCACAATCTGCCGGTCGCCATCCATCCCGGTACCGAGGGTGTCGGCGTATCCGGTCCACCGACCGCCGCCGGTTATCCGGGCAGCTATTTTGAGTGGCATACCGGACTGGTGGGCAGCTATATGGCTCATATGCTGAGTCTGGTCAGCGAGGGGGTGTTCTCGCGTTTTCCCGGCCTCACCTTTGTGATGATCGAAGGCGGAATCGCGTGGGTGCCGTCGATATTGTGGCGTTTCGACAAAAACTGGAAGGCGCTGCGAGCAACTACGCCCTGGCTGGACCGCCCGCCGAGCGAGATTGTGCAGCAGCATATCAGGCTGACGACGCAGCCTATCGAGGAACCGGACGATATGCGCCACTTCCGCGCTATCCTGGAGATGTTCGACGCCGAAAGCATGATTATGTTCTCGTCGGATTTTCCGCATTGGGACGGCGACACACCCGACTTCGCCGCTCGTGCTTTCCCGGATGCCATGCGCCCGCGCATCATGAGTGAGAACGCGGTGGAATTGTATAAGCTGCCGGTGGTGAGCCATGCCTGAGCAGCGCTATTTTGTCGCCAGTACCGGTGAAATTTCAGCCGGTGAGCGCAAGGTCGTCGAGGTGGCGGAAAAGTCCATCGGTGTGTTCAACGTCAACGGCGAGTACGTGGCGGTACTGAATCTGTGTCCGCATGAGTATGCGCCGATATGCCTGGGACGGGTCGACGGGACGACTTTACCGGGGCAACCAGGTGAATATATCTGGGGACGCGAAGGTGAGATTCTGCACTGCCCCTGGCACGGATGGGAGTTTGATTTGCTGTCGGGCGACTGCCTGACCGACCGGCGGCGCTTGCAGCGCTTTCCGGTCGAGATCGAAGATGACCGGGTGTACATTCGCGTGCGCACCCGGTCGTGAAGCGCTATTCCATCGGGTATTTGAGACCCCACTGCGCCCGGATTTCATCGAGCGTGTGCATGAGTTGCAATGTCTCATCCAATGGCATAGTGGGGCTTTCCGTCAGGCCATCAGCGACACAGCGGGCCACTTCTTCGGCTTCGTAGTTGTAGCCGTTGCCGTCAAATGGCATTTCGATCTCGGTGGTCTCTTTGCCGAAGACATTGACCGTCATCCGGGTCGGTTTCCACCAGGCCGGGTGGATGGTGATGTCGCCTTCGGT
>CAYQJO010000262.1:0-5892 GCA_964417785.1 uncultured Anaerolineaceae bacterium | reverse complement strand
TTATATTATATACATCTGGTTTATTCAGGAGCATGATATGTTCAAACGCATCAAACCCAAAGCCGGACAGGAGTCGGTGTGGGACTATCCCCGTCCGCCCCGGCTGGAAGCCAGCAAGCGGCGCATCCGCGTCGTTTTCAACGGCGTCACCATCATCGACAGCCAGCGCACTTACCGGATACTCGAGACCAGCCACCCACCGACCTTCTACATCCCGCAAGACGATGTGAAGATGGAATACTTCATCCGCACCAACCGGCGCACGATTTGTGAGTTTAAAGGCGGTGCACAGTATTGGACCATCCAAGTCGGCGATAGAAGTGCTGAAAACGCCGCCTGGTGCTATCCTGACCCCACGCCTGAGTTCACCGCCATCCAGGGATATGTGGCGTTGTATCCCGGTAAGATGGACGCCTGCTATGTCGATGATGAGCAAGTCCAGGCACAGGAGGGCGATTTCTACGGCGGGTGGATCACCTCGGAGATCGTCGGACCGTTTAAAGGAGGATCGGGTACCTGGGGATGGTAGCAAAATCTTATGACTTGAACAGTGGATTGCGGTTGTAAACTGTCTTTAACAAACTCAAGGAGACATTACAGCCATGGCCCGTATCCTGGTCATCGAAGACGAAGCAGCAATTCTGGAAAACATCATTGAAGTCCTGGAACTGGAGGATTTCGAGATATTTGGCGCGATTGACGGGCAAAAGGGTATCGACATGGCCCGTCAGCACCAGCCTGACCTGATCCTATGCGATATCATGATGCCGGAGATCAGTGGCTACGATGTCCTCATGGCACTCCGCGCCGATACTGACCTTGCCCTGACCCCGTTCATTTTCCTGACCGCCCTGGCGACCCGATCCGCCATGCGCCAGGGCATGGAAATGGGAGCCGATGACTATCTGACAAAGCCTTTCACACCTGCAGAGCTGCTGTCAGCGATCATAACCCGGCTGGAAAAGCATCAGGTCATGCTGGACACGCAGCAGCGAGAAATGGACCGCCTGCGCAACAACATCGTCTACGCGCTGCCGCACGAAATTCGCACGCCACTGATGAGGCTGATGGGTTGCGCCGATTTGCTGCTTGAGGATTACGAGCAGATTGACCGCGATACCTTGCACCAGTTGGCTGAGGTCATGGTTGGCTCAACCCAACGTCTGCAACGTCTGGTTGAAAACTATCTCCAATATGCTCAGATCGAAATCCTGCGCCATGATCCGGAGAAAGTGGCCGAACTGCGCCAGATCATATTGAATGCCCCTGCTGCTGTGATCGCCAGCACCGCACAACAGCAGGCGACCGTTATGTCACGCGATGTAGATGTGACGGTCGAGGTCACTGATGCCTGTGTTCAAATCGACCCCGATAACCTGTCGAAGATCACCAACGAACTCGTCAATAACGCGCTCAAATTCTCAGAACCTGGGACCCCGGTATCGGTGCAGGCCGCCCCCAACCACGCCACCTACGATCTGGTGGTAGCCGACCAGGGACGCGGCATGACCGCTGATGAGATTGAACACATCGGCGTGTATACGCAGTTTAATCGTGCGCTGTTTGAACAGCAGGGTGTGGGTTTGGGGCTGACTATCGCTCGCCGGTTGGTAGAATTACACGGCGGCCAGATGGAAATTACCAGTCAACCAGAGCGGGGAACCACCATCATTATCCGGTTGGCGCTCAGCGGGTGATTGAACACGCCCAATAGCAGAAGGGGCTGCTGATTTGCTCGACGGTATCTTCAATCGTTTCGATCAGATTTTCGTCGGCATCCGGCAGAGTCGAATTTGCTGTCATTGTCCCGATATGGGCTGCCTGCGCACCCAGGTACACCATCAACATGAGCAAGACAGCAAAAGTCAATACCATAAACAACGTGCTGCGGTCGATCTGGGTGGTCAAGAAGTTCATCAGGGGTTTGCTCCGGTAAAATCAACCAGTTAACTTAAACGCTTTGCATGCTATAACCCCCCAGGCACCGGAAAGTTACCTCTTCTCATCAAACATCAAGTTTCCAGATTGTAGTCGTGCGAATCCATCTCCAAAACAATATTTCCATAAGATATCGTGACCGCGAAGTGGTTGGTCAGGATATTGGCGTCACGCCGGTGATGCCCGTGTCCCAGACCAATCTCGACTATCTCGGCGGTCGGCGTCACTTTCCCATGTTCGTGCCAACCAATATGTGCGTAGACCTTGTACCGGATTTCGCGGCAGTCCTGGAAAACAATCGAAAATTGCACCGGGTCTTCCAGCGAACCATCTTCCAGCACCGTCTGGTAGATACAGTCGAACACCATATCTCGCCCCCACTGGACCATCTGAATATCGGTGATTGAAAACTGCCCACCGGGGACCAACCCCAACCGATCAACTAATTTGCTTCTATCCATTGCGCTTCTCGATAGTAAAATAAGTCATAGTCTACCAAATTTCGATGTAAGACAACAATTTTCTAGTGAGGGAAGACATGCCAATCCATTACACATCGGGTGAACTGTTCAACGACGACCAGCGCGTGGATGCCTACGCATATGGCTGTAACTGCGAAGGGGTTATGAACACCCAGGTTGCCGTCATCTTTCGCAATCGTTATCCCCGCATGTTCGAGGAATACCGCCAGAAATGCGAACTCGACCCGCCGGAATTCGAACTGGGCGACGTCTTTCTCTGGCGTGGCACCGACAACATATGGGTGTTCAATCTGGCCGTCCATGAAAACGAATTCGCCCTGATCGCCTCCCGCCAGTTCATCAATAAAGCATTCCTCGCGATGCGCCGCCAGGCCGAAGAAAACGACATCCAAAGCATTGCCATGCCACCCATTGGCGCGGGCATCGGTGGCTTATCCTGGGGCAAAGCCCAGCGTGTACTCGAACACGCCTTCAAGGGCTGGAAAGGCCAGCTATACGTCTACGTCAAGCAACCCTCTAGTCGCTAACCGACCATCCGCGCAACCAGGCTTCCACAGCGTCACTGAAGGCGGCATCCAGGTCGCCTTCAAGACGAAACTGCTTGTTTAATTCCAGCATCACGAAGCCGTTTAAAAACGCCCACAGGCCGTGCAGTGCCGAAAGCGACCGGGCCTCGCCACTGACCTTCGCCACCGCCTCTTGCAATGGGATCACCGTCTGCTCCTGCCAAATCGGGTCAGGCCGCGAATCCGGGTCCACCGTCGTCACCCACAACATATATGTAACCGGGTGGTCATGGGCGAACGTCCGGTAGGCATAGGCCACCGCTGTCAGCGTCTCCAAAGGACGCGCATCAATGCTGCTTAACAGTTCAACCAGATGGTCGATTAACCGCTGCTGCGTCAGTTCATTGATGGCCTGCAGCAGACCGGCCTTATTCTTGATGTGGCGATACAGCGACGGCGCTTTGATGCCAAGCTCAGACGCCAGATTCCCCAGCGAAAGCTGGTCGAGACCACGTGTTTCGACCAGTTCCCAGGCAGTATCTACGATTTGTTCACGATCAACTTGCGCAGGATAAGGACTCATAGGCGTGCCATGTAAGCCTCTCGATACCAGGAAAAACTATTTCTAATATAGCAGGCTACTCGCAAAAATGCACCATTTCGTATGCGGACATGACACATCATGGCTAACCAATCTATTGATGCATCTCAATCATCCGCCTGTGAGGCAGTGCATTCGTACCGCTGCTGGCACATTTATTGAGGTATAATTGAGAAAAAGCAATGCTAACAACGGTCCACCTGTGTAGGCAACTTATTTGTTGTGATTGGGAGGAAAGCATGGGCAGACAGCCACTCTCGGACGAAGAACGCAAGCAGATTCGCGATTTGGTTCGCTTTCTGGGGACCATCATCTTTATGGTGTTGGTGGCGATTCTGGTTGTCACACTGCTAGATTTGGCTCTATAACGTACCACAGCAGCCACACATCCAACAGTGCCAGCGGCGCATATGCCACCAGCATACTATACGACATACGCGGCAAAATCAGCCGCCGCCACGCATCCAACCCGGCCGCCAGCCACAAACCCAGCGGAATCAGCAGTGGGAACATATACCGCCCCTGGTGCTGCTGAAATTCGCTGTTGTAGTAGGCAAACGCTGCAATCGACAGGACCGCCACAACCGACAGCACAATCCAGGCGTTGCGCTGCTCCAGTGTGATCCGCACCCGGTTACGCACCATATCTACACCCAACCCGCTGAAGGCCACCCCCAGGCCCGTCAGAATGAATGCATACGTCCACTGCGGCAGCGGCACCGCCATCCAGCCAAACTGCCCCCAGAAGCTGTTAAATGTCGTCCGTGCCATCTCCCGGACATAGCCATCAAAGCCGATCCGGTCGATCAGGTCCGATGTGCGCGGCTGGCCCACCACCACCGCATCATGCTCCGCCAATCCCAGCCAGTCCGGGAAGCCGTAGACACTCACATTTCGCGCCCACCAGAAACCACCCAGCACCAGCGCTGGCAGCAGGAACAGAATCACCTCCCACAGCAGACGGTTCACCGGCGGGCTGGCAGCGTCGCTGCGGGTTTCCTCCGGAAACGAGAACTCAGCCGTACTCCGCACATCCTGGATATAGTGCGTGGACCAGCGCAGGAAGATCGCCAGCAGCACCACGCCAAGCATGAACAACGTGGTCGCCTTCGTCAGAAAGCCCACACCTACCAGCAGGCCCATCTGCCACGACTGCACCGGATCGCCCTTGATATATGCCACCACCGCCACCAGACCGGCTCCGACAATCGCCCATGCCAGCGCATCATTGTTGACCGACGCCAGAATATGCACATGCTGCGGCAGAAAAGCCACAAACGCCGCCGTCGCCAGACCGATCCAGGGACGCTGTGGGAACATCACCATGCCTACACCAAACCCGCTCCACACAATCACGACCCCGATGGCGACCGAAAACAGGCGCAGCGCCGTCAGAGACCCATCAGTCAGGCTGTAGAGCGGCGCGGCCAGCGCATAATACAGCGGCGGTTGGTGATCTTCGTACTGGATCAACGGCAGATCGTTCAGCAGCGCCGCCGCAAACCGTTCCGATTTTAGCTGGTCCAGGTAATCCGGGTTCCAGTCGCCCATCTCGATGACCGGCAGCGCCCCCGTTTCCGCGATCTGTGCGATGTAGTTGTAATGCGCCGGTTCATCCGGTGATTGCCACGCCGGTGTGCGCACGGCGAACAATCCCCCCACCAGTAAATAAACCCCTGTAATGAACGCCAGGATGGCATATTTCATCAAACCCTCAATCTCGCCATAACGGCAGCGAAAACCCAAACATACTCCCCTCGCCGTAGACACTGCGGAAGCGCAGGCTGCCCTTGTGCCGGTCGACGATATTCTTGACCAGATGCAGGCCCAGCCCCGTCCCTTCGATGTCGCTGGTGGCCGCCGTCTTGGCCCGGTAAAACGGCTGGAACAGTCGGTCCTGCTGCTGCGCCGGGATGCCATAGCCGTTGTCTTCCACCTCGAACACCACCGCGTTGTCTGTCTGCCATAAGCGTGTCTCAATCACCCCATCGCGTCGCGTATACTTGATCGCATTGCTCATCAAATTGACGATGGCTTCACCGATCTGCGCCGCGTCGCCACGCACCCTGATACGCTCTTCAGCGATCCGCAAAACAAACTGGCGCTCTCCCAGCACCACCGGTGAGTGGTTCTGATCGTAAATAATCCGCACCAGATCAGCGATATCGAAATCCTGGTACAGCGTCTCCTGCACCGCCTCCTCGATCCGCTCCAGCGACAATATATCGCTGGTGATCTTGCGCATCCGCCGTGCCGACCGCTCAATCTGGTCGATGTACTCCGGCAGCTCCCCCGGTATGGCGAAGGTCTCCAAATCCATCCGCATCAATTCGGCATGCCCGATGATCGCCGTCAGCGGGTTGTT
>CAYQJO010000261.1:0-5900 GCA_964417785.1 uncultured Anaerolineaceae bacterium | reverse complement strand
GTGTGGCCCGATCCCAGTTCCACCATGCAATGTGCAGCAGCTTTGCGATGATGCCGTCGGGGAAACGTTTGCGGATGGGCTTCGCTGGAACACCGACCACGATTTCAAACGGCCCTACATCCTTCGTCACCACCGCGCTCGAACCGACCACCGCACCTGTTTCGATGCGGATGCCCGGCATTACCGTCGCACCATGTCCGATTCACACATCGCGACCGACTACGACTCTATTGGACCGCCGCCAATCGAAAATCTCCTGGTCGTCATCGCCAAAGCCATACTGCTTGCGCCGGTAAGTCATATGGTGCTGCGTTACGCGCTGCATGGGATGATTGCCGGGATTGAGCCGCACATGCGATGCGATGGAGCAGAACTTGCCCACCTCGGTGTAGATCATCTGTACATCGCCGGCGACATAACTGTAATCGCCGAACGAGGACTCTACAATGGTGCTGTTGGGACCAATTTCGGTCCACGAGCCGACATGGCTGTCATAGACAATCGAGCCTTCCGCGATATACGGTTCTTCACCCAACATCTTATTGCGGTGACGGGTGATCAGTTCATCCGATTTGGGATAGAGGTCAATATACATCATCAATCCTGAAGATAGGGCAGCGCCTGATCCTGAGTCAGACGCGCCATGTAGCTGTCCCAGTAAATCGGCACCCCCCGGCGCAGCGTGGCCCGTACACGCGGCTGCGTGCCGCTCGTATCCACCAGCACCAGATCAGCGTTGAGACCCACATCCAGACGGCCCCGGTCGCGCAAGCGCACCGCGTCCGCCGGGTTTTCGCTGACCAGCTTCACGCCGTCCGCCAATGGCAACACACCTTGCCGATCCAGATGGAAGATCGCCTGCAACGGTGCCGCCGGGAAGTAATCAGTCGCCAGAATATCGACATAACCGGCTTTGATGGCTTCGACCGCACTCAGATTGCCAGTGTTCGATTCACCCCGGTAGGCATTAGGCGCACCCATAATCACATGCATGCCATGCTGGCAGGCAGCCTGCGCCGCTTCCAGATTGACCGGGAACTCGCTGACGGTCACACCCATCGCCGCCTGATCTGCAACTTTGCTCACGCTGTCATCGTCGTGCGACGCCACGATCACCCCATGTTCAACCGCCAGTCGCACAACCTCGCGTACAATACCCCACTCGCGGATCGCCTCCTGCACCTCGTGCAGCTTCTCTTGCATGTGTACCGCCAGTTGCGAGCCAATTTCCTCGTTGCTGATGCCGAGCCATTCGTTGACAAACGTCAGAAAACGGCTCATATCGCGGTACTGGCCCTGCCCCGGCGTGTGGTCCATGATGGAAACAAGGTCCAGCACACCCTCTTGCAGTAAGTTCTGCACAATCGGCACCGTCGCCTCATTGGTCATCTCAAAACGACCATGTATCATAAAGTCCACCATCAGGGTGTCGCGCAGTTGGTGTACGGTGCGGATAATCTCCTCGGCGGTCTCCTGGCGGCGGATGTCGCTCTGGTTCCAGGCAAACGACACCGCTGCATAAGCTGTCGTGATCCCCGATCCAGCCAAACGCTTATCCAGTTCGTAGAGCGCCATATCAATCGGAAACCGCGCCCGCGGACGCGGTTCAATGTCGCGTTCCAGCATGTCCCCGTGCAGGTCGATAATGCCAGGGATGGCAGTCAGACCACCGGTGTTGATTCCGTCCACCGGGGGATCACCGGCGACAATCTCAGCGATTTTGCCTTCGTGGACAAATATCGCACCCCGGTCGATCACCCGATCCGGGCAGATCACACGCAGATCAGTCAACCACATAATCCCCCTCCATCGGCAGTCCATTGCTGCTCTGCGGCAGCAGTTTGAGCTTTAGCGTATCGTCGATCAACTCGCGCACATCTTCGGGATGATGCAGCACGCCGATCATGGCGACGCCCTGGTCTTTGAGTTCGCCCAGCCGTCGTGCCAGCGAAACACGGGTATCAGCGTCAAGCGAGGCTGTTGGTTCATCCAGCAGCAGCAGTCGCCGGGGCCGGATCAGCGCCCGTGCCAGGTTGACCTTTTGCTGCTCACCACCGGAAAAGGTCGTCGGATAAGCGTGCCAAAGATCGCGCTTGAGTCCGAACGCTTCCAGCATCGTCTTGGCTTCGGCGTGGGCCACATCCAATGCCATGCCGGTCCCCATCAACGGCTCAGCCACCAGTTCCAGCGCACTCACACGCGGACGCGGACGCAAGAACTGTGTCACAAAGCCGATTTCCTCACGCCGCAGCAGCGCGATGTCGATGTCGGCGGCTCGTGCCAGGTCCACCGGACCATATTGAGATTGGTAAATCGCCTGCCCGGACGACGGTAGATAGCTGCGATACAGACAGCGCAGCAGCGTCGATTTGCCGGTGCCGTTGGGACCGCTGACCAGCAAGAAGCGACCGGCCTCCAGTGTGAAATCCAGATTCTCAAACACCGGAATCTGGCGGCCCAGGTGATAGATATGGAAGAACTTGGTAAATCCGCTGACTTCAAGC
Source organism: uncultured Anaerolineaceae bacterium (assembly GCA_964417785.1). GTDB lineage: Bacteria > Chloroflexota > Anaerolineae > Aggregatilineales > Phototrophicaceae > DAOTUL01. The sequence continues at coordinate 3,396 of CAYQJO010000261.1, read as the reverse complement.
ATGTTCATAGTTTCGCATGGACCAGTTGTTGGGTATAAGCATCCTGTGGGTCCTCAAGCACCTGATCGGTCAGACCCGTTTCGACCACCCGCCCATAGCGCATGACCATCACGCGGTCGGCCAGCGTGCGGATCACGCCCAGGTCGTGCGACACCAGGATCATCGTCATGTGGCGGTCACGTTGCAGCGACTTGAGCGTATCCAGCACCGTCGCCTGTATCGATACATCCAGGCCGGTCGTAGGCTCATCCAGAAGCAGCAGTTCCGGCCCCAGTGCGATGGCCTTTGCCAGTTGCACCCGCTGCTGCATCCCGCCAGAGAGCTTCCCCGGTGGATCGTCCATGCGGTCCAGCGGAAACTCTGACGCAGCCAGCGATGTACGGGCCGCTTCGCGCAGGGTGGCAAAAGTGCGCTCACCCGTCACCAGCAAGCGCTCGGCCACGTTGCCGCTGCTGGTAAAGCCCATGCGCAGTCCTAAATAAGGATTCTGGTAGACGATACCGATGTGGTAAATGCGGATTTCGCGCTGGCGGTAGCGATCCAGGTGCAGCAGATTGGAGTCACCCAGGCCGTTGATGTTCAACCGATAATCGCCACTGTCCGCTGGTTCCTGCAAATTGAGTAGCCGCAGCACCGTCGATTTTCCGGAACCGGACTCGCCCACAATCCCCAGAACCTCACCGGGATAGACAACCACATCCACGTTATCGACGGCGGTAATGCGTCCATAACGCTTGACCAGCCCTTCCGCCCGCAGCAGCGGCGGCGTGGTGTTTAAACGCGGCGCATCAAGGCTTGAGGTAGCCAGCATGATAGAAATCCCCTTCGTCGTCGTAATAGGTCTCACCAATGGCAGTATCTTCGCCTTGCTGGTGTGCCACCAGCTTATCCGCGTAGCCGGTATCCGAGATTTCGTATCCGGCGGAACCGTCTTCCAGCGGAATCTCGGTCATAAATTTGTTGCGCCCGCCGGTCCGGTGACATACCCAATCCCGCTGGTCCTCTACACGGAACGGCACGTCGGTGAATTCCAGCGGGCGCACATTGGTATACGGTGGCACCGCATAGAGCCGCTTTTCGCGTCCAGCCGAGAACAGCGTCAAATGGGCCGATTGGTGCAGCATGGGCGTATCCCAGCGGGGGATCGGACTCGGACTGATGACATAGCGGTTGTGGACCAGCGACGGATAACTTGCCCCCGTCACATACTGCTTGAAACGCACAAGCTGCTCATAAAGCACCAGCCACATCTGACCGTAATCGCTGTCGGCGTGCATCTCACGCGATTTTGCCATATCGGATTCAACCCGCCGCAGCGGCTCCGGGTCCGGCACCTGGAGGACCAGCACCTGCCCCTCGCGCAGACGTTCTTCCGGGACACGGTGGCGACTCTGGATTATCGTCGCTTCAGTGGTGTCGGTCGTCGTCGAAGCACCCGACATGCGCGTGATGAAGCGGCGCAGATTGGCCGCGTTGACCGAGTCGTCCGCGCCCTGGTCGATCACTTTGACCACACTCTCCGGACCGACCAGACTCAGCGACACCTGGAGTCCACCGGTCCCCCACCCGCGTGCAATCGGCAGTTCACGGCTGGCATAGGGTACCTGATAGCCAGGGATGGCGACCGCCTTCAACATCCGGCGGCGCAGTTCGCGCTTGGCGAAGGGATCGAGAAAGGCGAAGCTGTAGCCAGTATCTTTGGATACCAGATCGGATAGGCTCATGCTTTGTCCTTTTGCATGCTGTAAGTGGCAACCACCTTGCGCAAATTGTCCACACTGCTGCCAAAGGTCACATAATGCGGCAGCTTGAAATGGATACAAAAACCCGACGATTCAACCGGCTCGGTGTGGTACAGCACGAAGTCTTCGGTGTGGGCCGGGTGGGGCTTCGGCTGGCTCATCTCCATATCGAGTGTGGCCGCCGCGATCAATTTGGTCTCGTTCCAGCCCATCGTAGCCGCGAATCCGGTTTGCAGCGTGGGATTATCCTTACTGAAGCCTTCGGTCACCACCTCCGCCTGACTGACGCGCATCCGTCCAGCGCTGAAGGTCTCACCGGTGACCGGGTGCGTCATCTCGACCTCGACGTGCATCAAACGCAGTTCATTAACCGTCGGATGGATCAGGCCGTAACCGCGCATACTGGCGTATCCCAATGCCAGCACACCACCGGTCTCGGCCCGCGCCAACGCCTGCAAGCGATGCGCACGCGGGGCCGGAAAATGGACCGGATCGCGGGTCACATCCGGCAGGTCTGCCGGGTGAACGGCGTCATCCTGCTGCGGCAGCGGGTCCATCAAGCCCTGGTCGCGCTGCCAATCGGCCACCAGCGGATAGGTCCGACGGGCCGGTTCGTCCGCCGCTTCGACCGGCTCCGGCGCGTTCTCGCCGTCACCATCCAGCACATCCAGACGCAAGACCCGGTGGCTGTAATCCACCGTCGGACCGAGTACCTGCCCGCCGGGGATGTCCTTGAAGGCCGCCGAAATCCGGCGCACCGTCATTGTCTTATCCATCGAGACCGGCTCAGCGTAGGCGATGCGCGGTTGGGTTGAACGATACGCCCGCAGCAGCAGCACCGCTTCGTAAATATCGCCACCCGACTGTACCAGCGCCAGCGCCGCCAGTTCCGGCGCATAGAGCGATCCCTCACCCATCACACGGTCTACCAGATAAGGCATGGTGTCCAGCACCATCTGCACCGTCTCACGGGTGACACAGCCCTTAAGCTGGTGGAAGAACCGCTCCGCCTGCTGGATGGCTTCTTCGCCGCCTTTTGTCGCTACATACATCGGCTTACCCCTCAACCATCGTCGTGCGCGGCAGACCGATCACGCGCTGCCCGTCGATCAAATAGATGTCCCATCCCAGCGGATACTGGTTGACCTTCTGGCGCAGCGACCAGAACGCCGCTGGCAACCCACCGACCTGAACGGCACGCTGCCCATCAACGCCGGGTCCGCTCAACCGCAAGCTCTGGCCGCTTTCGAGCCTGCAACCGATCACCAGAGTGGCCGCCCGGTCAGGGAACAACATTGTACCAACAGACGCCTGCCGCACCGTATCCAGATCATTCAGGACCGGATAAAAATGATAAGCAGCCTCATCAACCGGCAGTCCACGCGCACCGGTCGCCGCCAGTTGCCCAGCCAGATCGACATCCAACGTGAAGAACGTCGTTTCCAGGTCGAGCAAGGTGTGGGCGATTGCCATGAACGGGTTGGCGTCGGGAATCGTATAAACGCGCCCCGGATAGCTCAACGACCACATCAACGCCAGGAAGGTCTCGCGGGCCAGCGCTTCATCTGCCGTGTACATCAGAACGTCTCCATCTCAACGCGGGTGGCTTCGACCTGACGCAGAAGCTCATCGTCGGCTTCGGCCTGGATTCGCG
>CAYQJO010000260.1:0-5903 GCA_964417785.1 uncultured Anaerolineaceae bacterium | reverse complement strand
CGCGATATGGCGTTCAGCCGCACATCACGACGGAAACAACCGTGCATGGTGCAGTAGCACGCTATCTGGCCGACTCAAAGACAACCACAAGTAACTCATCTGGTGACGCTGGGTTTCTCATCTGACCGGGAGAAGACGCAGCGGTATTTTGAACGCTACGTCTCGAACACCAGCCGTCACATCCTCTCGTCGATTGAGTATGAGGACATCGAACTGCCACCCCGTCCACCCGCAGACGAAGGCTATGTGCGATTTCCTATTTTCCTAAGAAGAACAAAAACAACACCGGCGGTGATGCTGGCAGCGACAATCAGAAAATCACGCCGTTTCATACCAGACGCGATGCAGCCAGACTGCCGGGATGGGTGCCGTTTAACAGCAGATCGACAGCCCGTTCAGCAGTACCTGCTCCCAGCGCCAATCCATGCCCGGTGAAACCAACGGCGAAAGCGACATCGGCCATATCAGGCAGTGTCCCCACCAGTGGCAGCTTATCCAGCGTAAACCCCATAATGCCCGACCAGCGCCGCTCCACTGGCGCGGTCACATCGGGGAAGCGCTGGTACAGATAGTTTTCTAGCGTTGTTTGCACCGGATCGGTGGTGCGGTCCTCGGTAGTGTCATCTTCCAGGGCGACATTCTGTTTGCGTCCACCGCCGATTAGCAAACGACCGTCGAAGGTCATGCGGTAGTACATGTAGCCGTAATCGCTGTATCCGCAGGTATCCAGGACCGGTTCGGGCAGCGGTGCCGTGACGAGACACTGCGCCCGTGTGGGGATCACCTTACCGGCAAAGTACGGATGCAAACGGGCGGCATAGGCGTTGGTACACAACAGAACCTTGCGTGCCTTGAAGACGAATTTGCGTGTCCGGGCGGTGATATGCTCTCTGCTGTCCTGTTCCAGCGCGTAGACTTCGCAGCCGGGGATCAACTCCGCGCCGCTCTGCCTCAGAATGGCCTGCACCAGTTCGTAAGGCTGGACAGCCGCATCCCAGGGCTGCTCAATAGCGGCGTGATAACCGCGATTCAGCGGATCGCGGCTGCGATAGACCACCTCAAAGCCGTCCGCTTCCAGCGCCCGTGCTGCCAGTTCCAGGTCACGGGCTTCTTCGGCACTTTCTGCCAGCAGGGTCGATCCACATTCATCCAGCGGGACGCCTTCGGCTTGAGCCACATCACGCCAGTAGGCGTGGGTGGTCTGCGATAATTTCCACATTTCGCGTACCGTCTCCCGCCCATAACGCTCAACTGCGTGATGGTAATAGGTATCCAGCCCGGTAATCATGAACCCGGCGTTGCGACCGCTGGCACCCATCCCGGCATCCATCGCATCACAGATCACCACGTCCCGACCCTGTTGGGCGATGAAGTGCGCGGCAGCCGTGCCGACGAGTCCGGCACCGACCACCAGCACATCGACATCGTGAACAGGCTGGCGGCCATCGGCCTGCCAGATGGATGTGGTCATCAGTGAATGGTCTCCCGGACATTGGGCCATGCAGGTTGGACGACCGCCGGTTTTTCATAGCGAGAGTTGGCGATTAGCTTCTCAAGGTGTATTTCCATCTGATCTTCGTCAATCGGCATTTCGACAACACGGTCGGTCAGAGAGGACAGCATGATGGCGTTGTTGATGGCGACAGAGTGATAACCTTCGGCTGCCGGTGCGATAAGTGGTATGCCGTTCAGTATGGCATCCACAAAATTCTCGGTAATCAGCCCGTGACCGGGCTGACCATGATTTTCATATGGAACCTCGATTTCCCAGTTTTCGACTTTGCGATAGGCCCAGGGACTCTCGCGGACGATATCCAGCATGGACTGGCGGTTGCGGTAGAAGATCAGCCGGTCGTTTTCATACACCAGCTTGCCGTATTCCCCGACGATTTCGAGCCGGTTGGTTCCCGGTGACTCCGCTGTTGAGGTGATGAAATGCCCGACCATGCCGTTCTCATGCTCGAAATAGGCGGTCACTTCGTCCTCAACTTCGATGTTGTGATATTTACCCAGGGTGGCGAATCCGCGCACCCGTTGGGGCATCCCGACCAGCCACTGGTAGAGATCGAGGTTATGTGGACACTGGTTCATCAACACACCTCCGCCTTCACCCGCCCAGGTGGCCCGCCAGCCGCCAGAGTTGTAATACGCCTGGGTGCGGAACCAACTGGTCATGATCCAGGTGGTGCGGACCAGTTGTCCGATTTCGCCGCTGTCGATCAGGTCCTTGATCTTGATCCAGAATCCGTAAGTGCGCATCATAAACATGGCGGCGAACACCAGATCGGGATGTTCGGCTCTGGCGGCTTCGTAGGCGTCGATCATCTTGCTTGCGTCTTTGGCATGGACGGCAATCGGTTTTTCCACCAGGACGTGAATGCCGTTTTCTAACGCATCAATGCTGATCGGCACATGGTCGTAGTGAGGGGTACTGATGAGTACTGCGTCCACATTGGGGTCTGCCAGGACATCCCGGTAGTCGTAATAGGCAGTTACGCTGTGCTGTGCCGCGATCCGGTCGGCTTTTTCCTGGTCGATGTCGCATACAGCCGTGAGTTCGGCGTGTTCGGCTTTCACGATGTCTTCGGCGTGGGCCACACCCATATTGCCCACACCGATCACGGCCAGATGAACCCGGTTCTTGGTATTTTTTGTCATCGTCACTATCGATTCAATGCTTTCAGATCGGTCTATATCTTAATTTTACCTTGAGGGAGGGCGAAATGGTACCAGGATGATACAGTTTCTTGACAAGTTCGATGGTGTCCGGCAAGATTAGCGCAGCGCTTGAAACGACACTTGCTTATGCCCAATCTTTACTCGACACAAAGTAAAATCGCCTGTAATCTGGCTCGATTGTTTTTTGAGGAACGGCATTTTGTGTATGCTGCACCGCATTTTGATGCTAAAGAGAATCATCCCACATCCAATCCGTTAGAGATTCGCAAATTGTGGTGTGAGGTATGCGGTTTAACTGAAGCTGAATACGATTTGTTGTTTACCGGTGAAGGTAAGCTTCGCGATAAGGCCAATCTGTCGGATTATTCTATGCTGAAGCGATGGTTCGAGCCACTGGAAGATGGCGGTAGTGGGCAGGATGATGAGCGTTGGCAAGCACATTTGAACACACTCACTGGGGTAGCGGCAAGCGTATTACTGGCACATAATGTGGCACTATTCCAGCAGGCTATCAACCTGATAGCCAATGCAACAAGAATAACGGATGGCTTGCCCGTTATCTATCGCATATCGGTTACTGAGTCACGCCTCAAAGGCTCTACATATGATCCTGGCCCGGAGTATCCGGGACACAAAGAATATATCGTCCCAGACCTGGATATATCAACACATTCAACCGAAGCCAAAGTGTTTGATCTGGGCTGTGACCATGACGTTCGGGAAGAACAACTGGTTTAGATCAACCTATTTCCCGATCTGTTGCCGGGTTTGCGTCATCTGGGTTTGCAGATAGGTGTTGGCACTGCCATAATCACCGTCAGCAATCCATCGTAGTGTTTTTTCAACTTCTACGTCGATTTTGCCGTACTGCCGTTTGATCGCATCGGCAAACGCCCGAATCTCATTCCGTGATTGGGTTCGCTCAGACTGCAATTCATCATCTGCCATGGTCGGCAAGTAATGAGCGAGATCGGTGCTTTGATCGTAGAGTGCCAGATAATGGAGCAGTTTTGCCAGCAAGGTCAATCGGTTTTCTCCCGGTGCCAACATCTGAACCACCTGTGACATTTCGTCAACTGCTTGAGATACCATCACACGCCCCGCACATTTACTTGAACTTGTTCTCTATTGTAGGTCTGATTCTGTAAGCCTGTCAATATGATAATCACATATTCATGCACGATGCAAGGTGGCAGTATGCCGGAAAAGGAGCTTTGTCATATAAACAAATGACCTTCTGCCTACCCCTTTTCCATAAGGAATACTTATAGTAGATAGAAAGTTCTGGGGATACTTATGCTCAATTTACAGGAAATCGAAGTGTTTCTGGCAGCGGCTCAGTTTGGCAGCTTCAGCGAAGCCGGACGCCGTTTGCATCTTTCGCAGCCTGCCATCAGCCAGACGATCCACAGCCTGGAAAATCGCACCGGGTTGATTCTGTTCGACCGCAGTGGGCGCAGTGTGCGGCTTTCGGACGCCGGTCAGGCGTTGATTCCGCTGGCGCGTAAACTCATGGCGACGGCCAACCGGGTCGAGGAAGAAATCGCACTGCTGCACGATGTCGTCGCCGGTCATGTGCGGATCGGCTGCACCACATCATCGGGCAAATATCTGCTGCCTGGCATGGTCGCCCGGTTCCGGCGCAAGTATCCCGATGTGCGTGTGGATATTCTGGTCAGCCAGCGGCACCACATGCTCAATGAGCTGCTCAACGGCGAACTGGAATTCGGTCTGGTGAGCAAGTCTGTTGAGCATGAAAACCTGGATTATGTGCCGTTTTATAACGACTCGGTGGTCTTGATCGTCCCGCCTGACCATCCCTGGGCCGGACGCCGCTGCATCGATCCCCATGAACTGCCGGATATGCCGTTGATTATGCGTGAACAGGGGTCCGGCACCAGCGAGGCGGTTTGTGCGCAACTCCATGCTTACGACATCACGATGGACTCGCTGGATGTTGCCATGATTCTTGGCAATGCCGATGCCATCACGATGGCGGTGGCGGAGGGTCTGGGTGCTGCCTTTATCCCCCGTCTGGCGGCGGACCAGGCATTATCGCTGGGGCAGGTGATTGAGGTCGAGATTCGCGGGATGCGACTGCGACAGGACCTTTTCTTTGTCCGTAATCGCAGCCGCCCGCAATCGCGTTGCCAGACGGAATTGTGGCAGTTTATCAAGACCTACCAGGTGATAAACCGGCAGGCTGACCCACCGGCTCGTGTGATCGCGCTTAACCAATAATGACGTCGTCGTTTTTGCTTTTGACGACCTTGTCGTGCGCTTTGATCACATAGGTGCTGGCGAGTTTGTCATGCAATCCCTGGCTCTTACCATCGATAAAGGCCCATAACCAGCCCAGCATGATGATGGCCGTATTGATGTAGTAACCGACATAACGCAGAAGCGCGTCGCCATCGGAGATTGGCTGGCCGTTGGCCTTAATCACTCGGATGTTCATGACCATCTTGCCCGGTGTCTGTCCGTCTTGCTGCGTCAGGAAATACCAGTGGTAGCCCACACCGATGATGAAGCCGAACAGACCGCCGCCGTCAAAGCCTGCACCACCCGCGCCCACAATGCCACCGATCACGCTCAGGATAATACCGTCGATGAACAGGGCGACAAACCGTTCACCGATCCCTGCCAATTCAAAAGTCCTCATTTGTTCCATCTTTGTCTTCTCCCGGTTGTTGAACATCTCAGTATTATATACGTGATGTGACGTTTCAGGTTGCGGTGTCACCGTCTGGTAGGGATGCTTTCATCTTTTACATAACGGGTAAAGTAAATATTGTGACTTTTGTCACAATACGGAAATGACGTTTGATGCCTCCTTAATCCCGGTTAAACCCTTATGATCTATATAAGGAGATTATAATATGGATTTACGCCTCGATAGCAGCCATTTGCAGCGACTTCTGGATGTATTGACGGACCGGGGCTACCGCGTAATCGGACCGATGGTGCGCGACGGTGCCATCATCTACGACGACATCGCCTCGGTGGATGAACTCCCAATCGGATGGACGGATCACCAGGATAGTGGGACTTACCGCCTGCAATCCAGTGGAGAGCCAACATTCTTTGCTTATACATCGGCAGCGCAAAGCTGGAAACGCTTTCTCTACCCACCGGAAGCGACGTTGTGGCGAGCTTCCCGTCTCAACGGCCATTTTGAGATTAATGCCGCATCGCCGGACCCGGAACAGTTCGCGTTTATCGGT
>CAYQJO010000259.1:0-5933 GCA_964417785.1 uncultured Anaerolineaceae bacterium | reverse complement strand
GGCGCTTTGCCGAGGGCTATCTGAGCAGGGTGCAGGTTCACAGCCGGTAGCCACAAGCAGAAATGCAGACCGGACCCCGGTTCTTCCGGGGTCCGGGGTATCAGATGGCGCGGAAAGCGAGGAATTTCTGTTCGGTACCCTGCCGCTCGACGAACTCGACGGCCAGCGGGGTGCCGATTTCGATAGTCTCTGGTTGGCTGGCATCCACACCGAGAATCTGGGCGCTGATTTTGACGCCTTCGTCCAGTTCCACAATGCCGGTACAGTAGGGATTGTTGCGATCATAACCCTGTTCCAGCATCGCTGTCGGTGCGATATGGACGCAGGTAAAGGCCACCAGCTTGCCTTTGCCGGAGAGTTCGACCCATTCCATCTGGTCGCTGAAGGTCTCCGGGCAGATGGCACGCGGCGGCAAATAGAGCTTATCGTTACACCTGGACGCCATCAACTTGCCCTCGTTGAGGAAGGCGTTAAATGCGGCGTGGGTAAAGGGTCGGGTTTCCATGATATATTCTCCTGGCATTTAGTCGCGCCGCTCGTAAATGTGGACGACGCAGGTATTGCCGGTCGCGCCGACGTTGTGCGATAGCGCCAGCGGCACGTCACGGTCCACCTGACGCTCACCAGCGAGTCCGCGCATCTGCTTGAACACCTCAACCGACTGCGCCACACCCGATGCACCGACCGGGTGACCTTTGGATTTCAGCCCGCCGGAGGTGTTGACCGGCTTTGCGCCGTCACGGGCAGTCATGCCGTCTTCAGCAGCTTTGTAGCCATCACCGGGGGCGAAGAAGCCCAGGTCCTCGGTGGCGACAATTTCAGCGATGGTAAAGCAGTCGTGGACTTCGGCAATACGCATATCGTCGGCTTTGACACTCGCCATCTCGTAAGCATCGCTGGCAGCCTTGCGGGCGGCGGCGATGGTGGTCAGATCGTCGCGGTCGTGCAGCGGATAATCGGATGCCTGGCCGCTGCCGACGATGTAAATGGGATCGTCGGTGAAGTCTCTGGCGATGTCCTCCGCCACCAGCAGCACACAGGCCGCCCCGTCGGTGATGGGTGAGCAGTCGAACAACCGCAGCGGCCAGGCGATCATGGGGTTGGCTTTGTCATCGTGCATGAATTCCATCGGATCGCTCCAGGTCGGCTCCGGCAGACCCTTGCGTTTGGCCGAAGCCTTGCGCCCTTCCATCCAATCGGGAATGCTGACACTGAACTGGGCATACGGGTTGAGTGCGCCGTTGTCGTGGTTCTTGATGGCGACGTTCATCAGGTGTTCGGGTTTCATGCCGTATTTGTGCATGTAGGCGGTCGCCATCGCCGCGTAGAAGCCGGGGAAGGTAAATCCCGCCGAAATCTCATACAGACTGTCGCCAGCGGTCGCCAGCGCATCGGTGACTTCAGCGGTGGGCAGCGCCGACATACGCTCGACGCCGCCAACCAGGACCACATCGTACAGGCCAGACGCCACCGCCATCGCCCCCTGGCGCAGCGCCACACCGGCACTGGCGCAGGCATCTTCCACGCGCACGGCAGGTTTGGGGATCAATCCGACCGCATCGGCCATGATGGGCGCGGTATGGCCCTGCCTCTCGAACAGGTCACTGGAATAGTTGCCGACATAGACCAACTCAATCCGGTCGGGGTCGAAGTCCTTATCAACCGATTGGCGCATCTCCCGGAAGGCTTCCACGAACAGGTCGCGGCTGGTCTTATCGCTGTACGCGCCGAACTTGTTCATGCCAGCGCCGACCATGGCGACGCCGCGTCCGAACTTTCTCACGGGCATGGATTGTCTCCTTTTCAAACCTCACCCCCCGGCCCCCTCTCCATTGCGATGGAGAGAGGGAGGCACGAGGGTGAGGTATCTATACAAATTGATCGCGGAGTTCGCGCTTCAGGATTTTGCCCATGCCGGAAAGCGGCAGACTGTCCATGAACGCGACACGCTTCGGTATCTTGTATTTTGCCAGATGATCGGCCAGGTATGCCAGCAAATCGGCTTCCGTAACCGACTGGTCGGGCTTGAGGACGACACAGGCGATCCCCACCTGGCCCCATTTCTCATCCGGCACGCCAATGACGGCACACATCTGCACCGCCGGGTGCCGGTACAACACGGCTTCGATCTCGTTGGGATAGATATTCTCACCGCCAGAGATGAACATATCTTTCTTACGATCCATGACGAAGAAGTACCAGTCCTCATCGCAGCGCACCAGATCGCCGGTGTGGAACCAGCCATCGGCGTCGGTCACTGGCTCCGGGCTGTTGAAGTAGCCGGAACACATACTTGGACCCTTGAGAATCAGTTCCCCAATTTCCCCCGGTGGGAGCGGGTTGTTGTCCTCATCGATCACGCGCACATCAATGAAATAGTTAGGCCGCCCGATGCTGCCTGCCTTGCGCCGTGCGTCTTCCGGTGCCAGCGCAAACAATCCTGGACCGAACTCGGTCATGCCAAAGCCCTGCTTGAAGCGGATACCTTTGGCCTCGGTGTAATGCTCGATGACGGGGACCGGCAGTGGTGCGCCGCCGCTGGTGCAGAAGCGCAAACTGCTCAAATCGGCGCGGTCGAAGTTCTCGGCGTCCATCATCAACTGGTACATAGTCGGCACACCGGCGAAGACCGTCACCTTTTCCCGCTCGATCAGGTCCAACACCTGCACCGGGTCGAACTGGCGCGTCAGGATGGTGGTATTGCCAAACATCACCTGCGATGAGATGTAGGTGAACAGTCCACCGGCATGGAACAAGGGGAACACACACAGATAGGTGTCGTCATGATGTAAATCGTGGATCACGGTGTTGAAGGCGTTCCAGGCGATCATACGGTGGCTGATCATCGCGGCTTTGGGCAAACCGGTGGTCCCGCCGGTGAACAACAGACAGGCGGTGTCCTCTTTTTCCAGCGATTCGCAGGTTACAGGCGTCGCCGGTGACGATTGCAGAGTCGCCTCATAAGGCAGGCTGGAGTGAATACCTGTGCCGTCCACATGCAGAAAGTGACGGATGGCATGCTCCTTGCCATGTAGTTCAGCTTCGATCTGGCGCACGGCATCGACAAAATCGTCGGAGTAAATGAGGACTCGCGGTTCCGTCAGTTCGATAAGTGCCAGGAGTTCGCGCCAGTGCAAGCGCCAGTTGAGCGCCGTATGGATGGCACCGATTTTGCCGCACGCGAAGAAGCTGTCCAGGTGTTCCACGCCGTCACGGGCCAGGATTGCCACCCGGCCGCCTTTGTGTACTCCGGCCACATTCTGGAACCAGTTCGCCAACCGGTTGGCACGGGCGTTGAATTCACGGTAAGTCAGGCGCAGTTCGGGCGACTTCCCCGCGTCGATAATCGCCAGTTTGTCGGGTGAATAAATCTCTCGTCGGCCTAAATAATCGCCAATATACATATTTTGGTCTCCAATTATTCGTCGGATGGGTCTTGCTCTGGATCATCCTTTCTCACGTTTCGCGGTTTAGGGGTGATTCTGTCCAGAATGGCTTTGGGGTTACGAAGATATTGCCTGATGAACTCAAATGCTTCTTCACCGTCAGTGAATTCCTGGTAGATTGTGTTTCCGGTGCTGATTTGCAAGGCTATTTCAAGTTTTTCGACATCGGGGTTGTCTGGCAGAGGACCCAACACCTCATCAATCGCCGTTTGGATCAAGTCTCTGCCAGAGAGTGACTGACCATCTTCAGATTGTGTTCGAGGAAAATCCAGCCAGGATTGAGCGACCTGACTCAAGCGACTATCACTGTGCAACTCAATAAGACAATTCGCCAGGTCCCATGATCGCGGGAGGCTGTTCCGGATTTCGTTTGCATTAAGCTGTAATGCAGGCAAATGGTGGCGCGTGCAAAAATCATCCACGGAAGGTTGCAGTGTACCGTATATCTCCTCATCGGTTGCGACTAACACCATACGGATTCGCCCTTCGCTCTCAAACATAACGGTGACGCCGTCTGTCCAGTAACCGGCAAGATTTGCTACAGCACCTCGCACTGTCGGATAGCGTTTCCGAACTTCCCGCAACTGCAATATCCAGGCACCTTTGTCATTGTGATGGCGGCCATCTTTCAACCATTTGCTCTCAAGCAATGCAACGGGTTCATCGGAATTGACCGGAATGATGACATTATCCATCTGGCGACTGGTTCCACCAAACATTTCCAACCGTACCATCTTCTTGCCTTCTGAGGGTTCCAGAAGGACATACTGAGGATGGACTGATTCCAGATAGGTCGTAATCAACGAGAATACTTGATCTTCGAATGCCTCCCCGATCATCTGACCGAACTTGCTTGATGCACCGTGCGCATTCTGCTCCTGATACCACTTAACCATAGCAATTCTCGTTCTTATTTTTCCAGTATCAAGCAACCTTCACGCAACTGCACATTATGGCGTTGTGGGTTCTTCTTCCACTTGCCGCCGCGTTTTCTGAATTCAACATAATCACTTTGCCGAAACCCCAATGCAAGCCCTAGTTGTGCAATGATGTTCTCCGTTGCAATGTGAACACCATATGGGGCCGAATCCCCCAGGACAAGGTAGAACTTTGCTCCTGGCGCGAGCAAGCGATAGGTCTCTCTCAGTACAGCCAGCATATCATTGAAGTACAACGCCACCATCAGGTCGTAATCCTTCTTGCCGCCTTTGGTCAGACGCTTCTGCGATAATTCCAAAACGTCTTTTTGTAGACTGTCATATATATTTGCGTCAAGTGACTCTATTTCCCCCGACAAAGTTTCTTCAACGATATACCGTCCACGCACGATTTGCGTCGTAGCAGCAACCATGAGATTGTTTCGGTATAGCTCTGTAATGTCCTTCCAGGTTCGCGTAATCCCCCAAAAATATGTTTCCAGCCGGGTTCGATCAGCGTAGTCGTAATTGTTGAGATATGGCGGAGATGTCAATGCCAGATCAATCTGCCCAGTCTCCATTGCTTGACGCTCACGCGAGTCTCCCCGGATATTGTGGATTTCGCTATCTGGTGCAGTCCTGCCAACCATGTAAAGATGCTGATGCATTTTGTCCAGAGTTTCTCGAAATATACGGAATGCATCTTTGGGTGGTTTATCACCTGTGTTCTTATTCGGCGCAATGTACGGCCAACCTGTACCCGCCGCGGCTGCATGGCGCAGTGTATCGGTAAGCGCCAGTTTCATAAGTTGCCGGATCGGTTCTTCCGTCGGAACATTGAGAATATACTCACGCAACAGATAAAGCTGTTGCAAGGTCTGAGGATGATAGCATTTGTATACCAGTTCCGGAAAAACATGGTCGAGATCGACTGTCTGCTGAACAACTGGCCGCGCTGCCTCAATGAGTTTGTTAAGCGCAAGCCGTAATGTGGTATAGTCAAAATTCCACTGGAGTTTTACGCTGGCAACCCAATGGACAAAAGCGTGAGCTTCAACACCAAGAGCATTGATACCTTTTGATTTTGCACAAACAAGTGTGGTACCTGTACCACTAAACGGATCATAAACCCAACTATCATTCCCAATATCGGACTCTGAGAAAACAAATTCCACAAACCGGTAGGAATATCCCGCCGGATACCGAAACCAGCTATGGATCGGGGCTTTCAAATTGTCTTTGAAAGTCCCATAGTCTTTGAGTCGGTTGGAATCGTTCCGTGTATGTTCCACATGTTCGGGAAACAACGGTAACTGTATCGGTTGATCCAAGAGCATACTCCAATACACCGGGCATGAGACTTCAGCTTATACGATATAGCTTATTTGTTCAACATCCTACCCAGATGCGCGTGGAAGGCCTTGTTGAACGCCTCCGCCTTCTCCATAAACGGTAGATGGCCGCAGTCGGGAACCACCAGTTCGCGGTAGTAGCCGCCATGTTCGCGGTAACGGTCCAGCACGGCACGGGTCTGCGTGACCATCGGCTGCGGCGGGAACACATCCTCACC
>CAYQJO010000258.1:0-5956 GCA_964417785.1 uncultured Anaerolineaceae bacterium | reverse complement strand
GTTTTAAACGCATAAAGACACAGCGCTTGCTGTGCCAAAGTAACCAGAAAATATTTTGACAGAAATTTATCATGAAAATTCGGGACTGTAAAGTAAGAATAGCATTATAGGTATCAGGAAAGGCCGGGAGGGATATCCCGGCCCTGGTTTTCAGGCGTAAATCACGTACTGCGTGAGGAAGCGCAGCATGGTTTCATAGTAGTGTTCGACATGCTCTGGTTTGCGAAAGCCGTGTCCCTCGCCCTGATAGACATGGTATTCGTTCGGCCCTTTGAGCGCCGCTACCAGCGTCTCGGCCTGATTGAGCGGGACAACCTGATCGTCGCTGCCCTGGAATACCACCAGCGGATCATGGATTTGATCGGCGCGGAAGATCGGTGAACGCTCGCGGTAGATGTCGGCAGTTTCTGGCAGTTTGCCGACCAGTTTGTCGGTGTAGCGGGCCTCGAATTTGTGCGTCTCCTGCACCAGCGTAAAAAGATTGGTGACGCCGTAGCGGCATACCCCGGCTTTGTATACGCCCGGTTTGTTGATGAGCGATTGCAGAACGGTGTAGCCGCCGGCGCTGCCACCCATAATCACGACACGAGATGGGTCTGCCAGCCCTTCAGCTACCAGGTATGCAACACCGCTGGCAGCGTCTTCCACATCCGCGACACCCCATTGACCGTCAAGTTGGCGCAGGTAGTCGCGACCGTAGCCGGTGCTGCCACGATAGTTCACGCACAGGACCGCGTAGCCGCGTGTGGTGAAGAATTGCACCTCGGCGCGATAACCGGCGGTGGTCTGTGACGAGGGGCCGCCGTGAATTTCGACCACCAATGGCGGTGGACCGATGCTCTCAAAGCGGTCGCTGGCTGGTGGATAATACAGGCCATAGATTGTGTGGTTGTTGTCATCGTCCCACCGGATAGCGCGGGCCTGTGAAAGCTGCTGCGGGAACAGAGTCTCGGTCCCGGCTCGCCGGTGAACGCGCACGCCGCCTTGCGCCGTAAAGCTGATGACACGCGGCGAAATGGTCGAGGACGAGGCGATCATCGCCAGTGCACCGCTGTCGGACAGGGTTGGTTGGCCCATGCTGCTGTAATGGCGCAGCGCGAAGTTCTGTGTCTCTTTCTGTGTATCGAAATTGTAGCGGTGCAGGCTCAAGAAGCCCTCGACGTTGCGCAAGAAGTAGAGGGTATCGCTGCCCCAGCAGTAAACGCGCAGGCCCTGGACCCAGGCCGGTGTGCCGTGTTCGACTTCACCGTGTGTGATCTGGATGCGCTCGCTGGTCTCCAGGTTGTGTATATAGAGGTGGCCCCAACCCGTTTCGTTGCTGATGTAGGACAGGTAGCGACCATCCGGCGAGAATGCTGGCTGGAAGATGGCGGTTTGCGGGTCACCGGCGATGGTCTCAATCGACTCCAGGTAGGGAACACCGTCATGATCGTAAGCCAGTTTGCCCAGGTTTAGCTGCGTGCCGTCCCAGGGCATGTTGGGGTGGTCCCAGGCGATATATGCCAGATACTGACCGTCCGGATGCCATACCGGCTGCATTACGAAATCGCTGCCATAGGCCAGCTTGCGCGGCCACATGGTCCCGTTGGTGTCTACGACTGCCAGGCCGTCCACATCTTCGTAGGTGTGAACATAGACGACCCACCGGCCATCCGGCGAAACCTGGGGTGCGGCGGCACTGCCGAAACCGGGAGCAATCGGGCGGGGTTTGCCGCCATCCAACGCCAGACGATAAAGGCGGCCATGCGGTCCAGCGAAATAGACGATGCTGTCGGCGATGGTGAAATCGCCACCACCATATCCCACCCGTCCACGCACGGACATATCCTCGCCGGTCAGGTCGCGTGGGGCATCGAGGCCGCTCTGAACGACCAGAACACCCTGACCGCCACGATTTTCCAGCCAGACCAGGGTTTCACTGTCTGTATCCCAGCCGACATCCATAAGACGAACATCGCTGCCGACCATGCGCGGTGTTAGCGGACTCGGCCATGTACCATATTGACGCTGCTGCTTGCTCAATTGACCTTGCTCCTGCGCAAACGAAAAACGCCCCATCCGGGGCGCTGAGTTGCCAGTGTGGAGTAGGAAATTGTATTCAAAAAATTGTATTTATGTACTCCACACACCTGACTTACCAACATTCTAGCAGGCGGGGAATCGGGTGTCAAAACGTCTGAAGGTGTGTAAACTGTTCCATGAAAGTGAAAAAAAGAACTATCGATAAAATACATATTCACAAGTCAATCCCTCCATCAGGATTCTAATCTTATCCCTTAATAATGATAGGTTTGATTGTAACAACCCAGGATTGTTAAGGTTTGTTAAAATTTTGTATCGCTCCAAGACAAATTCTGCCCGGAATCCAGAAACGTTTTATCTTGAATTAATTTCATGCAGGCTGCACAAGCGGCTGTGGAACACGCATGGAACAGCGTTAAGCGTTGGACTGCGAGATACTCAGCGCGTGTTGGCCGAGGTCGCTCTTGGGCGTGTATTCGCTGGAGATGATCTCCACAACCGTCCCCACTTCGGCCCAGTCATAGAGCAGCCTGGCCTGTTCGTCGGTAGACATGACGCAGCCGAAGGTGTTACGCTGGCCGATAGCCCCATCACCCAGATAGTTACCGTTGGGCAGCAGCACCCGCCCGTGAAATCCGTTGAGTAGACCGGGCGAGACCTCGTAGATGCCCATGAACCAGCTCATCTCCCACTGGCCGCACTGAAGCCCGCCTTGCTGGCAGATATTCACACTGCTGCCGACCGCGTTGTTGTCGTGATTGAGAATCTGGTAGGTACCGGGTGATGTCGGCGCACCGTCCACACCCGATGACACCTGCCACTGGAAAATCGGTTGGCCGTTTTCATAAGCCACCAGATAAAGCCGGTCGAGATCAACGATGATGCGTTTGTGCGGCACCGGATCGTTGGGCATCACCAGGTCTAATGGCGGGATGATGAGTTCGTCGCCGGGGTACAGCCAATCCAGGTCTTTATCCGGGTTGGCGTCGCGGATCAGGCGGAAGGGAATGCCGGTCTTGCGCCCGATAGAGAAGGCCGTGTCACCGCGTATTACTTCGTAAGTTTGCTCGCGGTAGCGTACGCGCAGGTTGATCCGGGTGTCGCCCCGTTCGATGGCCTCGTTCATCATGCGCAGCGATTCTCCGACCTGTAAGTAGCGTAGCTGTTCGCCCGGCTCGTTGAGAGTTTGGTTGATGGCCTGAACGTAGTCTTCAAACTCGTCGTAACGCAGTTCCAGCGCTGCTGGTCCGGCGGCCAGCCAACTGACAAACTGCTCCAGCGGCACCGGCCAGGTGAAATACTGGTTGGTGAATGGATCGTAGCCGGAAAGCTCAGGGGCTTGCTCGATCAACGCAGTAACCTGGTCGACGAAGGGCGTCGGGTCACGTCGTTCCGGCGGAATCGGGATCATCAGCAGTTCGAGCCGCCCGCGTTGAATGGTCGATGCGAGATTTTGCGCCAGTTTCTCGATGGTCAGCGGGATGTCCAGCATTCGCCCGTCATAGCCCATGACCCCGTGTACGGCGTTATCACGCCACTCGAATCCGGCGGTGTAGGGGCTGGTGTTGACGACATTCGATAAATCCAGGAGGTAACCCTGAGCGCTGAGGGTATCGACTTCAACGACCGGCGGCACTGTTTTGCCGAATGGCAGGGCGCTCAGCCCGACGCCTTGCGCGTCTTTGGCCGTCTCGTAGGCGTCGAAGCGCACCCCCAGATCACCTGGATGGACGTTGGCGACCACTTCGCCGTCGGCCAGCAGGGCAATGGTGGCGCTGTCTTGCCATGCGCTGAGCAGGACACCCTCGGCTTCTGCGAGCGACATGCCGCTCAAACTCGTGTCCATAGCACGGACGCCGGGAGCCACACGCCCGGTGATGAGAAAGCTCAAGAAGTAGAGCAAGGCGATGACCAGCACTGCGCCGACGACGGCCCACAGGTAAATAGGATTGTGACGGAGATACCACCCGAAATCCTGAAGGGCTATGCCGATGCGCTGGCGCATGTTGTCGACCGATGGTGAGAGTACGCCGGAGAAATCAACCACCCGGCGGTCGGTTTCGACATGTTTCTCCGCCATCGCGCCGCGTTTGCGCTGGCGGGCGTTATAACGCTGGCGGGCTTTGCTCTCTTTCTTTCGACGGGGTTCGTATACATCCATCACACAGCACTCCCTGACAATACTGCCTATATTTTAACACGGTTAGCGGGCCTCTGTGCGGTAATCGTTGCGGGGGGGTGAAAAAATGTCGATACTGATGGTATCTTCCAGGGCAAGCCCGCTGTGTTCGACACCGCCGGGAATAGCGTAGCTGTCGCCGGGGGTGCAGACTCGTGATTCGTTGCCAATCGTGATTTCAAGCCGGCCAAAGACAATATAGCCAACCTGATCGTTGTGATGGCTGTGTGCGACAACCTCGGCACCGCGCTCCAGAAAGAATTCGCAAACCATTGCTTCGTCGGTTGTACCCATTGTGCGACGGTAGATGCCAGGTGCGACTTCGACCTGGGGGCTATCCGCCGATGTGACAAAGTAGCCCATAACCAGTCTCCTACTTCAAGAATACAAATTTGTTCAAGATTATCCTGTTTTGGGCGCAAACTGTCCAGTCAACCATTTGCATATGCGAATTCTCCGCTACAATTTCGCCGTCAAGGGTATGAGGATTTACTGTATGTGGCCGAACAAACCCTATATTTACGAAATCAATACCGCTGTCTGGCTGACTGACCTGAGCAAGCGCTTTGGTCAGACGATCACTCTGGACATTATCCCGGATGAAGTGCTGGATGAACTGGCTGAATTGCATGTCGATGCTATCTGGTTGATGGGTATCTGGCAGCGCAGCGAAGCGGCACGTCTGAGCGCCCTGAACTACACCCACGAATATAAGCCGGTGCTGCCGGACCTGACCAACGACGATGTTTCCGGCTCAGCATATGCTGTCGGTGCTTACAAGGTCGATAAACGTTTTGGGGGGCGTGAAGCACTGGCAAAGCTGCGCAAGCGCCTCTGGAAGCGTGATCTGCGGCTGGTGCTGGATTTTGTACCTAATCACGTTTCAACCGATCACAAATGGCTGACGGAAAAGCCCCATTACATGGTACGGGGTACACGCAAAGACCTGGAGAATGCGTCCGATCTGTTTTTCAAAGTGACCAGCCGTCACGGGCAGGATTTCTTTATCGCGCATGGGCGTGATCCCTACTTCCCCGGCTGGATCGACACGGCGCAGTTAAACGCCTTCTCGATGGATTGCCGGACGGCGATCATTGACACGCTGAACGACATTGCCAGCCAGTGCGACGGGGTGCGCTGTGATATGGCGATGCTGATGCTCAACAACATTTTCGACAACACCTGGGGTGCGTACCTCCAGGAGACGGCCCCCGATATCGAATTCTGGGAGCAGATCATCCCGGCGGTCAAAGCGGAACACCCGGAATGTGTTTTCATTGCCGAAGTCTACTGGGATATGGAGTACATTCTGCTGCAACAGGGTTTTGATTTTACTTACGACAAACGTCTATATGACCGGCTGCAAGAGGGATATGTCGATCACATTCACGAACACCTGGAAGCGGCGATGTCGTTCCAGCGGCACCAGTTACGCTTTATCGAAAATCACGACGAACAGCGGGCGGCCAGCGCCCTGGGAATCGAGAAGAGTCGGGCGGCGGCAGTCCTGATTTCCACGCTGCCAGGTGGTGTTTTGCTCCATGATGGTCAGTTCAGCGGACGGACCATCAAGCTGCCGGTTCAGATCAGCCGCCAACCGGAAGAACATCCGAATCGCGCTCTGGAACGTTTCTACTCCCGCCTGCTCCAGGAGACCCGCTCGCCCGTTTATCATGATGGCTCGTGGCGCTTGTTCGAAGTGGCCGAAGCCAGATCGGAAGAGCACACGTCTGAACTCCAGTCACGTGAAACGAT
>CAYQJO010000257.1:0-6022 GCA_964417785.1 uncultured Anaerolineaceae bacterium | reverse complement strand
GGTCTAGAACACCCTCGCTACCTTTACCCCGTCTATCAGGCGTATGTCGATGCGGGTTTGTACCAGGAGGATTTTGGCACCCGCTTTTGGCGTGTGCTGGTGGTCACGACAGGCGGCAAGCGGCTAGACAACCTGCGTCACAAAGTGATCCAGGTCGGTGGGGGAGGGCGTAACTATCTGTTCACCACCTATGATCGGATCTCACCGCAGACCATCCTGTCAGCACCGATCTGGCGCATGACCAGGGGTGATGAGATGTATACCTTCTTCGCCGAAGCGCATGAGTGATAGGGGGCAGGTTTTACATTTCAGAAAGTCAATGCCTGTTGAAAGGGACACACCGTCTGGATTGACCAGGTCTGTGTGACAACATCCGATATGAACACCGATTTCTATGGAACCCCCTCACACCATCCGCTATAATCGCCCCATCCATTCATTATGAAAACAAAGCCATCACAACCCCAACTGCCCAAGTTGTCGCGCCTATATACATGGCTGCGGCGATCCGGCCTCGAGATCGGACGACGACAGTTGTACAACGACCGGACACGCCAGGTCTGGTGGCATAATCGTGTAGTGGTTCCGGAGGTGCATGCCACATGAGCGCCTTCAGCCTTCAGAACCGATCTACAACACCGGCTTCGGCCAACTGACGTTCGAAGCCTTCTACCAGCAGACCCATCGTATCGCCGGTTTCACTCTGCGTGAGACCCTGGGTATGACCAACTCCGACGACATTGATGACTGTCTCCAGGCAGGCTACTTCAATCTCTGGCGACGCCTGAACGACGATCCTGATCTGTTTGCCGACAAGCCAAAACGCTACGCGGTGCAAGCGGTGGTCATGGCATCCAAAGCCCAGCGGTATGCGCATCTGCGCCACAACCGCAAGCTGATCTACGACGCCGAACCGACCCAGTACCCCGAACTGCCGGATCTGAACCCATCCCAGATCGACACCTGGCTGGACATTGCCGCAGCGCTGGCGCACGTCACCGACCAGATCGACGACAACCCGCCCATGCTCATCGCCCTGTACACCGTCATCACCCAATCCAGAGTAGGGGAGACGGCACAACTCTATAGTATGAACGCCAAGACGATGTACAAGCATCGCCGTCAGGTCAAAGCGCAACTGGCTGAGGCCCTACCGGGTTACCGGCCATCGGATGTACCGGAACCGAAGATCGGTCTGCCGAAAGAACCGGTGGTCAAACCACTGTTATCCACCATCTACCAGGACCGAACTGCCCATCGTTTCGATCAGGCAGATCGTGATCTGCTGACCCAATCGCGGCGCAGCCAACGCATCCGGGAGCAAATCCGCCCGTATCGTACCAGCTATCCCACCGGCTGGGCCGGAGGTCGGTCACTGGAACAACTTATCGCTGATCCACAGGTGAAGCGGGGTGCTTATGCCAAGCTCAACCAACTGGGTGTAGCCTATTATGACCAAGACGATGTCTTCCAACAGGGTATCATCCGCCTGTGGCAGAAGCTGGCGGAAGAACCCGATCTGTTGGTAGACAAGGGGCCGATCTGGACGGGCATCTACATCGCGTTCAGCGGCAACCCGAAGTCATTCTTGCGGCGACAACAGAAGCAGCGGCGTTTCACAGACCCAGATTTCGATTGGAATACAGCGGATGAACATCTGCCGCTGGCAGGGCAGAACGGGCATCACGCCGAGTGGTCTCGTGTGATTGACGACGAGATCGACCTGGCGCTCAAAATGGAGATGCTGGCTCAGCGTTATCAGGATGACCTGCGTCGCCTGTTGGCGCTTTATGCCCTGACCACCTCAGTCTACGCCAAAGATGTCGCGCCGGTCGCCGGATTGCATCCCAAGAACTTCGCCGCGACGGTAGGTAATGATGTCAGGCGCGATTTGCGGGAGGTTTTGGGTAGTTGAACAGGGTAGGGGGCATTTGATAAACTACCCTCACAATGAAAGAAAACGATCATCGTCCAACCCCACCTGAGCCAGACCAGGTATCCCCAGGAAAAACCAGACGGGATTGGCTCAATCAGATCCGGGGCATGGACCTGCTGGACGATGAAATCAAAGCCAGATTGCCCATGCTTTATTCCAGAGAATATCTGGACCTCCATGCAGTAGCGCAGGTCAAGTACTTTACCCCGGATTCAAGTTGGACGTGGTATGCCTCAGAAGGGTCGCCGGTGGATGAAAACGGGCTGTATGACACCGACGAGGAGAAGGTAGATTTCCTGTTTTTCGGTCTGGTCTCCGGCTATGAGATCGAGCTTGGGTACTTTTCACTGTCTGAATTAGAGAACCTGCAAGGACCGCTCGGATTACCGGTGGAGCGTGACTTGTACTACGAACCCAAAACACTGGCTGAGCTTCAGGAATTGCATAACAAACTGCGCGGCGGGGGTTGATGAGCAAGGAAGCCCCGCGACGACTCGATGAAGGGTTCGGCTTCACTGAGAGCGAGGCGCTTTTCTACCGCATCAGCCATGAACGGTTTCAGGAACTGTTTGCCGATGAGCAGACAGCCATCCACAAGATCGAGGTCTCTTACAACAACTACGGCGAGTTTCTGTTTGTGACTGCCAGTCGAGACACACCCCAGGGCAGACAGCCGGTGACGTTTTATGGTCAAGGCTACCACGAACACCGAGAGCGCTGGATAACCCAGGAATGGTATTGGTATCGAGCGAATGCCCATCCATCCGGGATGAAGCAGGTGCTGGAAAAAGAAGACGCGCAGGAGCGCTTACAGCAGCGCCTGGAGGACATCGCACCCTACATCCAGGATGTACAACAGTCCCAACGGGCCAGACTGTATGAAATGCTGGCTGATCTGACCGATGAGGATGGGGCCATTGCTGAGATGGAGGATCTGCCAGATGGGTTGTTCGATGATCCGGTGTAGTATAATTGAAGGCAGTATGAACAAGGTATCCATGATGGCAAAGCTAGAGATTAGCAAAGACAGCGGAGCAGTTGACTGAGTTGTCCAGGCGGGCGCAGAAGAGTGTTGATGAACTGCTGGCGTGGCTGCTGAACAATTACGGTCACACGCTGGACATACCAGACAGTGAAACATGGACGGATGAAGAACTGGAAGCATTACTCAAACCCAAGCCGCCGCTCACGGGCAAGCAAATCGTTGAAAAACATCTGGCATCCGGGGTGATTGGCAGTTGGCGCGACGAAGGAATTACCGATAGCGTCGAGTGGCTGGAACAACAAAGAGCAAAACGCAGGAACAAATATCAGTGGTAAACAGTTTAGTCGATACATCAATCATCATTGATCTGGTACGTGGTTTCCCCGAGGCGCATCAATGGCTGCAAACGATCACGGATGAGGTCGGTGTGACCCAATATGTGTGGCTTGAAGTGATACAAGGAGCGCAAAACAAGGCCAAGCAACAGGCCGCAGTCAAGCTCCTGATTTCACACAGGTTCCAGTTACAGCCGCCGATGTTGCCTGGGCAGTAGAAGCCTTACTGAGAGTGCAGTTGTCACATAACGTCGATGCGCTGGATAGCCTGATCGCTGCGACAGCATCTCGCTTGCAGGTGCCGCTTTACACCAGGAATCAGAAACATTTTGTCCCACTCCTTGGCACATTGGCACAGCGACCCTATTAGGTTGTGACAGGTAACGAAGCATTTCTGGCTATGATGTACTCGCAACCGACCAGAGACACCGAACTTATGGCAACCAACGAACTCCATAAATTGCTTCAACTCATCGATGCGCTCAACATCGCAGATCGACAGAAATTGGTGCAGTATCTTGTAGGAGATGCGACCATGCACAACTCGGCGGAGATGAGTACCATACCAGGACGCGCTGATCGGTTGTTGGAAGCGGCTGAGAGAATGGCTTTTTCATCCGGACAAACTGACACTTCAGAGCGCAGCCGCGAGATCCTAAGCTAATTCCTTGAAGCAAAAAACATCCGACCCGCCAACTTCATTCGCGGGTCAGTTCAGCTATTCCTTGCTTGTCCGGCTGAACTGCTCTCAATAACCACAAGCACTTTGGTAAGGGCAGCACCATCGATCAATTGCATAACCGTGAGGAACGCCTCTTTTTTGCCTGGGACAGGATGCCAGCCGCGCCCCGTCCGTCAAGGCACGCTTCGCTCTGAAGGCCTTGACCTCCTGGGCTTGTAATCGGCTGGCGGATAAATGATTGCGCAAAAAAGAAAGAAAAAAGTGAGGTGTGAATGTCGTCTGTGTGATATAATTCCATAAAACCATAATTTATGGCAGTTGGAGCGATATGGAAATGGCACGCAAGAAATACGTCATCCAGGAAAGTGGATCGGTTACACTTCCGGCTGACTTCCGCAAGAAATACGGTCTCGAGCCTGGGGATGAGATCAGTTTCATCGAGACCGATGAAGGATTACTCATCAGTACCCGCGAAGCCTTGATCGAGAAGTTGTTAGACACCATCGGCGATGACTTACGCGCCAAAGGTGTCACTCTCGATGAGTTGATTGAAAGCGGACGCGAACTACGCGACGAACTGCTCAAGAAGCACTACGATATTGACCCAGAAGCATGATCAGAGCCTTTGTTGATTCCAGCGTCTTGTTTGCCGCCATCCACTCAGCCACTGGTGGAGCGCGTGAACTGCTTAAGCGCCATACACGAGGTGAGCTTCAACTGGTGGTCAGTGAGTACGTTCTGGATGAAACCCACAACAACCTGCGGCGGAAATCGCCGGAAAATGTCGGTGTGGTGGCAATGCTGGTTGATCTGTTGGCGCTGGATATCGTCGAGGTTGATGCTGCATCTGTGAAAGCAGCGGCGGCATACACGGAACTGAAAGACGCACCCGTGGTCGCGGCGGCGTTGGCTGGTGGATGTCAATATGTATTGACGCACGACCAGAAGCACCTGCTGAAGAATCCGGAGGTACCACAACGAACCGGCTTGATCGTTGTCACGCCGGGCGATCTGCTCCAGAAGCTGCGCTCGGAGTGAGCGGTATCTGTTGGAAGAAAAGGATCGTTTAAGCTGGTTGTTGTGATGGATGAAAGAATGCCGTATAGTCCATAGTTGTAGTGGATATTATGGGCAATTACAGGTTATCTTCAACCATGTGCAAGACTTTGGCTTATCTTCGGACATCGACCGACAAACAAGACCTCAACAACCAGAAACTGGAAATCCTGGAATATGCTCGTCGTCACGATGTCCGCATCGATGACTTCATCGAGATCTCCATCTCATCACGCAAGAGCCGTCGAGATCGGCGCATAGAAGAACTGCTGGAAAAGATCACAGCCGGAGATACCCTGCTCGTCACAGAACTCAGCCGTCTGGGACGCAGCACCGGTGAAGTCATTACCCTGATTGATGAACTGGTTGCCAATGACATCACCATTGTGATCCTCAAACAGAACCTCACTTTGAACAAAGATCAGGATGACATTCAATCCATCACCATGATTACCATGCTGTCGTTGTTCGCCCAGATGGAGCGGTCGATGATCAGTCGGCGGACCAAAGAGGCGCTGGCAGCCAAGAAAGCCCAGGGGGTAACACTGGGTAAGCCGAAGGGGACGATGCAGGCCAGCCAGTTTGACCGTGACCGCGACCGGATTGTGGAACTGCTGAGCCTGGGAGTGTCCGCACGCAAGATCGCGTTGGATCACTTGCAGTACGGTGATCCATCCAGTCTGCATTACTATATCCAGACACGGAAGTTGCTGGACGAGGCGCAACAGAGAAAAGCGCAGCGTCAACAGACCTTCAGAGACCGTCAATAACGGGTGCGCCGGATATGGCGCACCCATTGGCCTATTACGCAGTTACGGGTTGTCGATTCAGCCGCCGGAACAGATCGGCCACCGCTGGCTTGACGGTCTGGTGATCCCGGAACAGGCCGTTCGCTTGCTAAGGCGCTCGTGGCGCAATGTTTTTACGACAGCCGCCACATCACAACGCCGGGGAGCGGTCTTCTAGGGTCCTTGTGGGACGGCAAGCTAAGGGTTCTCTCCGACGCTGGCAGCGTGTCCCGAAAGTGT
>CAYQJO010000256.1:0-6036 GCA_964417785.1 uncultured Anaerolineaceae bacterium | reverse complement strand
GGAAATGGGGGCTTCGGCGTTTGTACCAACGGACGCCAAGAATGGCGTCCCTACGATACACCGTAGGGACGCGATTTTTCGCGTCCGCCCGACTTGCCCCGGAAACCGAATGCACCGTAGGGGCGATGCCACGTCACCGCCGCAATGCACATACACCACAAACACAAACGGGGACCGTCGGGTCCCCGTTTTGCGTCAAGTCAGGTGTGTTATATAACGATGCCGGACTGCTCACGCGGGTCGGCGTCCGGGCGCAGGCCCTCGCCGGTGTCGTCCAACTGCTCGCGGACAACGTATTTCATCTTGCCTTCGCTGTTGTAGTAGTTGCGCATCACGATCTCCGCCACCAGACCGAGACTGAGCATCTGGAAACCGATGATGACCAGCAGGACCGCCAGCAAGAGCAGCGGACGGTCTGACAGGCCCTCGCCGAGAAAGATGCGCTCATAACTGAGATAGAGGCCGATCACCGCGCCCAGGCCGCCGATACCCATACCGATGAAGCCGAAGAAGTGCAGCGGCTTGGTGGCGTACTTGAGCAGGAAGGTCACGGTCAGCAGGTCGAGGATCACGCGGAAGGTGCGCCAGATGCCGTACTTGCTCTTGCCGAAACGGCGGGCGCGGTCGCTCACCGGGACTTCGGTCACGGTGACACCCATCCAGCTTGCCACCGCCGGGATAAAGCGGTGCAGTTCGCCGTAAAGGTCGATGTGCTTGGCGACTTCGGAACGGTAGACTTTGAGGGTGCAGCCGTAGTCGTGCAGGTGGACGCCAGTCACGCGGGAGATCAAACCGTTCGCCAGCTTGGACGGCAGCTTGCGGATGATATAATTTTCCTTGCGGTTCTGCCGCCAGCCGTTTACGATGTCGTAGCCTTCGTCCAGCTTTGCCAGCAGTTTGGGGATGTCCCTCGGGTCGTTTTGCAGGTCGGCGTCGATGGTGACGATGATTTCACCGCGAGCAGCATCAAACCCCGCCGACATGCCGGCGGTCTGGCCGAAGTTGCGGCGGAAGCGGACGATGCGCCAGCGGCTGTCGTGTTCGTGGACCTTCTTCAGTTTGGCGAATGTCAGGTCGCTGCTGCCGTCATCGACAG
Source organism: uncultured Anaerolineaceae bacterium (assembly GCA_964417785.1). Taxonomy (GTDB): domain Bacteria; phylum Chloroflexota; class Anaerolineae; order Aggregatilineales; family Phototrophicaceae; genus DAOTUL01. The sequence goes on along the minus strand of CAYQJO010000256.1, from coordinate 4,940 downwards.
CCACTACTTCGTAGGTGCGACCGATCTCTTCGAGCGCTTCCGTGAGTTCTTCGTAAAGCGGCTCCACGTTGTCTTCTTCATTATAGAGTGGAATGACCACGGAAAGCTGCGGTCTTGCCACCTGTGCTTCCATAACCTGTGTCCCCTGCGTCACCGTTATCAAATGTGATGGGATCGCGTGATAATGCATAATCCTCAATCCTCTATAGTATACCGTATCCTGTACATCTATGAGAATAACCCCCACACCTATCACTGGACTAAAACCCCAAACTAAATATCTCGACACTTCTCTAACAAAATCAGCACATGGATGGTCGAATCTCCTAACATAATTCACCGGCTATTCATATAGGATCAAAGTAAGCGATGCAGGTCTGGAAGGATTGTCGAACACTTATCATCCGTATTTCATTCTGGGGTTTAGTCCGACGCAAGCCCGCAAGGTTACGATTATTACGCAAAAGAAGGATAGAAACCATGCAAAAAACTGATCTCAAAACACGCAAGATATTATCGGATGGTGGTGGTAAGTCGAAGGCTCAGCGCTACCAGGAACTCATCATCGGCAAAACCGGCTGGGCGGAGATGATCAAGTACGAACTCATCATGCTGCTGTGCAACGGCCTGCCCGGTGTTCTGGGCCTGTTTCTGCGCAGCAAGCTGTACCCGATGATCCTGGGCAGCGTCGGCAGCAACGTGATTTTCGGTCGCAACGTCACCTTGCGCCATCCGGGCAAAATCCGCATTGGCGACAACGTAGTGGTGGACGACAATTGTATGCTGGATGCCAAAGGCGTCGACAACCAGGGGATCACGCTGGGCGACGGCGTGTTCCTGGGGCGCAACACCATCTTAAGCTGCAAGGACGGCGACCTCATCCTGGAAGACGGCGTGAATGTCGGCTTCAACTGCGAGATTTATTCATCGAGTACGGTGGTGGTGGGCGAGAACACGCTCCTGGCCGCTTACTGCTATCTGATTGGCGGCGGCAATTACGACCTGGACTCGGATGTCGATTTCGCGCAGCAGGACGGATTCCGCTCGGACGGAATCAGTGTCGGGCGCAGTGTGTGGCTGGCAGCCGATGTCAAGGTGCTGGACGGTGTGAGCATCGGCGAGAACGCCGTCATCGGGGCCGGGGCAGTTGTGAATGGCAACATCCCCGCCAATCAAATCGCGGTCGGTGTCCCGGCCAAAGTCGTCCGCGAACGGTAACCTCACCCCAACCCCTCTCCATACGATGGAGAGGGGCTTAAACCCCGTATATCTCCCCCTCTCCGTGATATGGAGAGGGGGCCAGGGGGTGAGGTCAGAATGTAGGGGCGGTGCCGTGTCACCGCCCGGATTTAGATATGGAGTATAAATATGGCAATTGACGCAACGCCGGATAACGTACAGCCGGAAGCGAAACCGAAAAACAAATCGCGCCAGATGATTTTCAGCGCCCTCAAGGTGGCGGTGGCGGCGATCCTCCTCTATTTCCTGCTGCGCGACGCCAGCATCAGCGAGGTGTTCGAGTCGATGCGGTCGGCCAACCTGTGGATTCTGCTGGCGGCGTTCATGCTGCACCCGCTTGGCTTCCTCATCAGCGCCATCCGCTGGCGCGGCCTGCTGCGGGCGCAGGGTCACGATTCCACCATCTGGTATCTGATCAAATCCTACATCGTCAGCATGTTCTTCAACAACTTTCTGCCGTCCACCGTCGGCGGTGATGCCATCCGCGCTTATGACTCCTGGCGGTTGGGCCAGACCCGATCGGACGCGGTGGCGGTGGTCTTCGTGGATCGCTTCCTGGGGTTGGTGGTGCTGATGTTGTTCGCACTGGTGGCGGTGATCTTCCCCAGCCAGATCACGGAAGAAGCGCCGGTGCTGTATGTGTGGGTGGCGCTGGGTACGGTCGGGGCGCTGGCGATTAGCTGGGTGATGTTCGTCCCGGCGGCGTGGCTGCCGCGCCTGATCGAGGCCGTCCCTATGCCGGTCAAGATCAAGGACAAGCTGCTGACCATCGTCAACGCTTTTCTGTCGTTCCAGGGCAAGAAGTCCGTGTTGTTCAATGCGCTGATCTGGTCGATCCTGCTCCAGGCGAATGTGGTGCTGCATTACTGGTTGATCGCCGAGGCGATGGGGATGGACATCGGGTTGAACAACTTCTTCCTGATCGTGCCGCTGGCGACGCTGGTGATGATGATCCCGATCTCGATTAACGCCATCGGTGTGCGCGAGAGTGTGTTTGTGTGGTTTCTCGGTATATTCGGTGTGACGAACGCCGGTGGGGTGGCGTTCGCATGGATCGTGTATGGAATGGTTTTGATACAGGGCGTTTTTGGTGGTATCCTGTATGCGCTGCGGCGGTGAACGGGATGGCACATGGGCCATCCCCGACGCCCGGAAATATTGGTCCGGGCGTTTTTACTGGTTGATATGAATGAGGGTGTAGCATATGCGTTTGAAGATCACGATTTTGCTGATTCTGCTGATAACCGTCACGGTGCAGGCGGCCCCGGCGGCGCAATCGCTGGATAAAACCGGCAGTCTGTTTGGACCGTACCTGGAATGGGAAGTGACCAACACCAATTATGAAGGCAATCCCTTCGATGTGATTGCGGAGGTCACATTTACCCACGAGAGCGGCGAGAGTCTGGCGACCCAGATGTTCTACGTGCCGCCGAACCTGTGGCGCTTCCGCTTTACCGGCACGTTGATCGGCGAGTGGGACTTCATCAGCACCAGCGGCGACCCGGAACTGAACGGCCTGCGGGGGACGGTCACGATTGGCGATAATCCCGGCGCACGCGGCTTTGTGGGGGCCGATGGCTACCGCTGGATATGGACCGGCACCGGTGAGGCGTTTGTGCCGCAACTGGTCATGGCCGGTGGTCCGCATGTGTACTACAACAACGACACGCAACTCGACGCCGACATCCAGACCTTGATGGTTGAACACGGCTTTACCGGTTTGAATGTGCCGGTCTTCTGCCGCTGGCTGGACATCAACGAGGAGTCGTGCGGCGACATTAGCCGGGACAACGTAAACCCCGATCCGCGCACATTCGAGGCGTTAGAGGCGATCATCACGCGGGCATACAGCCAGGGCGGCATGGTCCACATCTGGAAGTGGGGCGACAACCAGCGCGGGATGAACGTCACCGCTCAACCGTCGTGGGACGGTCTCAACGGCGACGTCGATGAGCGTGTCCAGCGTTACGTCGCGGCGCGGCTCGGTCCGATACCCGGCTGGACGATGGGCTACGGCTTCGACCTGTTTGAATGGGTACGCGGCCCGGCGCTGGACACCTGGCACGAGAACATGCAGTCGTATCTCGGCTGGCCGCATCTGCTGGGCGCACGGTCGAGCAAGAATGAGTTGGACCAGCTTTCCGAGGCGATGGATTATTCGGCCTACGAGCAGCACCGCCCGGATTATGATAAGTACGTGGAGACGCTCAACGCCCGGCCCGAAAAGCCGTCGTTCTCTGAAGACCGCTTCCGGGTGCGCGAGGACGCGCAGTTCGACGACAAAGACTACACCTACGAGATGACCCGGCGCGGCCTGTGGCATTCGACCATGGCCGGCGGTGTCGCCAATATCTGGGGCAACCTGCTCAGTGATGCGAGTTCCAATCTGGGCGACGGGGCCTCGCTGCCGTATCCCAACGTGAACGAAATCAGCACCTACTTCACCTTCTGGTCGGATCGCTTCAAGCGCGATATGGTCCGCTGCAACGACCTGACCAACGGCGTGTGCCTGTACTCACCGGCGGAGCAGCTCTGGGTGTTCTACATTGAGGACGCCAGCAGCATCGACATTGATCTGTCGTCCGCGCCACAGGATTTGTTCATCGAGGCCTATGCGGTCAACACGGCGGCGGCCTATGAAGAGGTCCCCATCACGCTTCAGGCGACCAGCCAGACCCACACCTTCGGCAGCCAATCGGATTGGGCGATTGTGGTCCGCGCTGCCGACTCGCAGGCGCTGGCGCAGTTGACGCTGGCCGAACGCACCTTGCAGGCCCAGGTCGATATTGAGGTCCAGAGCAATTCGGCGGTGGAGACGCTGGTGGCGCTGGACATCGATATACGCCCGTCGTCCATTTTCATGCGGGTGCTGCAAAAGGATGGTACACGCGGCAGTGTGCTTGTCGTCATCCAGAATATACTCGCCAGCGGGATTGTCGTGCTTCAGCTTTCGACCATCACCATGAACGGCGGAGCGCCAACACCGGCGTTTCGCCGGGCGGTTAATTACGAGGTGCTGCCGGTGCTGACCGATTCCATCGATACGCTGGTCCTGGCTGATCTGGGCGCACTGGATCGCGTGAATGGTATGGTCGCCAGCAACCTGCAACTGGACGTGTTGTACGAGTCACCGTAGGGAGCGACCATCTTGCCTTCACCAATTGCACATGCGGCTATGGGCTATGCCATCTATCAGGTGGCGAAGTGGCGCGAGCCGGAGATGGCGAAGCCGCGAATCGCCGGGGTGCCGGTGCTGCTGCCGGCAGCGGTGGGCTTATCGCTGCTGCCCGACATCGACATGATCCCATCGCTGATCTTTGGCGACATCGGACAGTTTCATAACAACATCAGCCACAGTCTGCTCACCGGTTTGCTGGTGGGATTGCTGGCCTTCTTTGTATTGCGGGCGCTGCTGAAGTCTGCCGGAGACGCGCTGCACTGGGCCGGTCTGCTGCTGGCGGCCTACGAAATCCATATTGTGATGGACTTCTTCACGCAGGGAAGGGGGGTGAAGGTCTTATGGCCGCTCATCCCCGACCGGCTCGACCCCGGCTTCGCTCTGTTTTACGGCCTGCACTGGTCGGAGCCGATCACGGCGCTGAACTACCATCTGGTGACGCTGGGGACGGAGTTGGCGTTCGCCGGGGTGCTGGTGTGGGCGGTCCAGGTCTTGCCGTCATCTTGAGAGGAGTAGAGGATGA
>CAYQJO010000255.1:0-6061 GCA_964417785.1 uncultured Anaerolineaceae bacterium | reverse complement strand
TCTGGAAAATGAACGCTATTATTATCGAGAATTAATCTGAGAAACATGATAATAATTGTTAGCGCAATTTGCGCGATTTGTTTCGCGCCACCACTGATAGGATTTGGGAATGCTGAGCAAAGATCACCAGGTCCTCACCGGCTTTGACAATCGCATCCCGACTGGGCTGCACCTCGACGGAATGACCGACGCCATGCAGCACAATATCCATATCGTTCTCCGTTTGCAACTGACCGATAGTACGCCCCTCCATGAATGAACCGGGTTCAACCGTCACTCGCAGCAGGCTGTACTCGTTACCATTGAGGCTTAACGTCTGGGTAATCTCGATACCCAGCGCCGATGCAGCAAAGGCCGGTGCCGACAGATCAGACGAACTCAGCACTTTATGCACACCCATAAAGTGCTGCATATGGCGGGCATATTTGTCATCCCACATGCGGGCCACGATGCGGATATTGTCGTTCATATCACGCACCTTCATGATGACCTCCAGATTGACATGATCGTTGCCGGTACAGGCGACGAAGGCATCCGCATACTCGATCCCGGATTTCTCCAGCGCGGACGTCACCCGTGCATCCTCGTTAATCAGCGGCACATGCTTTCGTTTCAGCAATTCGTCCACCCCGACATCCGGTGAGTTATCGATAACGACGACTTCACGCCCCATCTCGATCAATTCATTGACCACACGCATGCCCACATGACCGGCACCAAAAACGATAATATGATGGCGATAGGTTGAAACCAAAGCGACCCTCCACGCATCCCGTCGATCCGAACGGTTGAAAAACAGATGGACAAAATCGGCAGCCCCCAGACCGACGATAAACACCAGTACTGGCGGCAGTGCATACCAGAAAATCACCAGATACCACTGTGGCGGCGCATCATGCGGCGACTCCAGGATCATCAACTGCATCATGATATAGGGCCGGTCGATCAGGGCAATGCCCGCCATCTCGTTCGCTGCGATTTCCTCCTGGTGCGCAAACTCATAAAGCTCACCGTAGAAAAAGCCGCCGGCCACACTGACCAGGACGAAAATCAGGACTGGCACCCGGAACTCGTGCCATAACGCCGATGTATCGCGCCAGGCCGCCCGTATGAAGCGAATCAACCGGCGGCGAGGATGCTGCGAAGTGACAAGTCGGGAATGGGGCAACTGTACGCCTCCCTCAGCGCATCACATAAATCAACAACGACAATGTGATCGGACTCAGGAGTGTCGCCGTCATGATCAGATTTAATTGAAGATCGCGGTTGAGATCAAACTGGTTGGCAAGCACCAGCGTCAACACCGCCGACGGCATGCTTGCCTGCATGATGAAAGCCGTGCGGGCGTCCACACCCATACCAAGCAATGTGGCGATTACCAATGCGACCAGCGGCGCACCCAGCAGCTTCAAACTGGTACCAATCGCCACCAGGCGTACCTTATCAAAACGGACAAACTGACCGAGTTGGATGCCGAGCAGAGTCAGCATCAACGGGATCGCCACCACCGCGAGCCTTTCCGCCGTCCGTTCCAGCGGCAACGGCAGCACAACCTCAAAGCCGCGCAGCGCAAACGCCACGATGACCGCATATACAGCCGGTGTCTTGAGAACATTAAACAACGCCTGCCGGGTGGATGACCGCCCACCAGAAGCCACGAACACGCCGAGCATGTAATTCATGATGGTGTTGGCGATATAGACCACCACTGCATAACTGAACACTTCTTCACCGAAGGCGAAGTCCACCAGCGACAAACCATAATTCCCAGCATTCAGGCAGAATGCCGAGAGCATCACACTGGCTCGTTCAAAAGTGTTGACATTTTGTGCCTTCAATACGGCAAAAGCAATCACGGCCATCGTGATCTGGAAGGCCCAGGTCGCCCCGAACAGCAGCGCAAACTCACCGCCGGTAATTTCACTGTGGTAAAGCGAATAGAAAACCAGTGCCGGTGAGAAAATATAGAAGATCAATGTGCTGATCGGTTTGGGCGGTACATTCTGGTAGCGACTGACCACAAATCCGATTCCGGCGATGAGCAGAATCGGCGCGATATTGTCCACAAAGATTTGGAGGATTTCTAGCACGTTATGTTCCGGTTGTGTTGAGGTCCAACCCTATATTAGCAGGTATTCAATTGTGTATCCATGCAGATTTGTAGGGGATTGGGCGCAGCGATACTGCGCCCATTGGATTAACCCGCCAGGTCTTTCATGACCGGCGCACAACACAACACAAGCTGTTTGGCCGCCCTGACCTCGTCCAGGCGCGACACCGGGGTGGTATGGGGCGCACTGTGCAGCAGGTCCGGATTCTCGCGGGCCTCACGGGCGATCTGCTTCATCACATCGACGAAGCGGTCCAGTGTGACCTTGTCCTCGGTCTCCGTCGGCTCGATCAGCAGCGCCTCCGGCACGATCAGCGGGAAGTAGTTGGTCGGCGGATGAATACCATAATCCATCAGCCGTTTGGAGATGTCGAGCGCGTGAATGCCCTCAACATCCTCAAAGTGACCTTCCAGCACAAATTCATGTCCACAGATACGCGGATACGGGATTGTGTAAGTGTCCTTCAACCGCGCCCGCACATAATTGGCGTTGAGGACGGCGTGACGGCTGACATTGTGCAGGCCGCTGCCACCATAGGTGCGGATATAGGCATAAGCGCGGATGTGCATGCCGAAATTGCCCCAGAAGGCTTTCAATTGGCCGATAGACCGGGACGGTTCCACCAGTTCGTAGAGCGGCGGTTCATCGTTGGTCGCAGCTTCCACCACCTCGACGACCGGCCCCGGACGGTAATCCAGCAGGCGCTCTGCCACACCCACCGCGCCGCAGCCCGGCCCCCCCCCCCCATGCGGGGTGGAGAAAGTTTTGTGCAGGTTGAAGTGCATGACGTCAAAGCCCAGTTCACCCGGCTTGACCATGCCCATCAGGGCGTTCATGTTGGCCCCGTCCATATACATCAGGCCGCCAGCGTTGTGAACCGCCTCGACCACATCCAGAATGTGACTCTCGAACAATCCCAGCGTACTGGGAACAGTTATCATCATCCCGGCGATGGTCTTTGCCTTATCGCCAGCACAGGCCTCGCGCAGGGCATCCAGATCGACATTACCGTCATCATCGGACGGCAGTTCCAGCACCTCCATACCCGCCATCGTCACCGTCGCCGGATTGGTCCCATGTGCGCTGTTAGGTACCAGAATGATTTTGCGGTCGCTGTCGCCACGATCCAGGTGATACTTGCGGATCATCAGAATACCAGCGAACTCACCCTGCGCACCTGCCGCCGGCACCAGACTCACGCCGGCGAATCCGCTGACCTCGGCCAGCCAATCCTGAAGCTGGTGCATGAGGGCCAGCGCCCCCTGCGCCCCTTCGATGTCGGTCAGCGGGTGCAGGTTGGCGAAACCAGGCAGCCGCGCCATATCCTCGTTGATCTTGGGGTTGTATTTCATGGTGCAGGAGCCGAGCGGATAGAAGCCGGTGTCGATGGCGTGATTCAACTGGCTCAGACGCACAAAGTGGCGCACCACCTGAAGCTCACTCACCTCCGGCAGTTCTACCTGGTCGCGCAGCATGTGCTGCGGCAGCGCACTCTCCGGCACATCACATTCTGGCAGGTTCACACCGGTGCGACCGGCCACACTCTCATCGTAAATCAGGGGTTCCATCACTTCACCTCCGCCAGAATCTCGACCAGCGCGTCAATCTCGTCCTTGCGATTGACCTCCGTCACAGCCAGCAGCATGTGGTTCTTCAGATGCGCGTAATCTTTGCCCAGATCGTAGCCACCGATGATACCCGACTGGACCAACCGCTGGTTGATCTGTGCCACTGGCACCGGACATTTGACGACGAATTCGTTGAAGAAGACCTTCTCACGCACGACCTCATAGCCATCCAGGCCGTCGATACGGTCAGCAGCGTAGTGCGCTTTGTGATAGCACAATTCGGCCACCCGCCGCAGCCCGTTCTTACCCATGAGCGACATATAGACCGACGCCGCCAGCGCCATCAAGCCCTGGTTGGTGCAGATGTTACTGGTTGCTTTCTCGCGGCGGATGTCCTGCTCACGCGGACGCAGGGTCATGACGAAAGCACGTTTACCATCCTGATCGACCGTTTCACCGATGATACGTCCGGCGATCTTGCGCACATATTTCTCGCGGGTGGCGAAAAATCCCAGGTACGGTCCGCCAAAACCCAACGGCACACCCAGAGGCTGCCCCTCACCGACGACAATATCCGCCCCCAGTTCGCCCGGACTCTTGAACAAACCCAGCGCCATCGGGTTAACTACCATGACCAGCAGCGCCCCGGCCTCATGGACCTTATCCACCAGGTCTTTGACAACAGTCACATCTTCCACCTGACCGAAAAAGTCGGGATAGCTGATGGCGAGCATGGCCGTGTCGCCGTCCAGCATATCGACCAGATCGGGTATGCTGGCCTGCCCACGATCTCCAACGATTTTCAGATCGCCGCCCTGGTGATAAGTCCGAACCACCGCCCGGTACTGCGGATTAATGGCGTGGCTCAGGATGATCTTGCTCCGTTTGTGGCGCGTGACTTCCAGCGACACGGTCACAGCCTCAGCCAGACTGGTCGCGCCGTCGTAGTGACTGGCGTTGGCCGCATCCATGCCCGTTAGCGCACACATCATGCTCTGATACTCATAGATGGCCTGCAAGGTCCCCTGGCTGACCTCTGGCTGGTACGGTGTATAGGCGGTGTAAAACTCGCCGCGCATCAGCATGTGGTTTACCACCGATGGGATGAAGTGATGGTAGGCACCCGCTCCCCGAAAAAGCACGAAGTCGCCGCCGTGTTCGTTGGCTTCCGCCAGCGCTTGCATCTCGGCGGCGACCTCCATCTCGCTCATCGGTTCGGGCAGGTTCAACCGGGGAAATCGATGGCTGGCCGGGATCGCCTCGAACAGGTCCTCAATTGTAGTCACGCCAATGGCAGACAGCATTTGCTGCCGCTCGGCGTCAGTATGGGGTATGTAGCTCATGTAATCCTCGTCAAAAACTAACGGTCGGCGATGTACTCCCGATAGCCAGCAGCGTCCATCAAATCGCTGGTGTCAGGATCGCCGTCCAATTTCAATTTTAAAATCCAGCCTTCACCATAGGGGTCAGAGTTGATGAGTTCCGGTTCATCTTCCAGTTTCTCATTGACAGCAGTCACAGTACCGGCAACCGGCACATACAGGTCCGAAGCTGCCTTGACCGATTCCACAGTGCCGAACGAGTCGCCTTTGGAGAAGGCCGTATCCACATCAGGATACTCAACGTAAACGATGTCGTTTAGTTCGCCCTGGGCGTAGTCGCTGATGCCGATGGTGGCGGTATCGCCTTCGATTCGCACCCACTCATCACTCTTAGCAAACTTCAGATTTTCCGGAACGTCAGCCATAGGTTTTGTCTCCTGATTCGATTAGATAAACAAAAAAAGCGAACAGTGGCAATCCGCTGTTCGCTCTGTTGATGAACCACTGGTCCATTTCCAGATGCAACCAGACGATAGATCCTTTCGCCTGAGAGTTTCACGATCAGCCCAGCAACAACGGATCGCTTGCCCCTTCGGCGGCCCTTATAACACGGACACTCTCTCTACCGTCCACCTAGATTGTAGCGGGATTTGGCGTGTGCCGTCAATCTTTATTCTTCGTCGGTGATTGCCAACCATTCAAACAAGGTCTGGCGCACGGAGTCGGTCAAAACCAGGTTGAAGGTCAGATGCCCGGTCGCGTCGGCCACGATGGTCGGACGCATGACCAGATCACCGTCGGTCTGGAGACCCAACGCCAGATATGCCTGCCCGGTGCCAACCTGACGGGTGGTCTGCAAGCCATCCACCGGACGCAGCCGCGCCAGCACACGGGCCAGATCAGCATAACGGGGCCGCAGCGCGATTTCCAGTGGGCCGTAGCTGCACGCGATAGCGACATAAGTTCCCTCGCGGCGCAGGCCAATGTGCGGCGGCATACCCTCATACTGCTGGCAGGTTAATACAAGGACGGATGTGTCATCATTGACACTGGCAGTATC
>CAYQJO010000254.1:0-6100 GCA_964417785.1 uncultured Anaerolineaceae bacterium | reverse complement strand
GAAGTATACAGACCGGCGATCTCCTGGTGTTTGATAAATGACGTGAGGCCGATGATGAACTCGCGGAAGCCTTTGATGGTCGAGACACGTTCCAACGCTGACAGGCTGTCGATGGCGACACGGTTCGGTTTGAACTCACGGATGATGCCCTGCATGTCGATGAGGTGATCCTCAAGCCCGGCGGTCTCCGGATAGACACAGTGGACCTTGAGCTTGCCCATGCGCTCCAACTCTTCGAAGTCGATCCCCCATCCGGAGGCGTTACGGAACAACTGGTCGCGGCTCTCCTCGAAAGCGAAGAGCAGACAGCGCTCATCGCGGAACGCTCCTGCCGCCATGAACATGGTCGCCATCAGGGTCTTGCCGGTGCCGGTCGCTCCGGAAACCAGAATGACCGAGTCGCGGAAGAAGCCGCCGCCGGTCATATGGTCGAGTTCGGCGTTACCGGAAGTGATGCGCTTGTTGGACGACCGCTGCTTGAGTTCCAACGCCGACAGTGGAATCACGATGATGCCCTCACCGGGGATGATGGTAAATGGATACTCGCCCTTGCTGTGGAGCGTGCCGCGAAACTTGAGAATCTCGACGGTGCGCCGCCGCTTCTCCGCTTCCAGCACATTGCGCAGAATCACCACATTATCGGCCACAAATTCTTCCAGACCGTAGCGGGCGACCGGACCATATTCCATCGTCCGCTCCGCCGTCATAATCGTGGTGACTTCGATCTCTTTCAAGGCGCTGGCGATGCGGAACAACTCGGTGCGCAGCGTGATGTCGTCCGAGAACTGGGTGAAAATCGCACCGAGCGAGTCCAACGAGACCCGGACAGCCCCCACACGATTGACCGCATGCTTGATGCGGGCCACCAGCACTTCCAGGTCGTAGCTGCCCGCCACCAGGAATTCCTGTGACTGGCGTGAGGCATCCACAAACAGCCATTTACCCTCAGCTTCCCAGGCGGCGATGTCCCAGCCGAAGCCCAGCATATTACGGCGAATATCGTTGACCGTCTCTTCAAACGTCACGAAGACACCGGTCTGATCATAACGCCGGATACCCTCGGCAAGGAACTGGCAGGCCAGGACGGTCTTCGCCGTACCCGCCGTACCGGAAACCAGCGTGGTTCGCCCTTCAGGCAATCCGCCTTTCGAAATATGATCGAAACCTGGGATACCCGTCTCTAGCTTTTGCATCTGACTCATCCCGACTGCCCCATCAATCTGTTGCCCGGTATATTAAGACCCTTCAGGACCTTCTCGGTATCCGATAGATCACCGACGATGCGCCGTTCCGGTCTGGGTTCTTCCCGGACCAACGTGGGAGTCACCAGGATGCGGGCATCTTCGGCCTTTCCCGGTTCTTCCAGTACGTCGATGACCTCAATACCACAATCGCCCTTCAGGAAGTCCGACACAATACGGTGAATATTCTCTATCGCACGTTCAGATCGGGGCGTAGAGCCTGCTACATAGAGTGTTAGGATGACTTTCTCGCTCATAGCCTTCCCTTCCAGGGTTTCCTGAAAAGCCATCACATTATAAGGGCTTTCCGGGACACCCCACATGGATATTCATTATTTTATTATTAATCACACTATCTGTCTCATCTGGCGTGAATGGCGGCGTATCTTTCCCATTTCAACGGAATACCCAGTTGATCGTGCAGCAGCGATTGGAAGTCTTCCAGATGATCGCTGCGGACCTGACGCGGCACCAGATCGTGATTCAGGCAGTAGGCGGCCAGTGCGCCGACCGTTTCACCGATGTTCCATTCCACCGGATGCAGGCGATAGCAGCCATTGGTGATATGGGTGGTACCGATATTCTTGTTGGCTGGCAGCAGGTTGTCCACCCGAACTGGCAGCAAGGCACCCAGCGGAATCTGGAAGGGATAACTGCTCACGTCGATGTAATTGCGCTTGGCCGTGCTGAAATGCAGGTCGATGCGGTAGCTGCCGACGCCGACCGTATCGGTGAAGATTTCGGCACCCACGCGGTCCCCGCGCTGTTCCACACCGACATGCTCCTCAAGCACCGTGAACTCGGCTTTAATGCGCCGCGCCTCGCGGATATAGACATACTTTGCCAAACCGTCATCGGTATCGACCACATCCTTGCGCAGCCGCAAACCCGGATAGCCGGTGCCGCCATCGTGTCGTGGTGATTCGGTCTGCATCCAATACAGCATCGACATGCTCAACTGCTTCGCGCCGCGCAGATGCTTCTGGCGCTCTTCATCGGAGACACCCAGAAGCGGGCCTTCGTAATAATCGATCTGCGGCCAGTTCACCAGGGTGATGTCGCTGCGGAACATGCCCTCCGGGTAGTGGTCCTTGTAGAAAATACGGCGGTACTCCCAGAAGGACTCCACGTTGCGCAGATTAGCAGGAGCGAAAATCTCACGGTGGCGCGACTGGAGCGTCACCGGGTCAATATCGTCCCATCCCAGGTGCGGTCCCGGCCAGAAATCTGGTTGGTAGGTGCGCCAGAAATCGTAATCTGCGGGTTTGTCGATGGTGTGGTCCTCGCCTTCCAAATAGTCTATGGCGAAGCACCAGGTGATGGCCTGCTGTTCCAGCGGATCGGCATCCCCTTCCAGTGCGTGCAGTTCGCCAGTCTCCGCCTGGCTCTCCGCGCCGATGACATGCTCTACCTGCGCCAGTTCCAGCAGATCACCCAGTTCGGTCGCATCAATGATATACGGTGCGCCGATGACAATCTGCTCGCCACCATTGACCGGTTCCAGCGTGACCGAGACCACCCGGTCGCCGTCGGTCTCAGCGGCGACAGGCCGGTGTTCCAGCAGAATATCGATCATCCCGCCGGAGCGATAGGGAGCCAGCATACCTTCCAGCACCGCCAGCGCCACACGCGGCTCATGGCACAAGCGGCTCACACCGGCCACACCGGGGTTAATGCGGCTGTCTTCACGGGCGACCTGGGTCAGCGGATAGTATTTGCGGTAGTAATCGCGCACGGCGTCGCGGAAAAACTGGTAGGTGCGGGTGCCACCGCCCTGCATTTCGATCCAGGGGTTTTCGTCCGGCGGCACAGCCTGCGAGGTCAACTGACCACCGATCCAGTCGGTTTCTTCGGTCATGATGACCTTGCGGCCCAATCGCATCGCTGACAAAGCGGCGGCAATTCCCCCCAGACCGCCACCGACGATCAGAATCTCGGTTACTGCTTCCCTCATGCTTGTCTCCGTCTATGTTATTTTCCCTCAATGCCATAATCATAACTCAGAAAAGGGTTGCAGACCATTGGACTACCCCTCTGGTATCGGTCTTGGTACACTCTTAAGATGCAACTCAGAAAGGATAGGATCAACATGCGTAAACGCTACGCGATAGTCGGTACCGGCGGACGTTCCGGTATGTATGTCGAGGCCATTATCGGCCAATTTACGGAGACAGCAGAACTCGTCGCGTTCTGCGACACCACCCAGACTCGGATGGACTGGTATAACGGGCAAATCAAAGAGAAGGCTGGCCTCCCGCCTGTTCCAACCTACCTGGCGGACGATTTCGACAAGATGATCGCGGAAACCAGACCCGATTTTGTGATCGTCACCACGATGGACGCTACCCACCATATCTATATCATCCGGGCGATGGAACTGGGCTGTGATGTCATCTCCGAGAAGCCGATGACAACCGACGCGGAGAAAGCCCGTGCCATCTTCGATGCTATTGAGCGGACGGGCAAGAATCTGCGTGTGACCTTCAATTACCGCTATGCACCGGCCTATACCAAACTGCGCGAAGTCATCATGGAAGGCAAGATCGGTCGCCCCTTGAGCGTCGATTTTTCATGGGTGCTGGATACGCATCACGGCGCAGATTACTTCCGACGCTGGCACCGTGAGAAGCACAACTCCGGCGGCCTGCTGGTACACAAAGCCACCCACCACTTCGATCTGGTCAACTGGTGGATCGCCTCGTACCCGAAAGAGGTTTTCGCTTTGGGTGATTTGCAGTTCTACGGCAAAGAAAACGCCGAAGAGCGCGGCGAACAGTACAGTTACACCCGCTATACTGGCGAACCAGACGCCAAAGACGATCCCTTTGCCCTGTTCATGGACCAGCACGATGCGCTCAAGGGCCTGTACCTGGATGCCGAGCCAGAAAGCGGTTATATCCGTGACCGCAACGTCTTCGGTGAGCCGGTTACCATTGAGGACACCATGTGCGTGACGGCCCGCTATCACAACGGCGTGCTGCTCAGCTATTCGCTGATCGCTTATTCACCCTGGGAGGGGTTGAAGGTCGCCATTACCGGCACCAAAGGCCGTGTGGAGTTGGAAGTAATCGAAGCGGTGGAACAGGCGCAGGACCGCGAGGAGATCAACTTACAAGCCAGCACCGGCGCATTCAAACATAAACGGATCATGCTGTTCCCGATATTCGCCCCGCCTTATGAGGTGGAGATTCCCGACTCTCAGGGTGGTCATGGCGGTGCAGACCCGGTGATGCTGGAGCAGATTTTCTCGGATAATCCGCCGGAAGACCCGTTTAACCGGGCCGCCTCCCACATCGACGGCGCAGCGTCGATCATGATGGGCATCAGCGCTAACAAGGCGATGCAGACCGGCGAACTGGTGCGCGTGGACGATCTGTTCCCGTTGAGCCAGTACGTTTAGTCCGTCAGGGGCGCAGCGGCGCTGCGCCCCTACCCCACACCGGATATACGGCGACCGATCATCACCAGGAAAATGCTCAAGATATACAGCGTGAGCAGCGGAGCCATTACCAGCGCCATGTTGACCGGATCAACCGTCGGCGTAATCATGGCGGCAGCAACCGCAGCACCGACAATCGCCACACGCCAGTTGTGAATCAACGATCCGGCGGAGACCATACCGAGCAGCGCCAGGACGAAGAAGACCAGCGGCGTTTCAAAGGCCACGCCCATCCAGAAGATAAGCGAGGTCACGAAGTTGATGTATAGCGGAGCCGTCCATTCCGGCTTGAATAAAGTCGGCTGAAAACCTTCCAGGAAACCCAACGCTGGCGGCATCAGGACGAACCAGGCGAACGAAGCTCCAATGACAAATAGAATACTGATCGCCGGCAGTGACATCAACACCACCCGTTTTTCTTTGCGTGTCAGACCGGGAAGGATGAACATCATAATCTGGTAGCTGACCAGCGGCACCGCCAGAACACCGCCGATCATCAACGCCACCCGGAAATAGGCGACGATACTGCCGGTCGGCCCCAGAACCACAAGCTGGCAGGCATCCTGGATGTCAGCGGCGCGGCAGTATGGCCCACGCATGTAATCCAGCATCTGCCCGGCGAACACCGCGCCGACCACCGTCCCGGCGATGACAGCCAGCATGGCCCGCAGCAGCCGGTTGCGTAGGTCAGCCAGATGCTCCCACAGGCTCATGCGTAGGTCGTTACCATCGTCCTCTGGCGGATGGTCCCTGTTATTCTTGTTGTTGCTGTAAACGGGAACCGGTTTAGTCTGGCGCATCGGACTTTCCGTTCATCTCCGTTGTATTTGACCAGGTGCCAAAGGACTCTTCCTCGGCATTCGGTTCATCGGGCGGAGTCGCCTCTGGCTCCGCCGGGACTTCTTCAGGCTTCGGTTCGGTTTTCTTCGTTGGTGTGGGAATGTTGACCTTCATCTGGCGTGGCTGTGCCTTCACGTCTTCCAGGATTTTGGTCTTTTTGAGGTCTTCGACCTCTTTCTGAGCCGTCCGTGTGACCTCTTTCACCTCTCTGGATGCTTCTTCCAACGGATCGGTCATCGGTTTCATTACATCGGCAGCGAATTTATTGACATCGTTTCGTGTGGGAATGTCTCGCGGCAGCTTAATGT
Organism: uncultured Anaerolineaceae bacterium; assembly: GCA_964417785.1. GTDB lineage: Bacteria > Chloroflexota > Anaerolineae > Aggregatilineales > Phototrophicaceae > DAOTUL01. Next base: position 272 of record CAYQJO010000254.1, on the reverse strand, counting down.
CCATACCGGCATCGTCAAATTCTTTTTGCAGGACATCCATCGCCTGTGACCACATCCGGCGCAACTGGGCCATATACTTGCCGAGGACAAATGCCCAGGCAATCATTCGCTTGGGACCGGCTACAATCAGCATAATCATCAGCACCAAAAACAGTTCACCCATGCCGACGCCAAGAATATTCATAAAACCGGGTCCTTTTCACACAACGTTCTCTCCCTATAATACCAAAATTCGACGGTTGATACGATGGCAAGTCGCGCTCACTCTGGTA
>CAYQJO010000253.1:3995-6193 GCA_964417785.1 uncultured Anaerolineaceae bacterium | reverse complement strand
GCATTCCTGGGTCTTTATGCAGGCACAACTCATCGTTATCACGTCTCAGCTGCTGGGGAAACCATTATTTATGAATGGCTTGATGGGTGGACCAACGGCAATCCGTTCATCATTCCAAATGATCCACCCTTCTCTTGTGATTATGCCAGGTTCCTCCAGCCTGAAATCAAATCGACAAGAGCACTCAACAGCCTTGGAGAGCCCATCGACGGTGCCAGATCTGGACTAATCCCTGCCAATCCAAGATCTTTTTCATTGATCAGCTGTTATCCGCCACCCAGATCAAGCGGTGGCACTGTGGTTGCACCCTTCAGTATTGAAGGTTGTGTTCATACAACAGGTGATATAGAGGTGGCTGTCGACAATGGTTCACTGGAGAGCCTGGTTGTAAGCGAGGATGGTTTGCACGATGTGCGCCTTCGTGTGGGTGATGCGCCAAGCCAGACGGTTGCAGATTTAACCATCAACAATGTCATTGGTTATGGCTATATTGGTACTGCAGATGATGGCCTTGTCTCGGTCATATGGGATGCTCTCACATTTAAGCGTACACTGGCACCTGTATTTGCAGTGGATCCGCGCATCAATTCTGTGCTGCCAGTGAACATAAAACTTGATTCTCAAGGGCGCTCTACTACTCCAATAGATATCGAATATCAGGTGTTGCCGGAGGAATTCGGTGTTACTGCCTTTATTGTCATTGAAGATACAGGCGGCAGCGCAGTTACGGGCCAGCTTGAATTGCCAGGTAGCGATGATGGTATGGTTTCATTCACGCGTGGTATTCAGTTTGAACAGGACAAACAGTACCAGGTTAGACTGATTGTCAATCCAGGCTCATTTCAGATAAGCAGTGATCCTGTACCACTGCCCATATCCCAGGACATTGTCATCAACATATGTTCAGGTGGCAGTACCGACTCTACGACCGATATCCCTGCATGTGGCTTTGTTGTCAATGATCAGGTTCCGCGACCACTGTACTTTAGCTCCGATCTGGATATTGCCAGTCAACGCATGTGTGGTAACAACGATTTCAGTTTTGCCATCACCCAGGACGCCAGCATCGCGGTGACCCTGGAGCGGCTTAACTCCAGTGGCACCGGCAGCGGTGTCATACACACCATCGTTCCCAATCAGAGCTTCGCCCGTGGCACACACAGTTTGAGCATCAATCCGATCCAGTTCGGTGCGGGCGATTTCAGATTGGAGATGCGCGCTGTATCCGCTCTGGATGGTCATGTGCAGACCGTGATTGGTGAGAGCAGAATAACCACGCGCTATACCGATACCATGCCGGTCGCGCACACCCAGGTTATGGGCGTGGATCTGTTCGATGGCCACATGCTGGTCTCACGCCAAGACATCAATGTACCGGGCAGAGGTGTCAATCTCGATTTCACGCGCAGCTACAGCAGCAACTTCAATGGTCTTCCCGGTGTGCTGGGTGCCGGCTGGACGCATAACTATCTGTCCCAGGTGGTACAAAACCGTTGTGGAGATTATCTTGTCATCGGTGGTGAAGGCTCGGGTCAGCTATTTATTGCCGATGGTCAAGGTGGCTTCAGTCCGGGCCGCGGACATCATGGCAGCCTTGTCCGTGACGGCAATGACGGCAGTTTCAGCTTCTATACGCCTTCCGGTAACCGCTATCACTACACCCAGAGGCAGCCGCAAAGCTGGTGGCTGGAAAGCATTAGCGATCCCAATGGCAATACGACCGCATTGACTTATATTGAAGGCACTGCCGCACCTCGCATAGCCTCGGTAACGGATCAGGCAGGCCGCAAACTTATTTTCAGTTATGCATCCAGAGCTTTTGACGATTGGGTTGGTCAAGTGCTGACCGAAGTCACAGGCCCGGACGGACTGACAGTGGCTTTCGATTATGATCAGCGCGGTAACTTGAGCCGGGCAACGCGGGAAAACAATGCCAGAGTCGAACGCTATGACTATGCGACTGGCAATACACCGCTGGAAAGACATCTGATCACCAACGTTGTCAACGAACTCAACAATGCGACACGCAGCTACAGTTACCAGCAGCGTACTGCAGCCATCACATTAAATGGACAGGCATTATTGCTGGATGGAATGCAGGTCACAGCCATCAGCGAAACCGATGCCGGCAGCACCAGCTTCAGTTTTGCCGGTACTCCGGGGCAATCACCTGTCACGGCCACTGTCACGCCAGCAGT
>CAYQJO010000253.1:0-3895 GCA_964417785.1 uncultured Anaerolineaceae bacterium | reverse complement strand
GTTTTGCCGGTACTCCGGGGCAATCACCTGTCACGGCCACTGTCACGCCAGCAGTGGGCGGTGCGACCAGTTACAGTCTCAACATGTATGGCTCGGCAGAAACCATCACGGAGCCTGCTGGTACGACTACCATTGAACTGGATGCTGACCTGCAAATTGCCAGTCGCACCGATGCCGAGGGTGTCACTTCCGAATTTACCTATGATCAATATGGTAACCTTTTGACCGAAGTTGTCACTGGCCGCGGCAGTTTCAATCGCAGCTTCAGCTATTTTCCGCCCACAGCTTTTGATCTGCCTTTCATCAAGAATCGCATCCAGGAAAGCAATAACTGGCGCGGCAAGAACAGCTCCTTTACCTATGATCAGCAAGGCAACCTGCTGTCCGAGACGCTGGGTGGAATCACCGAAAACCATAGCTACAACACTCGCGGTGATCGCACATCCACCAGCGACGGCACCGGCGCGACAACCCAATTCAGATATGACCAGTTTGGTAACATTGAAACCATCATTGATGCGCTGCAGGGCGAGACCGTACAGGATTGGGATGAGCGTTCACGACGCACCAGTGCGACCGACGCCAACGGCAATACGACAAGCTTTGATTATGACAGTCTGGATCGCATCGTCAGTACCACAGCGCCCGCTGTTGATGGTCTCACAGCCATCAGTACAGTTGTCTATGATGATGCCGCCAACCAGCGCACTGAGACCGATGCCAACGGCAATAGCACAGTGTTCAGCTTTGATAGCAAAGGTCGTCAGACCAATATCAGCAATGCCAACGGTGATAGCTTCACCACTGTGTATGACCTTGCTGGAAACAAAACCAGCGAAACTGACTGGAACGGCAATACCACGACATTTGAATACGACAACGCCAATCGCCTGACCATCAAAACCATGCCGGAAGGCAGAACAGAAACTTTTACTTACGACAACGTCGGCAATGTAGTGAGCCAGACTGTGGGCAATCGCTTGACCGAGTTTGCCTACGACGATCCTTTTTATCGCCAGACCAGTGAAATCCGCCACATCGGCACTGAACAAGCCACGACCAATAAAACTTACGATGGCGAGGGCAACCTCACCAGCATGACCGATGCTGAAGGCCGCCTCACCAGCATGGCCTATGATGACCGCAACCGTGAGACCAGCGTCACCGCGCCCATGGGCCTGGTCATCAGCAAAACCTGGGACGCTGCTGACCGGCTGCTCACCGAGACCCAGAGCATCAGCGCCGATCGCACCCTGACCCGGCAGATGGAGTATGATCCACTGGGGCGTGAGCTTGTCATGACCGATGCCACCGGCGCGCGTACCGAGTTCACCTACGACGCGGTCGGCAACCGTCTTAGCCTGCTGGATGCCAATCTCAAGCTGACCACCTTCAGCTACGACGCCCGCAACCGTCTGCGCCAGCAAGACGGCCCCAGGGATGACTTTGTCGCCAGCTTCAGCTATGACGCCAACAACAACCGCCTGACCGAACAAACCTTAGACGGCAGCGAGCCGATCGCCAATGTCCTGCGCCACAGCTACGATGCACTCAACCGTCTGATCAGCACCAGCGACAACATCGGACCAGTGCAGAGCATGGACTACGATGCCAACGGCAACCCGATAGAGCTCACCGATGCGCTGGGGCGTATCACCACCCAGCAGTTTGATGGTCTTGATCGCCTCATTCGCCAGACTTTGCCAGAAGCCAGAGTCGTGCGCATGGACTACAACGTACACGGCGAGTTGATCAGCCAGACCGATGCACGCGATTTTATCACCAGCTTCAGCTACAACACCCTGGGCCAGCAAACCGCCATCACCCACCCGGATAGCAGCAGCGAATCGTTCGAATACGATCTGGTCGGTAACCGCACCGCAAGCATCGATGCCAACAACCAGCGCAGCAGCTTCGAGTATGATGCGCTCAATCGCATGATCAGCCAGACCGATCCGGCAGATGACACCGGCAACAGCAGCACGCAAAGCTTCAACTACGACCTGCAGGGTAACCTGATCCGCCAGACCGACCGCAACGGCAATGTCACCGACAACACCTACGACTTAGAAAACCGCCTGCAAACCAGCACCCGCGCCGACATACTGCAACTGACCCAAGTCTATGATGCGGTTGGCAACCTGCGCCGCAGCACCGATGCCAACAACCACACCACCGTCAACGATTACGACGCCGCCAATGCCCTGATCCGCGAGATCAGGCCGCAAGGTGCGGTCACCACGCTGGTGCGCGATGCCCTGGGCAACGTGGTGACCGAGCAGCGCCCGGCCGGACGCAACATCACGCGCAGCTTTGATGCCCGCGGACGCGTCCTAACAGAAACCAACCACGCACAAGAAACCACCAGCTTCACCTACGACGACAACGACAACCTGATCCAGACCACCCGCCCCAACGGCGGGGTCTGGCAACGTGATTACGATACCGCCAACCGCCTCATCGGCATCACCGACCCAGAACAAAACCACTGGAGCTATGGCTATGACCAAAACGACAACCGCAGCAGCCACACCGACGCCAACGGCCACACCACCACGCAAGATTATGACAACCGCAACCGCCTGATCAGCATCACCTACCCGGACACCAGCACAGCAACCTTCACCTACGATGCCACCGGCAACCTGCGCACCAGCACCGACGCCAATGCCCAAACCACCACGCACGACTACGACCAGCGCAACCGGCGCATCCACACCAGCTACAGCGGTGCCACCGGTGATGCCATCGCCAGCATGGACTTCAGCTACGACGCCAACAGCAACCTGACCCAGGTTGACTTGACCAGCGCCAGCGGAGAGCAGCGCACCAGCCTGCGCCAGTATGACGCCTTCGACCGGCTGGAGATCATCACCGACCGCTTCGGCAACCGCCTGCAATACGGCTACGATGCCAACGGCAACCGCCGCCAACTGATCGATCACAACAACCGCGTCACCCAGTACAGCTACGACGAGCTCAACCGCCTGCGAAGCATCAATGCCCCATTGGCCGGCCAGGTGGTGTATGGCTACTACAACAACAGCCAGCTCAGACAGATCGACTGGCCCAACGGCACCCGCTCACACTACCAGTACGACGATGCCGAGCGCATTGCCAGCATCCAGCACCAACTGGCCGACAGCAGCTTTGCCGAAGCCCAATACGACTATGATCTCAACGGCAACCGCAGCCAGCAGATCATCACCCAGGGCACCCAGAGTGAACAGACCAGCTATGGCTATGACACTGCCGACCGCCTGACCCAGATCAACGAACCCAACCGCAGCATCGACTTCACCCTGGACGGTGTCGCCAACCGCATCACCGAGACCATCACCGACAACAACCAGACCACCACCCAGGACAAAACCTACTGCTACAACAGCCGTGATCAACTGCAACAGGTGCAAGATGCCATCGGTGGCGCACTGATCACGTATCAATACGATGCCAACGGTAACCAGATCAGCAAAACCGACATGACCGGCACCACCAACCTGGTCTATGGCCCCAGAGACAGATTGCTCACCATCACCCTGCCAGGTGCCCCGCCAATAGCTTACAGCTACAACGAAGCGGGCTTGCGAGACAGCCAAAGCCAGAATGGCAACCAGATCAACTACATCTACGATCAAACCAGCCTGATCGCAGAAACCAATACCAATAACGACGAGATCGCCCGCTACACTCACTCCAGCGTCGGCATGATCGCCGAAGCCAGAAGTGGGGTGCAAACCTACCTGCACACCGATGCGCTGAGCACTCCCATCGCAGTCACTGATATTGCGGGAGGAGTGGCCAGCAGATACACCTGGGACACCTGGGGCAATCTGCAACAGCAAAGCGGATTCAGCCAGCAGCCGTTCGGCTTCACCGGTTATCAGCGCGACGA
>CAYQJO010000252.1:0-6218 GCA_964417785.1 uncultured Anaerolineaceae bacterium | reverse complement strand
TACCCTTGTTTGAATTCCTCTCAAAACCGGAAGTTGTTTTTGCACAATCCCTATGGGGGTACACTCCGGCGTGGTACAGCCGGTATTTTCGGCTACATGACCCAGAACATGACCCGTGAGCCGCTGGCAATGTGGAATCTACCGCTGACGGGTGACGGCCCCATCCATCCGAACCTGGCGACAGGCTGGGAATCCAATGAAGAATTTACCGAATGGACCGTGTTTCTGCGTGAAGGTGTGAAGTGGTCGGATGGCGAACCCTTTACCACCTCCGATATTGAATTTTTCTGGAATGACATCGCACTCGACGAAAACGTGACAGACGATGTTCCATCTACCAGAACCCTCTTTCTGGGGGGGGAACCGCCGGAACTAGAAATTATTGATGACTTCACCATCAAATTTATCTATCCTGCGCCGTTCCCTTCCTTTGTCGATGGTATCGCCTCAATGACGGAGATCGCATATCCACGTCACCTGCTTGAACCGCTGCATCCGGCATACAACGACGATGCGGACTACGAAACATTCAACGTTCAACAGCTGTTGGAAGAGGGACGTGGTCGTGTTACACTCCAGGCTTGGATGCTGGACGAATACGTGGCGGGCGAGTTCTACAACCTGGTGCGCAATCCCTACTATTGGAAGGTGGACCCCGCCGGCAACCAGCTTCCTTATTTTGACCGTGTGACGGTTGAAATCGTTGAAGATCGCCAGGCCGTTGCTCTGGGTAATGTCACCGGTCAGTTTGATATGGATGCCTTGTGGGTCGGCGTACAGCATTTGCAGCTTTTCTCTCAGGCTATCCAGGACGGTAGAGACATCAGCCTGACCTTCGCCGACTTTGCTGGTGTGTCGTTCCACTTCAACATGGACATCGAAGACCCGGTCAAACGGGCCGCCTTCCGTGATGTCAACTTCCGCCGCGCCTTTTCTCTGGCCTTGAACCGGCAGGAAATCGGTGATGTGTTCTATTCGGGCCTGTTCACCCCGGCGGGTTCGGTATTTGCGCCGGATACCGGCTATTACACCGAGGAAGACGCGGCACTGTGGTCAGCCTATGATCCTGAAGGGGCAATGGCCCTGCTGGACGATGCCGGATACGTCGATGTTGATGGCGATGGCTTCCGCGAAAACCCGGATGGCGAAGCACTGCAGCTTATCATCGAGGTTGGTGTACACGATCTGTATACCCCGGTGGTGGAACTGGTGACCGAATATCTGGTGGATATTGGCCTCAACACCATCCTGGATGCAGATGACCAGACTCTGGTGCGTGAGCGTTTCGTCACCGGTGATTTTGGAATTCACACCTGGGATGCCGACCAGTATCTCACTCCGCTGGGTGCAGATGTATCTCTATTGATCCCGGCTGATCCGAACACACCGCCCTGGCACATCAACTGGGAAGAAGACCCGGTAGATGAAAACTTCCTGCGCACCATCGACCTTATCGCTGAGGCACAGACCGTGCCTGCGGAAGCACGTATCCCACTGCTGACCGAAGTTTCGCACCTCCATGCGGATAATGTATGGATCGTTGCGACGGGCTTCTGGCAGCGTCCCTTTATCAAGAACAATCGCATTGGTAACGCACCGGATCAGTTCTCGCGTAACTCACTGACACAGGTCTCCGGTTGGAATCATGCACTTCTGTTTGCAAAGTACGAACCGGGCGAAGGCCCGTAACTGCCGCTCAAACTGACTGTAGTGGATCAAAAAGAGCTTCCACGCAGTGAGCCTAATAAAGTACGGGCGTATCGCAGGGTATGCCCGTACCCTATTTCAGGATTTTATTCGGCATGATATCCTGGGGCAAAATATAGGTGTATCAAAAGAAATTTGTTGGTCTTTCCAGGAGCTAAATGTGACAACCTATATCATCCGCCGGTTGATTTCATCGGCGCTCATCTTCATACTTATTACTTTTATCAGTTTTGTGATTATCCAACTCCCCCCTGGCGACGTGGTGACCAACTACGTGCGTCAGCAGGAAGCCATCACAGGCCAGCGCATGCCGCCGGGGTCCATCGAAAAACTGAGAGAACGGTATGGTTTCGATGAGCCACTTGTTGTCCAATATTTGAAATGGGTTGATGGCTTCCCTACCGGGGATTTCGGCTTCACAATTGAGTACAGCAACGCGCCGGTCTCCGACATTATTGGGCGGCGTCTTGGCCTGACTCTGTTTCTGGCGTTCGCAGCGTTGTTTATCTCCTGGGGACTGGCGATTCCTTTTGGTATTTACGCGGCGACCCATAAGAACACCGTTGCGGATTATGTGCTTTCCACCATCGCCTTCATCGGAATTTCCGTACCGAATTTCCTGCTGGCGGTCATCTTTCTGTTCTTCGCTGTCTTTGTATTTAATTCCGATTATGCGGGTGGCCTGTTTTCGTCTGAGTTTAAAAACGCCCCCTGGACATGGGAGCGCGTCATCGATTTTGCCATTCACCTGCCTATCCCGCTGTTGATTTTAGGGTTGGGCGGCATGGCGGGGACGTTTCGTATCATGCGGGCAAACCTGCTGGATGTACTCGATCAGCAGTACGTGGAAGCGGCGCGGGCCAAAGGACTGGCGGAGCGCGTCGTGATTTACAAGCATGCCGCTCGTATCGCCATAAACCCCTTAATCAGCCGCCTGGGGATGCAGCTTCCGGTGTTGATCGGCGGTACGATCATCATCTCAATTGTGCTGGATCTGCCGACGTTGGGGCCGCCTTTTTATGCAGCACTCCTACAACAGGATATGTTCATGGCTGGTACGATACTGATGATCCTGGCAATCATTTTGTTGGTCGGCAACTTAATCGCCGATATTTTGCTGGCGTGGAGTGATCCGAGGATTCAATATGAGTAGCCAAGCGCCTAACCCAGGCACTGTTCAGCCAGAAGTAACCACGCCAGAACCGCGACAACAGTCCCGTTTACGACTGTTTGGTAGACGTGCCAAACCCAAAATCGTGACGGAGGAGGAATATCGTCTGCTCTCTGTGCGGCAGTTGATGCTGCGCAAGTTCCTGCGTAATCGCATGTCAGTGATTTCTGGAATTATCCTGATAATCCTGTATCTGGCGACGATCTTTGCCGGGTTCGTCGCCCCATACAGCGCCCGCAGCAGCGATTCAAGTCTCACTTTCTCGCCGCCGATGGCCCTGCGCTTTTACGACCCGGAGACCTCACGCTTCCACTTGCAGCCTTTCTTCTATCCACTGCGTGGTGAGCGCAACATGGAGACCTTTCAACTGGAATACGTGGAGGATCGCACAAAGCGGGTTCCCATTGATTTTCTTGTGAAGGGTGATACCTATAAGATTCTCGGCTTTATCGAATCCGACATTCATCTGTTCGGCCCGCGTGACCCGGACGAACGCCTGCACATCATGGGTTCAGACCAGCGCGGGCGTGATCTGTTCTCCCGCATCATGTTCGGTGGGCAGGTCTCACTCTCCGTCGGGATCATTGGTGTTTTTATCACCATTGTCGTCGGTGCGGTCATCGGCACATTGTCTGGCTATTACGGTGGAGTGATTGACAACATCACCCAGCGTGCCATCGAGACGATCCGCACCTTTCCACAGTTGCCTTTGTGGATGGCGCTGGCGGCGGCGATCCCGCCGACCTGGCCGCCGGAGTATGTGTATGCAGGTATTGTGATCGTATTGGGCTTTATCAACTGGACAGGGTTAGCAAGAGAAGTGCGCGGCCTTGTACTCTCCCTGAAGGAGCGTGATTTTGTCGCTGCTGCGGAGGCGTCCGGGGCGTCAACGGCGCGGATCGTCCGCAAACACATGATTCCAAACATGATGAGCCACATCATCGTCACAGCAACTTTGGCGGTTCCGATCACGATCCTCGGTGAAAGCGCCCTGAGTTTCCTGGGGATTGGGGTGCGAATCCCGATGGTGAGTTGGGGCCTGCTGCTGAACGACGCCATCAAAATCCAGAACGTCGCGCTGTATCCCTGGTTGCTGTTCCCCGCGTCCTTCATCCTGGTGACGGTAATTGCGTACAACTTCCTGGGGGATGGCCTGCGCGATATGGTTGATCCATTCTCACGATAAAGCATTGGAAGTATTAAGATATGGATGGCAACAGAACTTTACTGGAAGTCAAGAACTTAAAGACCTATTTCTACATTGAGCAGGGGGTTATCCGTGCGGTGGATGGTGTGAGCTTTTCGCTTCGTGAAGGAGAAACCCTCGGCATCGTAGGTGAGAGCGGTTCCGGCAAAAGTGTGACCGCCCGGACCATCATGCGCCTGCTGCAACCCAATATCGCCCGCATCGTAGATGGAAGCATCCTGTATATGCCGCCGGATGCCTCCCCCATTGAACTGACTCAGGTTGATCCTTATGGCGACACAATCCGTTACATTCGCGGCAATGAGATCGCCATGATCTTCCAGGAGCCGATGACCTCGCTCAATCCGGTCTACACCATCGGCCATCAGATCATGGAAGTGGTGCTGCTGCACCAGAAAGTCTCCAAAACGGAAGCACGTGAACAAGCCATCGAAATGCTGCGGTTGGTGGGTATACCGGTTCCAGAGCGCCGTGTGGATCAATACCAGCACCAGTTTTCCGGCGGAATGCGCCAGCGTGCCATGATTGCGATGGCCCTCAGTTGTAACCCGCGTATTCTCATCGCGGATGAGCCAACCACCGCCCTGGATGTGACGATTGAGGCGCAAATCCTCGAACTCATCCGGGATATTCAAAATGAATCCAAGATGGCGATGATGATGATTACGCACGATCTCAACGTCATTGGCGAGGTGGCGGATCATGTGATTGTGATGTATCTGGGCAAGATCGTCGAGCGGTCTACAGTGGATAAAATTTTCGACGATCCCAAACACCCCTATACGCAGGGCTTGCTCGAATCGCTGCCGCAAATCGGCAGAGGAGAACGTCTGACACCCATTGAGGGAAACGTTCCCAGCCCACATGAGCGTCCTAAAGGGTGTTTGTTTGCGCCGCGCTGCCCCCATGCATTTGATAAATGCCATGCACACGAACCGCCGCCCATCAAGATTGATGCAGATACAGAAGCAGCTTGCTGGTTGTTTGAAGAAGAGGAAAAGGTGGATCATGACCGAATCACTGCCTGAAGCCACCATGCAGCCAGAAAATATCCTTGAGGTGGAAGATTTGAAGCAGTTCTTCCCGATCAAAGCGGGATTGTTGAACACCACTGTTGCCCATGTGCAGGCGGTCAATGGGGTGTCGTTTAGCGTCAAGCCGGGGGAGACGATTGGCCTTGTTGGGGAGAGCGGCTCCGGCAAGACGACCACAGGCCGCTGTATTATCCGCCTTTACGATCCAACCGCCGGCAGCATTCGTTTTCGCTCCCAGCAGGGCGAAGTCGAGATCGGTACGATGACCAAGCGCCAGTTGAAACCCATCCGCCGCGACATTCAGATGCTCTTCCAAGACCCGAATTCCTCGCTTAATGCCCGGATGTACATCGAAGAACTGGTCGCCGAACCGCTGGAAATTCACAATGTGGGGAATAAACGCAGCCGCCGGGATCGTGTAGCCTATCTGTTGGAGCAGGTGGGCCTGGGTGCGGAGATGCTGAACCGCTTTCCACACCAGCTTTCCGGTGGACAGCGACAGCGTATTGGTGTGGCGCGGGCGCTGAGCGTGGATCCGCGATTGGTCATCTGCGATGAGCCAGTCTCCGCGTTGGATGTCTCTGTCCAGGCACAGGTGTTGAATCTGCTGTCTGATTTGCAGGATGAATTCAGCCTGACCTATGTATTCATCGCCCATGATTTGAGCGTGGTGGAGTACATCAGTGATCGTGTGATGGTGATGTACCTCGGCAAGATCATGGAAAGCGCACAAACAGATAAACTCTTCTCCCGCCCCAAACATCCCTATACGGAGGCGCTGCTGAACGCCATCCCGAAGCGCAACAAACAAGGACATCGTAAGCGTTACATTTTGAAGGGCGACATCCCCAGCCCGGTCAACCCGCCATCGGGATGTGTCTTCCACACACGCTGCAAATATGTAGCGGACATTTGCAAACAGGAAGTACCATCATTAAAACCGCTGGCAAGCGACCCTAAAACGGAGGTTGCCTGCCACTTTGTTGACGACTTAACACTCGAACCCTATCTAACCGCAGAGGAACGCCAACAGGTAAGCACACATGAGTAAAAAAATATCTTTTTCTGTCAATCCGGGTGATTGGCAGCGCATAAACCA
>CAYQJO010000251.1:2260-6272 GCA_964417785.1 uncultured Anaerolineaceae bacterium | reverse complement strand
GCGGTTCTTGACACGATCTTTACACTCGAAACGGTGCAAACGGGCTTATAATTGGAGTTAATTCGACTGCTCATCGGGGGGAATATATGGCCCGTCTTACACGTTTCGCTATTGTCTGCGCCATGCTCATCAGCGTGGCGCTTTTTACGTCCGCACAAACCATCTACGAAGACGCCGACCAGGACGGCATTTTAGATGCCGCCGACAACTGCCCGCTGGTCGCCAACGCTGACCAAACCGATGCGGATGGCGATGGGGTTGGTGATGCGTGTGTGCCGGAAGTCGATCTGTTCACTGTCGTAAACCTGATGCCGTTGTATCCCGATTTTGAGGTCGGCGAGATTGTCAAAGTACAGGTGCAGGTTGGCAACATCTGGGTTGATGATACCGAAGTGGATTTGACCGCACGTATCGACATTGACGACGGCCTGACTCTCGTAGGTTATGAGATGTGGAACCGCAATGTCGAACGCTTCGATCCGGCGACCGGTATCTGGACAATTGAGCATCTATTTGAAGTTGCGGTGATCGACTTGTTCGTGCGTATCGAGGACGATCAGACGAACGCGATCACCTCAACCATCCTCAGCAGTAGTGCCATCGATCCCGATCCAACCTATGACACCTGGACCGAGACGATTACCGCCGGACCGACCGACGTCGCAATCTCTGGCTGGGACCGTTCATTGGCAATGCCTGGTGCGACATTCTGGGAGACGTTCTATCTAAATTCTTTAAGTGATGTGACCGTCACCGAAGTGCAGGTGCAGATACCCATCCCGGATGGACTCACCCTGGTCTCGGTTGATGAAGAACAGGGCAGCTACGATCCAGCGACTGGTATCTGGACCGTCAACCAGTTGAGTCAAATGGTTTCGCTCACACTAACATGGTCGGTCCCGGCGGATATGCCACTCGGTACAACCTTTGAACGCAACGCGCAGATCATCTCCGTTGTGCCGAGCGATGTTTCGGTCAGCAACAACACTGTGAATGACGATTGGATCGTCATCGGCGGTGTGGATGATCTACAGGTGTACCATAACCATCCACCTGTGTCTGTGGGTGACATCATCACCATCGAGTATCCGCTCACCTATTCCGACAACTATCCTCTGACTAACGTGGTCACCGGGAACTGGGTACCGCCGGGCCTACGTTATATTTCGCACACCACCGACGACGGTGACTATGATGCAGCGACCGATACCTGGACCGTCCCGGTGATGCCCGCCGGCAGCGAAGCCACGTTGACGATCACCGCCGAGGTCCTGCCCATTCTCAGCGGCGCTTACCTCCTGCCCGGTCGGGTCATCAGTTCGGATCGGCCTATCGGAACACCTCGCGAATATTACGATGAGAACATGCACGGAGACGCTCTATGTGTTTTGGGCGCAGTCGATCTGGTCGTAGAGATGGGCGACACGACGCCCATTCACGGTAACGAGACCACCAGCGCAACTCTGACGATGACCAACAACGGCCCCGCAAATGCGACCAATGTAGCCGTTCAGCACGTTGTGGATGCCGCATTGGATGTTTCGCAGGTATCACCGAGTACGGGGACTTACGACACAACAAGCCACATCTGGACGATTCCGGCGCTGGCAAGTGGTGAGTCGGCGACTCTGGATTTTGCCTACGCCATGAAAGCCAATATATGGCAGCCGAAGGCCGTGCTTGGTGGGTATACGGTCGCTGCGGACCAGACCTTCACGTCACGTCACTGTGAGGATCGCATCTCTCAGGCAACGAAAAATGTCTGGCTTTATCAGCCTGACGATAACATGGAACTGTGGCAGTCGGTGGATAATCCCAACCCCGAACCGGGCGATGTCATTGCGCTTGATCTGGCTGTTGCCAACGATTTCTATGAAACCGGGTCAGACGATGTCGAGATTCCCATCGCATTGCCCCAGGGATTGACGTTTGTGTCCGCCGAATATGGAAGTGAGACACAGCAAACCTACGATGAGCAAATCGGGATATGGTCTATTGACCACATCCCGGCAGAAGCGCAAGAGCAGTACCAGATGAGAATCACCGCCACCGTAGACCCCGGCACCGAAGGCTGGACCATCACCAACACAGCGACCGTCACCAGCGCCGAGCCGGAGCGCGATCCGAGTGACAACACAGCGTCAGTCACGTTGAATGTGCAGGGTACGGCTCCCGACGGCGACAACGATGATTGGGTTAATTCACAGGACAATTGCCCGACGATCAGCAACCCCGACCAGATCGACTCCGACGACGACGGAATCGGTGATCCCTGTGACGATCACGACGGCGACGGGATCATCAACAGCGAGGATAACTGCCCCGATGACGCCAACGCCGATCAAGCCGACTCCGATGGTGATGGAATCGGCAACGTGTGTGATACCTTCGTGGATGTCGAGACGCGGCTCACCGAGCAGGCTCTCCACGACGCCATCAATACCCGGCTTGGCTCCGGCCAGATCGAGTTTGTCATGCCCGATGTGGTCGCGGATCGGCTGCGGCTGACGGTGCGGCTCACGGATGGCACGGTCGGTGTGGTGGATGTGACGATGACGGCTGACGGTGCGGGTCCGCTGGTGATCGAATACGCGACGGCGAGTGCAGCGATACGGTCGGCGGTCAACGCGGAACTGCCCGGTCTGCTGGTGGGAGCGCTGGATGCGCTGGTGCCGGTGCCGGACGGAGGGTTCGCGTTGGTGCGCTGCGAGGGCGATGCGCTTGTGGTGGTGGGTCGGTATGAGGGGTGAGTCTGTGCTACAATGAAGGCATGGAGGATTGACCATGCAAAACGCGACTTTGCGCACCGTCTTCGGTGTCATCACGGATTTCCTGGCGACCAATCCCTCGCCAGAAGATATTGTCGCCTACCAACTTCCGCACGATCTGGAGGCACGGGCGCACGAACTACTCGAACGCAACAATGCGGGCAAACTGACGCCGGAAGAACACGATGAAATGCTCGATTTCGTGCGCGTCGAGCAGATGATGAGTCTGCTGAAAATCAAGATGCGGATCAAGCTCAAGCAGCAATGAGCATCACACCGTCACAACGACAAGCGGTTATCGACCGTGCTGGTGGCTGCTGCGAATACTGCCGGGTGGCCGCGACGATCTGGACAACCTGTGCCTGGCTTGTTACCAGTGCAATGCGTTCAAAGGTTCAAACATGGCAGCGGCTGATCCCGTGACGGGGCAGCCAACTTTCTTGTTCAATCCCCGCACACAACGTTGGGACGACCATTTTCGGATCAATCCGGATGCAACGCTGACGGGACTCACACCAGTCGGACGGGTCACGATTGACGTTATGAGCATGAACGACGAAGCCCGTATTCAGTATAGACAAATGTCACAGGCCATTGACGAATATCCGTGTGAGCCGGACTAGATCGTATGTCAACTAGCCTACGGTAGCAATTCAAAATACGGTGTATGAGCGGGGCGGAACACGCCAAAATCGCGCCGGTCAAAGGTCAGAATCTGGGTGATGTTCAGCCGCTCCGCCAGCGCCATGATGCAGCAATCGACCAGATCGAAGTTGTTGTCGCTGTACTGCCGCATGATCGTCTGGACACGCACAATGTCCTGATCCACCATGCACTGTCGGGTGGCGGCGGACGTTCCTTCCAGAAACGCAAGCACAGCCCGCTGACCGACGAAGTTTCGCAGCATATGGGCGATTTCGGGCAACGTCACCTCCGGTAACAGCAGTTGGTCCTTGTTGTTGAGGGCGAAATTCTGCGCCAGTTTTCGCTCGCGGTCACGCGGATTGTACAGCGCGATCATGAAACTGCTGTCTACCAGAATGCTATTCATCGGGCGATGGTTTCCCCCACGTCTTGTGGAGATATTCCTTGAAGTTCACGCTTAAGTCCTCGGTGGGTATGGCTGGCTCCATATCCTCGACTGACAGCGAAGTCCGCAGCAGTGGATTATCTTCTATCGCTTCCGGCAGCGTAACCTGCTGGTTCAGCCAATCGCGCAGCAGGTCTTCCGGCGTGGTGTTGCG
>CAYQJO010000251.1:0-2160 GCA_964417785.1 uncultured Anaerolineaceae bacterium | reverse complement strand
GCGTAACCTGCTGGTTCAGCCAATCGCGCAGCAGGTCTTCCGGCGTGGTGTTGCGTTCTGCGGCCACCCGCCGCAGCAGATCAGACAGGTCTTCGGGCAAGGTGATGGTCATGGATCGTCCTCCGCATCTTACACATCCATTGTAGCAGAGATTAGCAGGCAAAATGCATCAATCCGGCGTATACTTGTTCTCAATCGCAGTCTGTTCGTCCTCGGTTGGTATATGGAGTGAGGTTGGCAATGCCTGAGTTCGTCTTCCGTGTACACGCGATTCAGCGGATGTTTGCGCGGGGTATAGACGAAGATGTCGTCAAAGATGTCGTGCGATCCGGCGAGGTCATACGGGAGTACCCGGACGATACACCATATCCGAGCCGTCTCGTCCTCGGTTGGAAAGGTCATAGACCGATCCATGTTGTCGTGGCGTATAATGTGCATGACGATCAAGAAATTGTCATTACGGCATATGAACCCGATGCCGCAATATGGAAACCCGATTTTAAGCGTAAGCGAGATGACCGATGAACTGCACAATCTGCAAGAACGGAACCACCGTTGCCGGATACACCACCGTCACCCTTGAACGCGGACAGACGACCCTGGTGTTCAAGAACGTACCCGCCCAGGTGTGCGCGACCTGCGGCGAAGCCTATGTCGATGAGGCCACAACCGCCCGGCTGCTTGAGCAAGCTGAGGCCGCCGTTGCTGCCGGTGTCCAGGTTGAAATCCGGGAGATGGCGGGGTAAGGTACATCCGGTATAAGAGGAGGACACACCCTATGCAAATTACCGGATACAATCTCATCGCCGGGGCCGAAAGCGCCGACGGCACCGCCACCTTCACCAGCGTCGATCCGCGCACCCGCGCACCCGGCAGCGTCCAGTTCCGCGACGCCACCCCCACCGAGATCGACCACGCGGTCCAGGCCGCCCAGGAAGCCTACCGCGCCCTGCGCAACTATTCCGCCGGGAAACTGGCCGCCTTCCTCGACATCTGCGCCGCCGAAATCGACGCGCTCAAGGATGTGCTGGTCCGCACCGCCGATTACGAGACCGGCCTGGGCGAGACCCGGCTCACCGGCGAACTGGCCCGCACCACCGGCCAACTGCGCAAGTTCGCCGTCGTCCTGCGCGAGGGATCGTATGTGGACGCCATCATCGACCCGGCCCTGCCCGACCGCCAGCCGCTCCCGCGTGCCGACATCCGGCGCATGTTGTTCCCCATCGGGCCGGTCGCCGTCTTTTCCGCCAGCAATTTTCCCTTCGCCTTCGCCACCGCTGGCGGCGACACCGCCTCGGCCTTCGCCGCTGGCTGCCCGGTGATCGTCAAAGGCCATCCCGGCCACCCGGCCACATCGGAGTTGTTCGCCCGTGCGCTGAATGCCGCCGTCGCCAAAGCCGGGTTCCCGCCGGGGACCTTCTCGCTGATCCAGGGGACCGGCGTGGATGTGGGGCAGGCGCTGGTGATGCATCCCGGTGTCGCCGCCGTCGCCTTCACCGGATCGCTGCGCGGCGGACGCGCCATTTACGACACGGCGGCCACCCGCCCGGTGCCGATCCCCGTCTACGCCGAGATGGGCAGCGTCAACCCGCTGGTGGTCCTGCCAGAAGCGCTCAAGGCACGCGGAGAGTCGGTCGCCGACGCCCTGGTCGCCTCGGTGACACTCGGCACCGGCCAGTTCTGCACCAATCCGGGGCTGGTGTTCCTGATCCAATCGCCTGAAACCGACGCCTTCGTCGACGCGGTCGTGGCGCAGATGAAGCAGCGAGCGCCGGGAATCCTGCTGAACAAGCGCATCGAAGACGGGCTGCGGGCCGCCGTCGCCGAGACGGTCAGGCGCGGTGGTGTCGATCAACTCACCGGCGGAGCAGTCGCAGACGCCGACGCGCCCTTCTGTTATGGCAACACCGTCCTGCGCACCACCGGGGCCGCCTTCCGCGCCGAGCCGGAATTGCAGCAGGAGCATTTCGGCCCGGTGACGCTGCTGGTGGTGTGCGAATCGCTGGACGATCTCATGCTGACGCTGGCCGTGGTCGAGGGCAACCTGACCGGCACCATCCACGCCGACGCCGGTGACATGGCAATGGCGGCCCGCGTGGCCGATCGGCTGCGCGAGAAGGTCGGACGCCTGATCTGGAACGGCGTCCCCACCGGCGTCGA
>CAYQJO010000250.1:0-6279 GCA_964417785.1 uncultured Anaerolineaceae bacterium | reverse complement strand
CTCACATTGCATCCACAGGGCAAGCGGGGCGTGACGATTGAGAAGCACAAGTATGAGACGATTCGCGAGGCCATTGTCCGTCTGGTGCGGGAGCAAGATGAGATCACGCTCAAGGAGTTAACCGCCACCATCGACGCGCAGCTTGGTGATACCTTCGATGGCTCGATCAACTGGTATGTGACGACGGTCAAGCTGGACCTTGAGGCCCGTCAGATCATCAAGCGGGTGCCGAAGAGCAGTCCACAAAAGCTGCGCATGGTTTGAGCATCAGGTAGATATTTCCACATGGTATTTACGGACGCCACGCGGGTGCTGTGGCGTTATTCTCTATCTCTGTCCATTGTTTACGCTGGTTGCCATCTTGTCTTATGGTATACAACACCGTGATGCCGTTGTCCACTGCTTGATAAGCCAGATAACGCCCATCGGGCGACCACAACGGTGCGGTTTCGTTTTGTGAATCCTGCGATAAATTGCGCGGGTTGCCCCCGTTGGCGTCCATGATGAAGATGTCGAGGTTGCCCGACCGGCGCGTGACAAACGCAATTTGCGTGCCATCAGGCGACCATCGGGGTGAGGTATCCAGGGTGGGATGGTCGGTGAGGCGCACGGCACGTCCGCCGTTGGCCGCGATGATGTAGATGTCGGGTTGCCCGTTGCGGTCGGAGACGAAGGCGATTTGTTGGCTGTTGGGCGACCAGTCGGGTGTACCATCGCGATTTTGTGAGCGTGTCAGGTTGCGCCCGCGCAACGATTCCCGCTCGACGATGAAGACGTTGCGGTTGCCCGTGACCTGGGCAGCGTCAAAGGCGATCTGGCTGCCGTCGGGTGACCAGACCGGCAGGCCGGCGCGTGTACCGTAGTCCAACGCTATCACGATCTGGCTGGTGCCGGTGGCGAGGTCCAGCAGACGAATCTCCTCGCTGACCCCGTAGAATGCCATAACCGCCAGTTCAGTCGTCCGCGAGGACCAGGTGGCGTAGCGGATTTCACGGTTGGTATCGCTGGAAGTGACCCGGCGGATGTTGCGCCCGTCGCTGTCCATAATGTAAAAATCGGGCTGGCCGTCGCGTGACGAGATGAAGCCCAGTTGGGAACCATCCGGCGACCATACCGGGTGGATGTCGTCAAATGGATGACTGGTAAGGCGAGTATGCAGGCCGCGGCTGGTATCCACAACGTGGATGTCGCGGGGGTGTCCGGCGATGTAGGCGAGTGTCATGCTGTTGCCACCCGGTATCCACAGACTGATAGCTGTCACAAGGATTGATAGCGGTAGCAGCAGAATGAGGGCAAATACGACCAGCCGCGACATAGCCCTGCTCAGGCATCTTCTGCGTG
This sequence comes from uncultured Anaerolineaceae bacterium, assembly GCA_964417785.1. Taxonomy (GTDB): domain Bacteria; phylum Chloroflexota; class Anaerolineae; order Aggregatilineales; family Phototrophicaceae; genus DAOTUL01. The sequence goes on along the minus strand of CAYQJO010000250.1, from coordinate 4,938 downwards.
TTTTTGGATGGCGGCGTTGATGATCGCCTGCAACTCCTTCCACACGGACTGCTCGGCCAGCGCCGGATTGGTGGAAATCTCGACGGCGACGGACTGGCGCAGTCTGCGTTTGAGTTCAATGTCGGTGTTATTCAAGCCGGATATGTGTTCCAGCCAGCACAGGTCGCGTAGCATGCGGATCATCTCTCGCGGCTGGCGCTGCCTGAGTGCGTTCTCTAACCGTGTTTTGCGGCTCCGATAGTGTTCGGGCAGGTCTCGCGGCGTGCGATTCATGATTTCGCGCACGGTCTCCATGCTGGAAATCGCCGCACGCAGGCCAGAGTCTTCGACGGATTCAACCGGGATCATTACTTGCTGGTCATCGTGGAGTTTGATGGCGAGGTAGTGGCGTTTTTCACCGTCGCGTTCGAGTGTGCGTTTCCCAACAACAAGGCCAGGACCATAGCGGGGATGTACAACCGTATCTCCGTGACTAAAGATGACAAACTCCCTTCTGCTATGTAATTGACTAAGATATTATAATTTGAGTATGCTGATTTTACAAGGGGCAGGGTATATGCATACCCTGCCCATCAAGCTTAGCTCTCTTTCAACAGGTTACGCAGTACGTTGTGCAGAATGCCGCCGTTGCGGTAATACTCGATTTCGACGGCAGTATCCAGGCGCACGATGACATCGAAGGTTGTCATGCTGCCGCTGTCGCCAGTCGCACTGATGGTGAGCCGCTGCTGCGGTTTCACATCGTCGGTCAGATCGGGGATGTCGTAGACTTCGTGGCCGGTCAGCCCCAGACTCTCCCAGGTGTTGCCGTCAGCGAAGACCAGCGGCAGCACGCCCATCATGACCAGATTGCTGCGGTGAATGCGCTCGAAGCTCTCGGCGATGACGGCCCGGATACCCTGAAGGTAGGTCCCTTTGGCGGCCCAGTCGCGGCTGGACCCCATGCCGTAGTCCTTGCCCGCCAGGATAATCAGGGGGGTGTTATCCGCTTTGTACTTCATCGCGGCGTCGTAGAAAGCCATCTCTTCACCAGTCGGTAGATAGTAGGTGACACCCCCTTCGCTGCCGGGGACAAGCTGGTTGCGCAGGCGGATATTGGCGAAGGTGCCGCGTGTCATCACCTGATCGTTGCCGCGCCGGGTACCGTAGGTGTTGAAGTCCCGCTGTTCGACACCGTGTGCGATCAGATATTGTCCTGCGGGGCTGGTTGCGGCGATGCTGCCCGCCGGAGAGATGTGGTCGGTGGTGATTGAATCGCCGAAAAGGCCGATGACCCGTGCGCCTTTCACTGGCTGGATCGGTTCGGGATCGACCGGCATATTGACAAAGAAGGGCGGCTCCTGGACGTAGGTGCTGCTGTCATCCCACTGGTATACCGGTTCGTCGGTGCTGGGGATGGTGTTCCAGGTTTCGTTGCCGTCGTAGACGTTGCCGTACTGCCGCTTGAACATCTCCGGCGAGATGCTGTGCTGGATGACATCAAGGATTTCCTGCTGGCTGGGCCAGATGTCGCGCAGATACACATCGCTGCCGTCTTTGCCCTGACCGATGGGGTCGTTTTCCAGGTCAATATCGACTGTGCCTGCCAGCGCATAGGCGACGACCAGCGGCGGTGAGGCCAGATAGTTCGCTCGAACATCGGGGTTGATGCGTCCGGCGAAGTTACGGTTGCCACTCAGCACACCGGCGGCGACCAGATCGCCTTCGTGAATGGCGTTAGATACGGCGTCCGGCAGCGGGCCGCTGTTGCCGATGCAGGTGGTGCAGCCATATCCGACGGTGTAGAAGCCAATCTCTTCCAGGTATTCAGTCAGACCGGATTGATCCAGGTATTCGGTGACGACTTTGGAGCCAGGGGCCAGACTCGTCTTGACGTAAGGTTTGCGCCGTAAGCCTTTTTCGACAGCTTTCTTGGCGACCAGACCGGCAGCCACCATCACTGACGGGTTGCTGGTGTTGGTGCAGCTTGTGATGGCGGCGATGGCGACCGCACCGTGACTGATTTCGGCGCTGCTGCCGTTGTCCTTGACAGTGGCGGTGTTGCCTAATTCGTCGCCGCTGAGTGCAAAGCCCTGCGGTCCGACGGGCGCACGCAGTACGTCGTGGAAGCGCTGTTTCATGTTCTTGAGCGTCACGCGGTCTTGTGGTCGCATGGGACCGGCCATACTCGGTTCGACGGTGCTGAGGTCCAGTTCAAGTGTGTCGTTGAACAGCGGGTCCGGGGTATCGTCTGTACGGAAGATACCCTGTGCTTTGCTGTAGCGCTCCACAAGCTGGATCAGGTTTTCGTCGCGTCCGGTGCGGTGCAGGAATTCCAGTACCTCGTCATCGACCGGGAAAAAGCCCATCGTCGCACCGTATTCGGGGGCCATATTGGCGATAGTGGCGCGGTCCGGCAGGGTCATGCTGCTCAGGCCGGAACCGTAGAATTCGACGAATTTTCCGACGACGCCTCTGGCCCGCAGAATCTCGGTGACGACCAGCACCAGATCGGTGGCCGTTGCGCCTTCGGGCAGGCCGCCGGTTAGCTTGAAGCCGATGACCTCTGGCATGAGCATGAAGATCGGTTGGCCGAGCATGGCGGCTTCCGCTTCGATGCCGCCCACACCCCAACCCAGGACGCCGAGTCCGTTAATCATGGTGGTGTGGCTGTCGGTGCCGACCAACGTATCCGGTAAGGCTGTGGTCGCGCCGTCGATCTCGCGCAGTTGGACCACCTTCGCCAGATATTCCAGGTTGACCTGATGGACGATGCCGGTGGCCGGTGGCACAACCTTGAAGTTATCGAACGCTTTCTGCCCCCAGTGCAGGAACTCGTAGCGTTCCCGGTTGCGCTCAAATTCGCGCTCGGAGTTGATGCGCAGGGCCTCGCGCATGGCGAAGCTATCGACCTGGACCGAGTGGTCGATGACCAGATCGACCGGCACCAGCGGGTTGATCTTCTCCGGATCGCCGCCCATGCGCACCATCGCACTGCGGAGCGCGGCCAGATCGACCACGCAGGGTACGCCGGTGAAGTCCTGCAAGATGACCCGCGCTGGCTGGAAGGGGATTTCTACATCCATCGCGCCATCGGGGTTCCAGTTCGCCAGATTGCGAACATCGTTCTCGGTCACATGGTGTCCGTCCAGGTTACGCAGCGCGTTTTCCAGCAAAATCTTGATGCTGAACGGCAGCTTATCGACGTGACCGACTCCGTCTTCAACCAATTTGTTTAGCCGATAAATCACGGCTTCGCCGCTGCCGGTATCAAAGGTACCGCGTGCGCCGAAGCTGTCCAGTTTAGATGTACTCATCGAACGACCTCAATTCAGCTAGTTTGTGTTCTTCTACGATAGAAGATTCTTGCTGCAATAGATATAGAAGTTATCTGGATTGTACCCAAAAACTTTTTGTGCGTCAGGATTGTGACAAATTTCATCAGATGCCAGACCGGCAGCATGATGAGAGGGTTACTCCGGTATCAAGAAGTATTCGTCGGTGGCTTCGGCGCTCCAACCAGCCAATGTGCCATTCCTTAATTGCATTGTATAGCGATTCTCAGCAGGCTGCTGTAAACTCATTCGCCATTACAGACATCAGGAGTTTGCTTAATGACCAAGCGCAAACAGTCAACCCGATCAAGTACATCCGGTTCTCGTGCGCGTACTCGTGCGCGTCGTCAGGAGCGCCGCCAGCAGCAGCGGCAGCAGCGGTTGCTGTTTCTGGGCGGTGCCGTTGCAGTGATCGCTGTCTTGGTGGCAGTGGTCGTGATTCTGTCAAATCAGCCTGCCGATGCGCCCATCCCCAATGGTACACTTGAACGCTATGACGGTATTCCGCGTACCGTCAGCGAAGAGGGATTCCCGGTGCTGGGCGACCTCAATGCCCCCGTGCGTGTGGAGGAGTATTCCAGCTTCTCGTGTACCGCCTGCGCTCAGTTCCACGCTTCTTCGATGGATACGCTGGTCGATCTGGTGCGGGATGGTATCATCTCGTACACCTTTATCCCCTCGGACTCCATCGGAACAGTGCCGAATGCGGGTGGCTCGGCACGGGCCGCCCTGTGCGCCCGTGAGCAGGGGTATTTCTTTGAATACCATGATGCGTTGTTCCAGTGGCAGCGCGATTATGGCAACCGGGCGTTCCCGCAAAACCGTCTGGCTTCCGGTTTTGACAATCTTGGCCTGAGCCAGAACCAGTACGAAAGCTGCCGCGACAGTTCACGTATTAATAATTTGCTCGATGATGCGACCGCTGCCTATCGTGACAACGGCGTCACGGCCACGCCGACCACGCTTGTTCAAGGCTTCGAGGTGGCATCGGATGTCGATGCGATCATCGCGGCAGTGAACGAGGCATTGGTGGCGTCTGGGGCGAATCCGGTCCCGGTGGAGGGCGAAGACGAGCCGGAGGTCACAGCGGAGCCGACCGAAGCGATTGAAGCTGAAGTAACGGAAGCGGTGGAATCGACGGAAGCCGTCGAGGATGAGCCGACCGAAGCGGTGACAACGGAGCCGACCGAAGCAGTCACGGACGAACCCGCTGAGACGACGCCGGAATCGTAGCGATGGATCGGGGCGCAGTATCAAATCACTGCGCCCCGGTTGCCTACTTTGCCAGCATGGGACCGAGGCTGCGCCCGCCAAGCAAATGCATGTGCAGATGATAGACTTCCTGTCCGCCGTCGTCACGGCAGTTGACGAGCAGGCGATAACCACTCTCGGCGATGCCCTGTTCACGAGCGATCTTCTTCGCCGCCAGGAACAGACGACCGAGCAGTTCGGCGTCGGCGTCTTCCACATCGTCCACCGTCGGGATTTCCTTGTTTGGGATAATCAGGATGTGGACCGGTGCCCGCGGGTTGATGTCTTTGAAGGCGGTCACATGCTCGTCTTCGTAAACGATGTCCGCTGGAATCTCTTTCGCCAGAATCTTTGAAAAAATCGTCGGCATTAC
>CAYQJO010000249.1:0-6283 GCA_964417785.1 uncultured Anaerolineaceae bacterium | reverse complement strand
TTTGAGGTCTGATTCTAACTCATTTCTTGGATCAGTTTTTGGGGGGCAGGTCAGTTGTTCCAATCAACGAGGGCGGTTGGTTTTTCTGTGGCGAGTGAGAGTGCATACATAGCGACCGTACCGGTGATGTCCACCTCGCACGCGCTTGGCATAAGCCGCTCGCTCATCATACTCATTAGCGTGCAGACATTGACACCAAAGTTCTCCTGAAGCGAGGTCCAACACTGGATGGCCGACGCGTTCAGGTCATAGGCTGTCATCCACTCTTCGACAACAACGCCGAGCTTGGCTTGTTTCACAATGGCTTCGGGGGGAACGCCATCAATGCGAACATACGCCTGAATGCGCTCCAACTTCGCCTTCACACGGGCATCGTTGTCGGCCAGTCTTTGCGCCCTGCCAAACACGTCCGATAGATCGAGCGTGATCACACTGATACCAGAATCCTCCAGCAACTTTTCACTGTAGCGCGTGGTGTTAAAGTTGCCAGGGCGCGCACCGATCGCGCCTATCCGGGCGTTGCGCAGTCCGTTAACGATGCGGCACACGGCCACAAACCGGCGCAGATCAGCTTTGAAAGACTCACTCATCACCGGGACGGTGTGCATCTCGGTCAACGTGAAAGGAAAATCGTATTGCACCAGGTTGTTGCAGACTGAAATTTTGCCACAATAGGCATCGCGGCGACGTTCAACCGTGAATTGATCGAGATCGTCCGGATAGGCCTGTATCATGATGGGCACGTTCAGCCCTGAGAGTTTGATCGAATCGGCCACGCCTTTCTCGTCCCCGAAGTTGGGCAACACCACCAGGATGCCATCGATCTCGTCCTGGTGCTGGCGAAATAGCGCTCCGCAAGACTTGGCGTGCTCCCAGGTTTCGACCGCACCCAGCTTGGTAGTGTGCTCGTCAAGCATCACCAACTCGATGCCCAACTGGTCAAAGATTGCCGTCACGTCCTGGCGGGCTTCGGTGCAGAGTCGGTCGGGGAAGAAATCGCGATTGCCAATAATTACGCCCAATGTCATCTTGCCGGAAATCATGCGGGTTTCCCTTTCATGTCATTCCGAGAAAAACCTCTGTCGGTTAAAAGAGTCATGCCCTTTTCGGCGGTTCACATACGATGGCTGATCGGGGCCAGTGCCGGATAGATGCGCCGGTACAGGTCATATCGCGCCTCAAATGCGCGCTGGCGATCTGGGTCTGGGTGGACACGTTTCTCCCAACGAACCGATGTGGTAGCAGCCTCAATCAGATCGGTGAAAATGCCCGCCCCGGCCCCGGCCAACAGCGCCGCTCCCCAACAGGCCGCCTCGGTAATGCGCGGCACTACCACCGGGATGCTGGTGATGTCCGCTTTGAGTTGGACCCATAGACCGGAGCGCGCTCCTCCTCCAATCGCACGTAGCTCTTCGACCGCCACCCCGCTGGATTTAAGTAAGTCAAGATTGACGCGCAGTTCAAATGTCAGGCCCTCAAGGATGGCCTTGGCAAGCTCAGCTTTGGTCGTGCCAAAGGTCAAGCCGAGAATGGCCCCCTTCGACCGGGTATCAAAAGTCGGCGTTCCGCCACCGGCGAAGTGTGGCAGCACCAGCAACGAGGTTGGTTCGGCAGAGGCTGCCTGCAAGATCAGGTCATACGCCTCGACGCCTGTGTCGCGGGCTTGCTTCAGCTCGGTTTCGCACAATGTGTCGCGAAACCAGCGCAACAGCAGGCCGCCGCTATGGTTGAGCGTCATGGCGAGAAACAACCCTGGTACAACGTGCGCGTAGACTGATATGTTGCCTTCGTACAGCGTTTGATTCAGCGTCGGTTCACCCAGGACGACTTCAACAACCTCAGCAGTGCCGGTCGAAACCATCGCCAAGCCGGGCTTCACCAGGCCGACGCCCAGCGCGCCGCATGCCTGGTCGTGCCCCCCTGTAACAATAAGTGGAGTGGTGACGAAACCCAGGCGCTGGCTCAATTCGCGGCGCATGGGGCCAACTGCCGTACCGGAAGGGTGGACCGGTGCAAGCCGGGCAGGATCGAGTGCAAGCCAGTCCAGCACCGGAGCAGACCATCGATCCGCGCGGAGGTTATAAAGCTGCGTGCGCGACGCCAAACAACGGCTGATAGCAGGTTGCCCGGTCAGCTTGTTGATGATGAAATCTTCGTATAGCAGGAATCGGACCGCACTCGCCCACATATCCGACTCGTGCTCTTTCAACCACACTAACTTGGGCAGCGTATTAATCGTGTGAACCGGCATGCCAGTATGTTCAAACAACCATTGCGCGCCAAACTGCTCTCGTAGCGTGGCATTTTGCATCTCGGTACGCGTGTCCATGCCCAGCATGGCGGGACGCAGGGCATGACCATCTGCATCAACCGGGATAATCGCCTCGCCCTGCACTGAAAGCCCAATGGCAGTCACTTTGCGGATGCCGGTATCAGCCACCACCTGGCCCAGCGTGGCCTGAGCCAGTGTCCAGACATGCTCAGCGTCCTGTTCGGCCCAGGTTGGTTGCGGAATATCGACCGCATATTCGCGGCTAGCGGTTGTCAGCAAATCTCCGGCGTCTGTGAACAGGGCGGCTTTGCACCCCGTCGTGCCAATGTCTAACCCGATCAGGTGCATGGTTCAATCTCCCAATACACCAGGTAATCTGCGGCTAACAAAAAACCGTCTCGATTCCCCCTTACGTCGCCTGAACTGCGATCTGATCAAGTTGTCGCAGTAAGTCCGGGGACTCAATTTCGTTGTTCATCCACGCATCCTGAAGCTCGCGTAGACGAATCACCACCAAGCCTTCGGGCAGGTCGATATCATCATAGGTGATCACCTCACCCTTCTTGACCAGGCGCGTCAACACTGCGTCTTTCGCAACCCCGACCGGTAGCGCGTTTATACTCACCGCGTGATCATGGCGGGTAGTCATGCAATAGTGAGTACGTCCGCCGATGCGTTCCAGAGCTCGTCCCGGTTCCAGGTCAGTTTTGGCAACGGCGACAACCTCTGCCGTCAGTTTTTCCAGCGGGGCCATCGTGGATTTGCCCTGGATCACCGCCTGCATCACCGAGAGCGGCACCTCCATGCTGCACAGGTGGAACGGTCGCAGCAGGACATAATTGGGGCCGTGCCCCATATCGCGCAGAACTAAAGCTTCTCGCAATCGCTTTTTCTCGGTCGTGAAGACCAGGAACACGCCCGGTTTGAGATCGCCGATCACGTAATCGACCACGCCGCATTGACTGAGAATCCCCCCGTTTTCCTTGAGAGCGAACGTCGTCGAAATATCGGCAATATCGATCTGTGGACCGTGCATCCCGAACACGTCCGGGACCAGTCCGGTTGCATTGGCGACGCAGGCCATTTCGATCTCAGTCTTGGAACCGTCCACAAATTCGATCAGCATTTCGGGCGTCAGGCCGCGCCGGGCTGCCTCATTAGCCAGGTCTTCCGGCACGGCATCCCGGTTAAGGGGGTTGTTCTTGCCTTTGCCTGCCGCAATGATTGTCAGGCCCAAAGCAGTAGCAAAATCGTAGAGTTCGTAAAGCGCCGTTGGTTCATCGCCAGCACCAACCGCATAGATGACGCCACGCCGCCTGGCATACCACGCCAGCAGCGGCCCTACAGTGATGTCCATCTCTACGCTCATGGTGATGATGTGCTTACGCTGGAAGATCGTGCGCAACGTGGCGCGCGCGCCGATTTCTGGGTTGCCGGTCGACTCGATGATGGCATCAAGTTGTGGGGCATCTGTCACCAACCGGTAATCGCGCACGGCCACGAATTGCCCGGCCATGCGCGCGCGGGCCAGATCGTCCAGCGACTCGACGGCCACCACGTTCTTCTCAGCGTGTCCGGCGATCCGATAGGCTGCCACCACACGGTCTAACTCGATGTCTGCGGCAACGTCAATACCGATGGCTGGCATCAACGACACCTGGGCAACAATATCAGTTCCCATCTGACCCGTGCCGACCAGCCCGGTACGGACATAGCGTTGTGCGTTCGCAAGCGCCTTGCTATCGTTTGATAGTCCAAACATGTGTTTCTCTCGGTCCAGGTTCACTCAAGTTTGCCGTGCGGTGCCAGGACAACTTTCAACGCCGTCCCGCGTATGGCATCTTCAAAAGCAGCCTGCACATCGTCGATTGAATAGGTGGCGGTGATGATCTGATCAGCGTCGATCAAACCGCGATTCAGCAGATCAAGTGCATCCGCGTGAATACCAGGATGGTACGAGAAGTTGCCCATCACGATCAGTTCGTCGTAGTGAATGCGGTTGCTGTCGAGCCGGGTCATCGGATCGCTCTTGGGAAGCCCGCCAAACAGCCCCACACGCCCACGCTTCCGGACCATATTCACCGCTTGTGCCTGAGTCTCTTTGAATGGATTGGCCACTATCGCCACATCTGCCCCGCGCCCGCCGGTTAACGCTTTGACCTCGGCCACAACATCCTGCGTGAGATTGTCAAAAACACGCCAGGCCCCAAGCTCCGGGTTGGACTTGAACATCTCGAGGCGCGGGCCGGTAATGCCAATCATGACCGGTTTGGCCCCACGCAGCCGCGCCACCTGCACATGCAGCGCACCGATGGGGCCATCGCCCAAGATGGCAACCACTTCGCCCGGCTGCACGTCGAGATTTTTTTGCGCCCAGATCACCGACGAAGACGGTTCAGCCAGGGCCGAGCGCCGGATAGAGAGCGTGGCGGGAATACGATGGACAATGCCCCGGCGCAGGATCGCTTCTGGCAGCAGCATGTATTCGGCCATCCCACCGGGGAAGTCCAGACCGATGAGTTGCCAGGCTTCGCAGAGGTTGAAGTAGGCGCGCTGGCAGTAGTAGCATTGGTGGCACGAAACATCGGCGGCGACAGCCAGCCGCTCACCAACCTGGTAATCCTTGACTCCAGCGCCTACTTCGGCCACCACCCCGGAAATCTCGTGTCCCAATATCTGCCATTCACGTTCGGCGCGCAGGCCGTGTTTGTAAGCACGCAAATCGCCCCCACAGATTCCACAGGCCATCACTTTCAGGATGAGGCCATCCGGTGGCAGAACAGGATCGGCGACTTCTTCACAGGCGATCTGGCCCGGTCCCCGGAAAACAACCGCCTTCATGCTTCACCGTCCTTTGCTTCAGCGGCAAGTTCAAGCCCGACTGCACCACCGGGATGGGTTTCGCCAAACGACTCTTTGGTGTAGTTGCGCAACTTCAGCATCACAACGCACAAGGCATCGGCCATACCACACATGGTCAGCGAACTGCCAGTCGCAATCATGCCATATGGATCGACATCCGGCGCTGCCTGAATACGCAGGACAATATTGCTCAATTCTCCCAGTGAAGAATCGGGGTTTTCCGTGAACGCGATCAGCGTTGCGCCGCGTTTCCTGGCAATTTGGGCCAGGTAGTTGACTTCGGTGGTTTCACCACCTTTTGAGATGGCAATGAGCACGTCCCGCGCGGTCACTGCGCCGGATAGACCGTGTTGACTGTCTCCAGGATGAATGAACAACGCCGGGGTTCCACAGCACGAAAGCAAATGCGCCAGCCGCGCCCCGACCGGGTGAGATGTACCGGATCCAGCCACCAGTACATGCCCCTGGCATGCCAGCAATGTCTGCACAACGACCACAAAGGTATCGTCCAGTTGCTCAATCAGTGCTGTAACACTGGCGCTTTCGTTCATTAACACGGCTCGCGCAGTGGCCAATATCTCGTCTGCCTGCACGAAAAAACTCCTTGCGCTTGATAATCCAAGCCGTTATTGAACATTTGCTCATAAATGATATTATGCTCACATTGCGCCATTAGTTATAAACCATGATCCGGGTATCTGTCAACTGGTAATCCAGCTCTAAACGTTACGGTTGGTATAACTTGTTCATCCAGGCACCGAGAATCGGCTGCCAGCATCGCGTCAAGGACTCACCTCTCAAAGACCTGTGAACAAGCCATTCACATCGCCCTCGGTGCACATCACAATGGTGACGGTCAAAACATGCCAACGGAACGTGTCAAGGCGATTGGACAACTCGTCACGAAAAATTACTGAGCAAAGTCAGTGCTTAACGGTGTCCCAGTGGGTGGATTACTGAGCCTTGCATATGAATCTAAACTGACAGGTGCAGACGGGCGAGCTTAAAACAAGACAAAATGACATCCGTTTTGTGGCGCAGCCGTACGGTGGCTTTGCGCAATTCATAGCGCAAGTCGTCGAGCGTCTGGTCGCGGTACTCTACGGGCTCGGTGTAGATGCCGCGGCCGTCGGCCGTGTTGTCTTCTAC
>CAYQJO010000248.1:0-6312 GCA_964417785.1 uncultured Anaerolineaceae bacterium | reverse complement strand
GTGCCGTCCTGCCACGACGCCAACCGCCGTAGGGACGCCCAACCGGGCGTCCGCCATCGCCGCCGGGGGTCATGTGTGTGTACGGACAGGCCCGCGTGCCTGTCCACCATCGCCGGGGGTGAAAACGCACCGGTATGGCACACGGGCCATACCCTACGCACGACTGCCCAACCGGGCGTCCGCAAGGCCGTTACGGCTCGCGGAAGATATACCCGATGCCCGGCTGCGTGTGGATGAAGCGCTTGTGTTCCGGCGTCGGTTCCAGCTTCTTACGCAGACGGCTGACGTTCACCCACAAATACTGCGTCTCGTCCTGGTATTCCGGCCCCCACACCTTGTCCAGCAGTTGCTTGTGCGTGAGAACCTGCCCCTTATTGAGCGCCAGCGTTTGCAGCAGATCGTACTCAATGCGCGTCAGATACAGGGGCTGGTTATCCAGATAGACCTCGCGCTGGGCGAAGTCGATATACAGCCGGTCCAGTTCCAGCGGCTGGTGCGTGCGCTCGCGGATAGATTTGCGCTTGGCAATGGCCTCGATCCGGGCGACAAACTCCACCGGACTGATGGGCAGATTGACGAAATCGTCGGCACCGCTGCGCAGGCCCTGGATGCGGATATTCTCGTCATCGAACTCCGAAAGCAGCATGATCGGCACCTCGGTGTCCTCGCGCAGCCGCCGGGCGAAATCCACCCCACTGCCCCCGTGCAGATCGGTCTCCACAATAATCAGGTCCAAACGCACCATACCCAGATCACGCAGCGCCTCGTACTCCGACTTGCAGATGACCAGCCCGTAACCGCTCTTCTCCAATTCGTCGTAGAAGCTGTTGCTCAGGCTGGACCGTCCCTCGACCACCATCACATCACCGGGACGCCGCTGGTTGGCCTGGGCCGCCGCTGCCGGACGGTCCTCAGCGGTGACGGTCACGCCGTCCAGTGCCGGCAGAATCAGCGACACGGTGCTGCCGCGCCCACGCCGGCTCTCCACCACGACCCGCCCGCCGTGCTTCTCTACCAGTTCTTTCGTAATGTACAACCCCAGCCCCGCGCCAGCCCGGCCCGACGGATTGTTGCCCGCCTGATAGAAGGGATCGAAGACGTTCTGAATCTGGTTGGCGGGAATGCCGATGCCCTGATCCTGCACGTTGATGTAGACCTCGTCGTTCTGCGCTTTGACCTGAATCAGAATCGGCGATTCCTTCGGCGAGAACTTGACGGCGTTTTCCAGCACATTGCTCAGGGCGCGTTCGATGAAGCGCTCGTCCACGTCTACTTTGGAGCGCGGCGGCGGCGCTTCAATCTGAATCTGGCGGCGGTACTTGCTGAAGGCGCGGCTGTCCACCACATGCTCCACCAGTTCCAGCACATCCATCTCGGCCCGGTCAAGCTGCACACCGGAGACTTCCAGATTGTAGACTTGCAGGAAGTTGCTCCATAGCTGGCGCACATCCTCGATCTGCTGCTCGATCTGGTCGATGAAGTGACCGCGCTCGCGGTAGCTGAAGTCGCCGTGCTGCTCGGAAAGCGTCATGATCGAGCTGTAGAGATTGGCGAACGGCACACCGACACTCTCGATCAGATTGTTGAGAAGCTGGCGGCGCTCGCTGTTAGGCATATCGCCCCCGCCGCCCTGGCGTTCGCTCCACAGGAACCCCACCCAGCGCGTATCGGCATTGTTATAGCCGGGGCCAATGGGCAGCACTTCGATGAACAGGCTGTGCTTCAGGTCTTTGACCTCGAACTCGACAATCGGGTAATCTTTGTCCTCGCCGGAGGTGTGCGCCTGGGTGATGGCACCCTGCAACGCGGTTTGTGTCTCCACCGGGGTGTGGCTGCGCTGAACCAGACCGTCCACCAGCACCTGCGAGCGCATCCCCATCACCTCGGATGGGTTAATGCCGGTCAGTTCGGTGAACTGCGGATTGCAGAACACGATATGGTCGGTGTGGTCCACGAAGAAAATACCCTCGTGGATGCTGCGCAGAATCGCCTCCAGCCGCCCGGTCTGTTCCTCCATCACGTCGATGAGCATGTTGCGTTCCAGCGTGCGCCCGGCGGCGTTGGAGAGATTTTCCAGCAGATTCATGTTCTCGGCGCTGATCGGCTGGTTGTTATCGACGCTGACAAACGCGCAGCCCAGCAGACGCGCCGAGTCCGTGATCGGCACCATCACCAACTGCTGGCCTTCCATCATACGGTAGAGCGGGCCGAGTGGGTCCTGCTTGTCGCGCCCCAGGCGGAAATGCAGCGGCTGCATACGCTTGTCGAACTGCTCGATGAAACGGTTGACGATGCCGTCGCGGTGCAGGCTGCGGAAGATGTCTTCGACCTCCGGCACCTGCGTCACCACCGTGACCGACTTCTGCTCGTCGTCGTCGTAGAGCCATACCAGCGTCTGCGCCACGTTGGGTATCTCGGTCAGCAGTTCCGCCAGCGCATGGGCGATGTCGTTGGCCTGGAACAAACTGGTGAAGCGCTGCCACGCCCGCAGCAGATGGCGGCTGGACTGCACATCGGCATCGACCGAGTGATAATCGCGCACATTCTGGTAGGCGCTGGCGAAGTGGGTGGCGAACAACTCGTAGATGACCAGATTATCGTGATCGACCTGGTTGGTCTCGGTACCCAACACACCGATGGAACCGAAGGTGTGATCGCGGTAATTCAGCGGCAGGATGATGGCCGACCGCGCATCCGGCAGCACCGGTATGGGTGTGTAATAAGGGAAGTCACTCAGGTTTTTGAAAATCTGCACCATCTCGGTGTCGATGGACTGGCGGAAGGGATCGAAGCGGTGCAGGTCCATCACGCTCTCATACAGGCGGCGGTTGGTGTTCACCCCCGCCGACCCGGCATACAGATGGATACGGTCGCCCTCCTCCAATGCCACGATCAACCCGTAGAGGTTCATCATGCTCGACAGCAGGTCGATGGCGTCCACGATCAGCGTCATGGGATGATCGGCCCCGTGCAGGCTGCGCGATAACTGCGTGATTGTGCTGAGGTCGTGGTTCTGCCGCGCCATGCCCAGATTCTTGCGCCGCTGGCGCAGCAGCAGCAGGAAGTGGCGCAGTCCCGCCTCATCGGTCTCGTTCGGCGAGAGCAGGTCGTCTATCCCGGCATCGACCAGCCGCACCTGATATTCCAGGTTGTTATCTTCCGACGCCACCACCAGCGGCACCAGCGGCATCCGCCGCTTGAGTTCGCGCACAACCGGCACGGTGTTGTCGCCAGTCAGCGTATCGTCTATGACGATCAAGTCGTAGGGCGTCTCGCGCAGCGTCTCCATGGCTTTGCCCGTGTCGCCCACGCGCACCTGTTCAAAATCTTCGGGGTCCAAATAAGAGAAAAGGGCGTCCGCGCTCTGCTGCGTAACCAGCAAAACCTTCGGCGGGCCACCTTCTTGAATCGATACGGGGTGATCTTGTACGTCGGTCATAATCGCCAATTTTTACCATACCTGAACAAACATATGATAAACGGAAACCGTCAGTTTGACCAGTTCCGGGCGAACGCCAGGTGCATTTAAGATTATTGGCGAATTTCTTGACTTCGGCTGAATAGTACCAACGGTGTATCGTAGGGACGCGATTTTTCGCGTCCGTCCCACTTGCCCCAGAAACCGAATACACCCATCCCAGACCATTCGCGTGCAGGATCGATCCAATCGTGGCATACTCGTACTATCGCGGCAGGGATGCGGCATGCCACATCCGAACAAATTATCATAAGGAGAGTCGAATTATGCAATATAACTATCTTGGACGCACCGGTCTGAGCGTGAGCCAGTTGTGCCTGGGGACCATGAACTTCGGCCCGCGCACCAGCGAAGACGACAGCCACACCATCATGGATACCGCCCTGGATATGGGCATCAACTTCTTCGACACCGCCAACCGCTACGGGCGCGATGTGGAAGACGGCTTCACCGAGACCATCATCGGGCGCTGGTTCGCCAAAGGTGGCAGCCGCCGCGAGAAGACCGTCATCGCCACCAAGCTCTACGGCGAGATGCTGGAATGGCCCAACTACAAGGGGCTGTCCGCCTACAACATCAAGCACGCCTGCGAGGCCAGCCTCAAACGCCTCCAGACCGACTACATCGACCTCTACCAGATGCACCATGTGGACCGCAACACGCCCTGGGAGGAAATCTGGCAGGCGATGGAGCAGCTTGTGCGTGAGGGCAAGGTCCTCTATGTCGGCAGCAGCAACTTCGCCGGCTGGCACATCGCCCAGGCCAACGAAGCCGCCAAAAAGCGCAACTTCATGGGACTCGTCAGCGAGCAGAGCCTCTACAACCTGAGCGAACGCAGCGTCGAGATGGAAGTCGTCCCGGCGGCGCTGGAATACGGCCTGAGCCTGATCCCCTGGTCGCCGCTGGCGGGTGGCATCCTGGCCGGGACCAAAGAGGAAGGCGTGCGCCGTCAGGGTGGCCGCGCCCAGCAAATCCGCGAGCAGCACGGCGACAAGGTGGACCGCTACGAGACATTCTGCGACGACCTGGGCGAGCATCCGGCCAATGTCGCGCTGGCGTGGCTGCTGCACCAGCCCGCCGTCGCCGCGCCCATCATCGGCCCGCGCACCCTGGAGCAGCTTACCAACAGCGGTCGCGCCGTCGAGATCAAGTTCACCGCCGAGCAACTGGCCGAACTGGACGCCATCTGGCCCGGTTACAAGACCTCGCCAGAGCAGTACGCCTGGTAGATTGATCGCCGCCGTAACGGACGGCCAGAAGGCCGTCCCTACCCACATTTCGTAGGGACGCGATTTTTCGCGTCCGCCCCACTTGCCCCAGAAACCGATTGCCCTGGCCGCAAATTGCGCATCCCCCTCACGTCGTCCATAATAGAGACGGTATGATAGGGAGCGTGCTGATGGTCTCAACCGGCGATATTATCGCAGGCAACGTCAATTTTGGTAAACAGATTTTCAACGGCGCGGTCTATTTCGTCCGATCACTGCCGGACGAAACGACCGCCAGACCCACGCGGGTCTTCATCTCGTATGCGCGGGCCGACGACGATCATGGCCGCGACACCGATTACGATAAACCCGACCAATCGTTCATGCGGCGGCTCTACGATCACCTGACCGCCGCCGGATTCGCCGTGTGGTGGGACCGGGTGTCGCTGCCATCACGGTCGTTGAGCTTCACCGAGGAGATCGAAACGGCGGTGCGGGCCTGCGACCGGCTGGTGCTGGTGGTGGGACCGGGCGCGGTCGAGTCGCCCTACGTGACGGCGGAATGGGGTTTCGCGGCGGCCCTGTGCAGGCCGATCACGCCGGTGCTGCGCCAGGGCGATTTCGGCATCATCCCGGATGCGGTGCGCCAGATCAACACCCTCGACTGCCGCCCCACCCGTGACGAAACAGCGGCGCTGGACGATCTGGCCGCCCGGCTGCACCAGGACGCCCCCATCGGCGATCCGGTCGGCGTGCGCGGACTGCCCGACGGTTATATCGTGCGCGAGGGACCGTTCCAGGCGGCGCGTGACGCCGTGTGCGCCGACGCCATCAACCCGACTGTTATCAGCGCCCCACCGAGCGCGGTGGCCGTCTATGGATTGGGCGGCATCGGCAAATCGACGCTGGCGACGGCGCTGGCGTGGGATTGTCAGGTGCGCCGCCATTTCCGCGACGGCGTGCTGTGGATCGACGCCGGGCAGGAGCCGCGCATCCCCGATATGCAGGCCCGCATCGGCCTCTACTTCGGCGACCCCCGCGACAACTACACCAACGCCGACGACGGCGCGTTCAACCTCAGCCGCGTGCTGCGCGACCGGGCCGCCCTGATCGTGCTGGACGATGTGTGGGACCATAAGCTAGTGGACCGTTTCCCGGTGAGCGGGACGGCCTGCCGTCTGTTGATCTCCACCCGCAGCGGCCAACTGGCGAACCGCGTCCAGGGCGTGGACATCCGCCTGAACACGCTGGCACCGGACGAGGGCGCACGGCTGATGGGCAACCTGACCGGGCGCGACGATCCCCGTTACCGGGCGGTGGTCGAGCGCTTCGACGGTCACACACTGGCGGTCACGCTGGCGGCGCGGCAGATTGCCGACGGTTACGCCGACGATGCCGCCGATCTGCTGCGCCTGCTGGACAAGCGCGAATCGGAGCCGGAGCCGTTCCGTGATCTATCGGTGGATGAGGCCGACAAGGACCTGAATCTGGCGCTGTCGCTGTCGTTGAGCTACGAGGCGCTGCCGGATGACGATCTGCGCCGCCGCTTCCGCCAGACGGGGGTGCTGCCGTTGGAGACGACCTGCGACCGGGCCATGCTGGCGGCGCTGTGGGGCGATGCCGACG
>CAYQJO010000247.1:0-6317 GCA_964417785.1 uncultured Anaerolineaceae bacterium | reverse complement strand
AGACGATGCAGACCCTGTTTGCTGCTAACCAACCGGACAAAGGGTTCATCACGATAGGCACTGCGGTAAAGTTTCCAGATGTCTTTCTCGGCCAGGGATTCGGTCAGGTCGCAGTGGGCCAGCAGATGCACCCCGCGTACCATCTCAATTGCGGTCACGGCGAAGCGCAGGTTGAGCGATTCACCCAGGATCATCCGAGCTTCGGCCATGTGACGATGGCCGGTGGCTTTATACGTGCGCACGGCTCCACTGCGGACCGGATGATGCGATCCGGCATTGGCCTGATTGCCACCCTCAGATGAGCCGACTTTGATTTCCGCACGGACCTGGGACAGTTTGTCTACCAGTGGACGCAGCGCCAGGTTGACCGCCGTCGCGTTGCAGCCGACCCCGCTGGCATAGCGTGCGCCGCGCAGACGCTCGCGGTTGACCTCCGGGAGACCGTAGATGAAGCGGTTCAGCCAGTCGGGTGCCGGATGACTCGCGCCGTACCCCTGTGCGTAGTCGTCAGCGGTATTCAGGCGGAAATCGGCGGATAGGTCAATGATGTATTCAGCGAGTCCGGCGTAATGGTCGATGTTGGCGGCGGAGGTGCCATGCGGCAGCGCCAGGAACAGCACATCACAGGCTTGCAGCGCATCGGGATGGATGAACTGAAGCTGGCTGACTCCGCGCATGTTGGGATGGACAGTGTATACATAGCGCCCGACGTGTTCGCGGCTGGTGATCTGAGTCACTTCAGCACCAGGATGGAAATGGAGCAGGCGCAGCAGTTCGCCGCCAGTATAACCGCTGCCGCCAACGATACCCACGTTCATACCGGTACCTCCGCCAGTGCATAGCGGACGACTTCAGCAGCAATGTCCACGCCGGTGGGAGCGCCGCTGTTGCGAAATTCCATCGTGTGGTTGACCTCGTTAATCAGGAGGGAACCATCGGTGTCTTCCAGCACATCAACTGCCAGCACGCCGCCGCCGACCGCTCGCGCCGCATCCTGGCAGATTTGGTCCAGTTCCGGTGTAACCGGGCAGTTGGACGCCGATCCACCGCGAGCGGTATTGGTGATCCAATGGGCCGATTCACGGTAGATGGCGCAGGCAGTGTGGTCGCCAATCACGAAGGCGCGGATGTCGCGGCCTGGTTTCTCGATATATGCCTGAGCGTAGTAGATATGGTGCTGATAATCGCCCAGCGTTTGCCGGTGTTCGATGATGGCTTCGGCACTGGCGGGATCGGTCACGCGGGCCAGCAATCGCCCCCAGGAACCGGTCACGGGTTTGAGTACGGCTGGATAGCCGAGTGTTTGCAGGCTTTCCAACGTCGCTTCTGGTGTGAATGTGACGCGCACGGGTGGCTGTGGCACACCGGCTTCGGCCAGGGCCAGCGATGTGCGCAGCTTGTCGCCGCAGATGGCGGCGGTTTCATAAGTGTTGATGGTGCGGATACCCCATCTATTGAGGATCGCCAGGGCATAGAGTCCGCGTGAGGTGCTGACGCAGCGTTCCAGGACAACATCATAATCCTGCCAGGACTGCCCGGACGGTGCTGGCTGCTCTGGCCCGGCGGTGAGGTCGAAGTTGAGGTTGCGATCCAGAATGACGTCCGGCTGTACACCGGCGGACTCAAACGCCTGGATGAGCAGTTTTTCTTCAGCGCGGATATGGGTGACGAGAACGGCAATGTGCATTATTCGCCCCAGTCCTCCTCAACTTCCGGTGCTTCTTCCAGTTCCAGCGGGTCGAGGCTGATAATCTCCAGTTCGACGCCGCAGTCGGGACACGAGATCAATTCGTTCTCCATTGCGTCAGCGGGTATGGCGACATTAGCACCACATTCGGGGCATTCACCGGTCATTTTGAACTCCTTCGTCATCAGACAAAATAAAAACCGCCATCCGGGTCTGGATGGCGGCGTAGGATGCACATGGCACAACACGACTATCCAGACCCGTGTTCTGGCTGCTTCTTGATCCGCTTCTTGCTATCTACAAAGTACATGTCGTGCGCTCCCTAGAGAAAACAAAAAACCGCCTGTCCGGGCGGCTCTTCTTGACACCATGAAGGCAAAATAGCCCGGACTACTACGCGGGTATCTCCTTCTTCGCCTTCTTGGTATCGACTGCTATCACAATACGCCTCGAAAATCTATACCTTACGAATAATCGACATTTAATAGGTTAGATGATCTCTGTGATCCTGGCAACGTGGAAAGCATACAAAACATCTTGTGCAACCTGACCACCTAGAGCGTTGGATGAGATTTTGGTTACGGGAACATAAAATCTCAGATTCCACTTATTGAACTGCGCTAGCCTACTGAAAGTTAGGTAGGTAAATCAGGAGAGAGTAATGTCGCTCATACAACTTAATCAGGTCAACAAGGTTTATAAAACCCCGGCAGGGGGCTTCCCCGCCCTCAAAGGCATTGATCTATCGGTCAGCGAAGGTGAGTTTGTTGCCATCATCGGCAAGTCCGGCAGCGGCAAGACCACGCTGGTGAACATGATTACCGGTATCGATCACCCGACCGAAGGCGAGGTCATCGTGGCCGGAACCCGAATCCACACCATGAAGGAAAGTGATCTGGCGCAGTGGCGTGGTCGCAACCTGGGGGTGATCTTCCAGTTCTTCCAGCTTCTACCCACATTGACGGTGATCGAAAATGTCATGCTGCCGATGGACTTCTGCAACATGTACAGATCAAAGGAGCGTCCGGAACGCGCCTTGCATCTGTTGGAACAGGTGGGCCTGGCCGACCAGGCAAACAAGATTCCGTCTACACTTTCCGGCGGCCAGCAGCAGCGTGTTGCCATCGCCCGTGCGCTGGCGAACGATCCGCCGCTGTTGATGGCCGATGAGCCGACCGGCAACCTGGACTCCAAGACCGCTGAGACCGTCTTCACTTTATTTGAAAACCTGATTCAACAGGGCAAGACGATAGCCATGGTGACCCACGACAACGATCTCGCCAGCCGTGTTACCCGTGACATCATCATGGCCGATGGTCTGATTGTCGAGGACCGGCGGGTGCGTATTAACGGCAGTTATCACGACGATGTTCAGGAGGTGCAGCATGCTTAGTCCACGCTGGCGCAAAATCTGGGCGGACCTGAAAGTCGACAAGTCGCGGACGCTCCTGGTGGTGCTGTCGATTGTCGTTGGAATTTTCGCTGTTGGCTCAATTGCGGGGACTTCCGCCATTCTCAACCGTGAGAGCCAGGCGCTCTGGGAGAGCATTGATCCGGCCAGCGCTACGCTCGTCACCAGTGGATATGATGACACACTGGTCGATCAGGTAGAAGCCATGCCAGAGGTCGAGATGGTGCAGCGCTGGCGCAGCTTTGACGTGCAGGCACAGCTTGGACCCGGCGAGTTCCAGGATTTACGCCTGTTCGCCGTTCCGGATTACGAGGGCATGCAGTTGAGTATCATCAAGCCGGAAAGCGGCGCATGGCCGCCACCGGAGGGCGAAGTCCTGATTGAGCGCAGCGCGACCGGATTGGTCAATGCGGAAACCGGACAGCCGATCACGATTCAACTACCGGACGGGACAACGGCAGAGTTGAATGTCGCAGGTGAGGCCTATGACCTGAGTCAACCGTCAGCGACGGTGCTGGATACGGCCTATGGTTATGTCACCGCCGAGACCATGACTGATCTGAGCGGCAGCGATGAATACAACATTCTGCAATTCCTGGTGGCCGAAAACGCGGACGATCAGGCCTATATTGAGACCGTCGCCAATATGGTGCGCGACACGCTGGAAAGCCAGGGCGTGATTGTCTTCAACCTGAATGTTCCCACACCGGGTGAACCGCCAGGGTTTGTCTTTATCGTGGCGCTGCTGCTGGTGCTGGGTGTCATCGGGTCTATGACCTTCCTGTTGAGCGGCTTCCTGATCGTCAACATTGTGTCGGCCTTGCTGTCGCAGCAAACGAAGCAGATTGGCGTGATGAAGGCCATCGGCGCTCGCAACAGTCAGGTTGTCCGCATGTACCTGGGGCTGGCACTGATCTTTGGCGTGTTGGCTCTGTTGATCGGTCTGCCGCTGTCGCTGTTCGGCTCTATCGGACTGGCGACGCTTATTGGTGAATTGAACAACTACAAAATCGAGGACTTTTCTGCGCCCTGGTGGGTGTTCGCGGTGCAGATTGTGATTGGTCTGGTCGTACCGCTGCTGGCGGCGCTGGTACCGGTGTTTTCCGGGACGCGCATCAGTGTGCGCGAGGCGTTGGACGCTCGCGGCATCAACCAGGAGAATAACTCCATCTTCGACCGGATTGTGGCCCGCTTCCAGGGACTCCCGCGCCCGGTGATGCTGTCGTTCCGCAACACCTTCCGCCAGAAGGGACGTCTGGCGCTGACCGTCGTCACGCTGACGCTGGCAGGAGCTATCTTTGCGACTGTGTTCACCGTGCGTAATTCGCTCTTTAGCACGCTCGATGACGCCCTGGCCTATGATGCCTACGATGTGCGGATGGACCTGGGCGAGGCGTATCCAGTCGAGGAGATGCAGCCAGTGGCACAGTCGGTCGAGGGTGTGACAGCGGTGGAGGCCTGGACCGATACGGTCGGACGCTATGTGCGGCCTGATGGCAGCCAGAGCGACGATATTGTCATCAACGGTTTGCCGGTCACATCGGAGACGATCAACCCGCTCATCGTGGAGGGGCGCTGGCTGGAAGCGGGCGACACCAACGCGGTTGTCATCAATGGCAACATCGCCGAGAACGAATCCAGCGTGGTGGTCGGTGATGAGATCACCGTGATCGTGCGCGGCCAGGAAACGACATGGACCGTTGTCGGTGTGGCACAGGCGGTTTTCTCGTTTGAGAACGTGGCCTGGACCAGCTATGACAGCCTTTCCGCAGCCATCAACGAGAGCGGGCAGGCCCGCACGCTGCGAATCCTGACGGAGGAGAGCGGTGCGGACTATCTGAACGAGAAGGTCCAGGCGCTGACGGCTGCCTTCGGTGATGCCGGTCTGCGTGTGGACGGCACCGAGACCTTCGCGGCGCTGGAAGCCAGCTTCGATCTGCGCTTCAACACGCTGGTGGTGTCACTGCTGGCGCTGGCTGGTTTGCTGGCGATTGTCGGTGGTCTGGGTATCGCCGGGGCCACCAGCATCAACGTCATCGAACGGATGCGCGAAATCGGTGTGATGCGGTCGGTCGGCGCGGCCAACTACCAGATTCTGGGCATTTTCATCGTGGAAGCGGTTTTCGTCGGTTTGATCGGTTGGGTCCTGGGATCGATCATGGCGCTGCCCATCAGCCGCCTGTTGAGCGACGGCGTGGGCAATGCGTTTAGCAACGCGCCGCTCTCCTACAGCTTCGATGTCTCTGGGGCGCTGCTGTGGCTGCTGCTGGCGGTGGTGCTGGCCTTCTTTTCCAGCTACTTCCCGGCACGCCGGGCCTCCAGGCTGACGCTGCGTGAGGTGCTGGCCTACGAGGGGTAGGTGAAACAGTTATGCGGGCGGTCGGAAGGCCGTCCGTTAACATCCCATTGTGCTATAATCGTGCTATATCCAATGTGAGGCCCGTAATATTATGGTATTGGAGCGCAGCACCTTCGAGATTATCGCTGCACAAAACCCGGATTGGCGTGTCGAACTCATCAACGGGGAGATTATCAGGAAAATGCCCACGCAGTTGCACGCCTATATTGTGGGGATCATTGCCCATTTGATTTTGACATCATGAGACAATTCACGAAAAAGGTCACGAAATTGCTTGCTGCGCTGTGACTTCATTGCCTAATCATCTTCTTGAGTAGGGTCAAACTCGTCAGTTTCACCGTTTTGATAGTCTTGAAGCCCCTGATCAATCAATTTCTCAAACACCGCAGGGGGTGTAGCGTCAAACTGCGCCTGCCACAGCGTTTCATCCGCTTTTTCCTCATCCGTCAGATATGTAATAACGATTTCAACCTCACCCTGTGGCAAATTAGTGGGTATCTCAAACACAATGTTTCCATCTTCGCCGATACGGGCTTTTAGTTCAAGAATCATCTTGATTCCCTCAATCTGGCTCATCCCAAAATACGAGCCATTTTTCGATTTCGTCACGATAAGGACAGCCATCCAGTGTGATAATCTCACGGAAAACTGCAGAATAGCACTTTGCACTCATTCGAAATGCCGGACCGGGTAGTCTTGTAAATACATCAAGCATATCGCCAACATATTCGATACCCACGCGCTTCATCGCGTTCATACATTTGTCTGGAACATCCAATGTGTCTATGCTTGTGTTCGCATCTGGAAAGTGACACTCCGCACGGACTAAAGTCCGGCGGCTTCTAAAGCCGCAAGCGGTT